>JAIUOM010000061.1 GCA_020161215.1 Pseudomonadota bacterium
GCCGCCGTCACGCCCAGTGCGTCGTCGTAGGCGGCCTCCAGCACCGCCACCGGCTTGAGCAGGTCCACCCCGATCAGCAGGGCCCCGCCGCCGGCCACCGCACGCGCCTGGCGCAGCAGGGCCAGGGCGCCGGCGGGGTCGAAATTGCCGATGCTGGAGCCGGGGTAGAACACCAGCGCGCGCGGACCGGTGAGGTCGGCCGGCAGCGCCAGTCGACTGGAAAAATCCTGCCCCACGCCGACCAGCTCCAGCGCCGGGTGTTCGCGCTGCAGCTGCGTCAGCGCGCCGGCCACGTAATCGGCCGAGATGTCCACCGCCACGTAGCGGCGCGGCGCCAGCAGCGGAAACAGCGCCGCCGCCTTGGCGCAACTGCCCGCGCCCAGGTCGACGACGACCGGCTGCTCACCCGTGTGGGCCAGCGCCGCCCGCGCCATGGCCGGGCCGTGCGCGGCGAAGATGGCCGCCTCGGTGCGGGTCGGGGTGTATTCCGGCAGCTCGGTGATGGCGTCGAACAGGCGCGAGCCGAGCGCGTCGTAGAAGAACTTGGGCGAGATCGCCGCCTGGGGCCGCAGCAGGCCGGCGGCGGCTTCGGCGGCGTGGTCGGCCGCCTGGGTGTCCAGGCGCAGCAGTCGAGGAGAGGGCATCGGGCCATTTTGCACGGCGGCGGCGGCGGTGCGCGGAAGAGGCCTCGGAACTCCTGAATTTATAGCTAATGTGGATGTATTGGCGCCGGCCTTGACCTGTTTTGGCAAGAAATTGCGAGAACCAGGGGTGTTCAGCCGCGCGCCCAGGCCTCCTGCATCTCCCGCGCCAGCCGCCGCAGCACCTCGGGCAGCTCCGGTGCGTGGCTGCCGTCCTCGCGCTCCGGCGCGGTCAGCAGCACCGAGCAGATGGTGCCGTCGGGGGTGCGCAAGGTGGTGGCCAAGCCGACCAGGCCCGGAATGCTGGGCAGGGTGCAAAACCCTTGCGCCGCGCACTGAGCGATGGACTGTTCGATGCGCGCCCGCGCCGCGGGCCATTGCGCGCCGTGGGTTTCGGCCAGGCGCTCGAACAAGCTCTGGCGTGCCGGCGCGGGCAGGGCGGCGATCAGGGCGTGGCCGCTGGAAAAAAAGGCGATCGGCGTGCGGGTGCCGGCGTTCACCACGCGCTTGACCGGTCCGCGCTCCTCGCGAAAACTCGCCAGGTACACCATGTGCGTGCCGTCCTGCACACACAGGCCGACGTTGACCTTCTCGCGCTGCGCGGCGTCGCGCAGCAGGGGCAGCACGGCGGCAAAGGCGCCGTGGCCGTGGTGGTAGCCGGCCGCCAGGCTCAGACACACTGGCCCCAGGCGGTACACCGACTGGGCGGTGTCGAACTCCAGAAAACCGCCGTCCACCAGCGAACGCGTCAGCCGGCTGACGGTGGAGCGCGGCAGGCCGCAGCGCTCGGCCAGTTCGGCGTTGGTCAGGTCGACCGCGCCGCCCAGGAAAGCGCGCAGCAGCGCCATGCCGCGCTCCAGCGCCTGGCTGCCCGGGGTGGCGCGCTCGAAGACGCCGCTGGTCTTGGTTCGGGCACGGGTGGAGAGGGGTGCATGATTCCGCATATCGAAATTGTGCTCTTGTTCCAAGTCAAGTGTGTCCAGATACTGTGCGGTAACAACCCTCTAGGAGACAAGCCTATGACCGACTCTGCCGATCTCACGCTCACGCGCGAGGGCCATGTGGCGCACCTGCGCTGGTCGCGCCCGCCGCACAACCACGTCGATCCCGATTTCATGCGCCGCCTGGCGGACCAGCTGGACGCGCTGGACGCCGACCCCGACTGCCGCGTGGTGCTGCTGTCGGCCGAAGGCAAGGTGTTTTGCGCCGGTGCCGATTTCAGCGGCGTGGATGCCGGCACCCAGGTCGACCCCGGCCCCTTCTACGCGCATGCGCTGCGCTTGTTCCGCACCCGCAAGCCCCTGGTGGCGGCGGTGCACGGGCCGGCCATTGGCGCCGGGCTGGGGCTGGCGCTGGTGGCCGATTTCCGGGTCGCCGGGCCGTCCACGCGCTTGTCGGCCAACTTCGTGCGGCTGGGTTTTCACCCCGGTTTCGGGCTGAGCGTGCTGCTGCCGCGGCTGATCGGTCCGCAGCAGGCCGCCACTTTGTTGTGCACCGGCCGCCGCGTGAACGGCGAGGTCGGGCTGCGCATGGGGCTGGTCGACGAATTGGCCGAGACCGACGCCGCCGTGCTGACCCGGGCCATGGCCTGGGCGCAAGAGCTGGCCGGCGCCGCGCCGGTGGCCCTGCAATCCACGCGCGAAACACTGCGCCAAGGACTGGCCGACGCGGTGGCGGCTGGCAACCAGCGCGAGCTGGAGATTCAGCGCCAGCAGTTCAAGATGGCCGATTTCCGTGAAGGCGTGACCGCCGCGGCCCAGCGGCGCGAGCCGGTGTTCACGGGGCAATGAGCATGGCCGCCCCGACCCCAGGCGCGCCCTTGCTGGACGGCATTCGCGTCATCGACCTGACGGCCGTGGTGCTGGGCCCGCTGGCCACCCAGCAACTGGCCGATTACGGCGCCGACGTGATCAAGATCGAGCCGCCCGAGGGCGACATGATGCGCGCCAACGGCGTGTCGCGGCATCCGGGCATGAGCTCCATTTACCTGGGCTTGAACCGCAACAAGCGCTCGGTGGCGCTGGATTTGAAGACCGAGGCCGGGCGCGCCGCGCTGCGGCGCCTGCTGCCCACCGCCGACGTGCTGGTGCACAACATGCGCGTGCCGGCGGTCGAGCGTCTGGGTTTTGGCTACGAAGCCGTGCGCGCGCTGCACCCGGGCATCGTCTACTGCGCCGCCACCGGCTTCGCGCAGGACGGCCCGCACGCGCTGAAACCGGCCTTCGACGACATCATCCAGTCCGCCAGCGGGCTGGCCAGCCTGTCGGCGCAGGACGCTGGCGGCCCGACCTACCTGCCCAGCCTGATCGCCGACAAGGTGTCGGGCCTGGCCACGGCGCAGGCCATTCTGGCGGCCCTGGTGCGGCGCCTGCGCACCGGGCAGGGCGCCTACGTCGAGGTGCCGATGCTGGAGACCATGACCGCCTTCACGCTGGCCGAGCACATGGGCCACATGGCCTTCGTCGGCGACGAGGGGCCGGCCGGCTACGCCCGCCTGCTCAGCGGCGGCCGGCAGGTGATGCCCACGTCGGACGGCCACATCAGCCTGCTGCCCTACACGCCGCGCCACTGGGCCGCCTTTTTCGAGGCCCTGGAGCGGCCCGACTTGAACGAGCGCTACGACACCCGCAGCCGCGCCTCGCTGAACGCCAACATCCGCGCCCTGTACGCCGAGCTGCTGGCGCTGGGCCCCAGCCGCAGCACGGCCGAGTGGATGGCGCTGTGCGAGCGCCTGGACATCCCCGCCACGCCGGTCTACGGCCTGAGCGATCTGCCCCGGCATCCGCATCTGGCGGCGGTCGGCTTGTTCGAGACCTCCGAACACCCCACCGAAGGTCCGCTGCGTCAGGTGCGCCCGACCACCCTGGTCGATGGCGCCGCGCCGCCCATCACCCGCCACGCCCCCAGCGTCGGCGAGCACACCGCCGAGGTGCTGCGCGCCGAGGGGTTCACCGACCAGGAAATCGCCGCGCTCTGGCCGGCCGCCACGCCATGAACTTTGAACTCGACGACACCCACCGCGCGCTCAAGGACCTGGTGAGCCAGTTCGTGCGCAACGAGATGCTGCCGCTGGAGCCCAAGGCCCTGGCGCGCGAAGCCGCCGGCCAGGGCTTCGTGCTCAGCGCCGAGGAACAAGCCCATCTGGCCGAACGCACCCGTGCCCTGGGCCTGTGGGGGCTGGACGCCCCCGAGGACATGGGCGGCTTTGATCTGCCCCAGGTGGCCATGGTCGGCGTGTGGGAAGAGCTGGGCTACTCGGTGCTGCCGTTCGAGCTGCCGCCCGATTCGCCCAACCTGCGCATCCTGCGCGATCACGCCACCCCGGCGCAGCGCGAGCGCTACCTGAGCCCCTACGCGCGCGGCGAGACGGCGGCGGCGATGGCCATTTCCGAGCCAGGCGCGGGCGCCGACCCGGCCGGCATGCGCACCCGGGCCGTGCGCCAGGGCGACGATTGGGTGCTGGACGGCCGCAAGATTTGGGTCAGCCGCATGGAAAAGGCCGACTGGACCATCGTCATGGCCGTCACCGACAAGGACAAGGGCGGCCGTGGCGGCATCAGCGCCTTCATCGTCGACAAGGACACGCCGGGCTTCCTGATCGAGCGGCGCATTCCCATGCTGGGCGGCCATTTCACCTACGAGCTGGTGCTGGAAAACTGCCGTCTGCCGCATACCCAGATGCTGGGCGCCGAAGGGTTGGGCTTTGGCATCATGCAATCGCGTTTGTCCACACGCCGCCTGCAGATGGCGGCCTGGTGCGTGGGCCGCGCCCGCCGCGCGCTCGACATGCTGTGCGAGTGGGCGCCGCAGCGCCGCACCTTTGGCGCGGCCTTGTCCGAGCGCCAGGCCATCCAGTGGTGGGTGGCGGACGCCGCCACGCGCATCCACGCCTGCCGGCTGATGACCTACGAGGCCGCCGCGCGCATCGACGGTGGTGACCAGGCGCGCACCCAGCTGTCGATGATCAAGGTGTTTGCCACCGAAATGGCCACCGAAGTGATCGACCAGGCCATGCAAGCCCACGGCGCCATGGGCATGACCAAGGAATTGCCCTTGCAACAGATGGCCGCCGAGGCGCGCCTGATGCGCATCTACGAAGGCCCGACCGAAGTGCACCGCTGGGTCGTCGCGCGCGAACTGCTGGGCAAGGCGCGCTGAGGCGCCGACCTGTTGACTTACCCCCCAATCCCTAGGAGACACACCATGACCATGTTCACCCCGCGCCTGAGCCGGCGCCATCTGCTGGCCGGCGGCGCCAGCGCCCTGGCCCTGGCCGCCACCGGCGCGCACGCCCAGACGGGCGCCGCCGGCGCCTTTCCGAGTGGACCGATCAAGATGATCGTGCCTTTTCCGGCCGGCACCGGCGCCGACCTGACCGCGCGCACCTTCGCCAAGGCCATGGGCGAGCTGAGTGGCCAGCCGGTGGTGGTCGAGAACAAGGCCGGCGCCAACGGCGTCATCGCCGTGCAGGCCGTGTTGGCCGCGCCCGCCGACGGCTACACCATCCTGCTGGGCAGCAATTCCACCCTGTCCACCAACGCGGCGCTGTTCCGCAACCTGGCCTACGACCCGATCCGCGACCTGGCGCCGCTCACGGTCATCGGCCGCGCGCCCTGTGTCGTGATCGTGCCGCCGAAGTCGCCGTTCAAGACGCTGAAGGCCTTGATCGCCGAGGTGAAGAAGCGCCCGGGCCAACTCAACTACGGCGCTGGCTCGCCCTCGTACACGCTGTACACCGAATGGATGAACGAGCTGGCCGGCATCAAGGCCAAGAACATCCCGTACAAGGGCGCCAGCGACGTGATGAACGCCATTGCCGGTGGCCAGATCGACTACGCCGTGGTCGATTCGACCGCCGCGTTGCAACTGATCAAGGGGGGGCGCCTGCGCGCCCTGGCCGTCACCGATGCCCACCGCTCCACCGCCATCCCTGACGTGCCGACCTCGGCCGAGGCCGGTTTGCCGAAGTTTCTGGCGTTCAACTGGACCGCCGCGGCGGCGCCGGCAAAGACCCCCGCACCCGTGGTGCAGGCGTTGGAGGCTTTGTTCCTCAAGGCGGGCAAGACCGAGGAGGTGCAAGAAACCTTCCGTCGTCAGTCCTCCACCTCGGTGATGAGCACCGGCACCGAGATGCGTCAATTTCAGTTGGAGGAAATCGAACGCTGGAAGCGCTTGGCCGAGGCGACCAAGCTGCAGGTGGACTGAACACCCGCACCCTGGGTGCATGCGGGCAGGCCTGCCGACCTTGTGTCGGTGGGCCTTTGTTTTTTGTTTTCCGGAACCATCCCCACGCGCCTAGGGCCTGTTAACGCTATTTTCCGGCGTGCGTTGCGAGTCAAAAAGGCCACTCGCCAAGGCGCCAGCCGCCGTCAAGGTAGGTACCTTGGCAAGGCTGGCAACGCCGGCGATGGCCTTTTTGATCGCAACCCGAAGGGAACCTGCTTAAAAACGCGTCACTCGTTGTTGTGCTCCTTGCCCAGACACCCGGTCTGGGCGGCGTCGCACGCCTAGATTGACGCGTTTTTAAGCAGGTTCGCACGCCGGAAAATAGCGTTAACAGACCCTAGGGCTGCAGGTACCCCACAAGTATCCGTCCGACCAGGCGCCATGCGGCAACCGCACCGGAGTGCCCACGCACAATAGCGGTATGAACCTGCTGAAGCCGCCCCTCGAAGCGTCTGCCGCGCCGCCTCCCGGGGGCATGATCGGTCGCTTCGGAGCGGCGGTGCACAGCGGCACCCAGGCCTGTCCGGCGGAAAGACGCACTCCCCGCGGCGTTTCGTGGGCCGCGGCTGGCGCGCTGACCTGACAAGCTGATGCGAGGGGACATTCAGAAATTCCGCCAGGCGCGCCCGGCGCCCAGGCCATCAGCCAACCCCACGGCGCCGCCGCGCCTGCTGCGGTTTTACAAGCCCTATGGCGTGCTCAGCCAGTTCACGGCCGAGGGGCGCTGGCGCGGGCTGAAGGACTTCATCAACGTGCCGGGCGTGTACGTGGCCGGCCGGCTGGACGCCGACAGCGAGGGGCTGCTGCTGCTGACCAGCGACGGCGCGCTGCAAGCGCGCATCGCCGATCCGCGCCACAAGTGGCCCAAGACCTATTGGGCGCAGGTGGAAGGCGCGCCGGGCGATGCCGCCCTGGCCGCGCTGCGCGCCGGCCTGGTGCTGAACGACGGCCCGACCCGCCCGGCCCAGGCGCGCCTGCTGCCAGACGCGCCTGAGCTGCCGCCGCGCGAGCCCCCGATCCGCGCGCGCCGCCACATCCCCACCCACTGGATCGAACTGGTGTTGCACGAAGGGCGCAACCGCCAGGCGCGGCGCATGACGGCGGCCGTGGGCCACCCCACGCTGCGTCTGGTGCGCGCGGCCATCGGGCCGTACCGGCTGGACGGTCTGGCGCCGGGGCACTGGGCCGAAGCGCCGCTGCCTGCCCCGTCCACTTGATTTGTCGCCGCGCGGCGACACAATGCCACCATGCCGATCCGATGCCATTGCACCCTGCTGTTGGCCGTGCTGACCGCCACGGCCGGGTTCGCCAACGCCCAGATCAAGCGCTGGGTGGACGAGCGCGGGGTGGTCCACTACAGCGACGAGGCGCCGTCGCCCGGCGCGCGCGTCGCCTCTCCGGTGACCGAGGTGGCGCCGGCCGCGCCGCTCAGCGCGGCCGAGCAGCAGGCCGCCGAGCGGCGCCTGCGGGGCTACCGCGACGCCCTGAACACCCCGGCGGCGCCAGCGCGCGACGCGCCGCTGCCGGGGCCCAAACCCAGGCCGGCCAGCGAAGACAACAGCTGCGCCGCGCAATGGGCACGCTACAACGCCGCCTACGCCTGCATGGACCCGTACCGCCTGAGCCACGGCGGTCTGCGCCCCGAGGCGTTCAAGCGCTGCCCGGTGCTGACCCAGCCAAGCTGCGAGCCACCGGGGCGCAGCGCCGGCAAGCCCTGACGGCGCCGGCCGCGCCAGGGCCGCTCGTACCGATGGGCGTTCAAACCGCAAGAACCGTTCAGGCCGAGCCTGCCGAAGGGCTCCACGCGAACGGTGGGGTATTTTTGAACGCCTTTTGGTATCAGGCCTGGCCGCGCCGCTCGCGCGCGCGGCGCTGCTGGCGCGTTTCCTTGGCGCGCGCGGCGGCGATTTCCTTGGCGCGTCGCTTGGCGCGCCAGTCGCGCGACAGCCAGCGCCCCAGCGCGAAGCTGACGCCGGCCATGACCAGCATCAGCACATAACCGACCCAGCTGATTTCCATCACTCGACCCTCATGATGCCGGTGGGCTTGAAGCCCAGATCGGCCGCCTTGCCCTTGCGCGCACGCGCGGCGCGGGCGTTGTTCAGGCTGCGGATCTCCAGTTGTTCCTCGCGCGGCTTGCCGCCGCGGCCGATGCCGACGATGCGCACGCTGCGCGTGTAGGCGGCGGCGCCGGCCAGGGCGTCCTTGGGCTCCAGGTCGATCAGGGTCAGGCCGCGCCCGCCTTTTTCCATCACCTTCAACTCGCCGATCTCGAAGGTCAGGATGCGCCCGCCGGTGGAGGCGCAGGCCACGTGCGTGGCCGCTACCAAACCGATAGCTGCCGGGGATGAGTTGGCGCCGGGGTTGGCTGGTTTTGATTCAGAACCCAGGCCGACCACCGAGGGTTGGCAGACCTGCTCGCCCTCGCCCACGGTGATGAAGGCCTTGCCGCCGCGCTGGCGCGACAGCAGGTGCTCGACCCGCGCCAGAAAGCCGTAGCCGCCCGAGCCGGCCAGCAGCAAGGTGACGCCCTCGGCCCCGGCGAAGTAGTGCAGCGGCTGGGTGCCCGACTCGAGGTCGATCAAGGTGGTGATGGGCTGGCCGTCGCCGCGCGCGCCGGGCAGGCTGGCCACCGCCACGCTGTAGACGCGGCCGTTGTTGCCAAACACCAGCAGGTGATCGACGGTGCGGCATTCAAAGGTGCCGTACAGGCCGTCGCCGGCCTTGAAGGCAAAGCCCGCGGCGTCGTGCCCATGGCCCTGGCGCGCGCGCACCCAGCCCTTGGCGCTGACCACCACGGTGACCGGCTCGTCCAGCACCCGGACCTCGGCCACGGCCTTTTTCTCGGCCTGGATCAGGGTGCGGCGCGGGTCGGCGAACTGCTTGGCGTCCTGCTCGATCTCCTTGATCATCAGGCGCTTCAGGCTGGCCGGGCTGCCCAGGATGTCTTCCAGGCCGCCCTGCTGGGTGCGCAGCTCGGCCAGTTCCTGCTCGATCTTGATGGCTTCCAGCCGCGCCAGTTGGCGCAGGCGGATGTCCAGGATGTCGTCGGCCTGCACCGAAGTCAGGTTGAAGCGCGCGATCAGCGCCGCCTTGGGCTCGTCGCTCTGGCGGATGATGGCGATCACCTCGTCGATGTTCAGCAGCACCAGCTGCCGGCCCTCGAGGATGTGGATGCGCTCCAGCACCTTGCGCAACCGGTGCTGGCTGCGCCGGGTGATGGTGGCCTGGCGGAACTCGACCCATTCCAGCAGCATCTGGCGCAGGCTTTTTTGCACCGGCTTGCCGTCCAAGCCGACGCTGGTCAGGTTGATCGAGCTGGACGATTCCAGGCTGGTGTGCGCCAGCAAGGTGTGGATCAGCTCGTCCTGGCCGATGGTGCGGCTCTTGGGCTCGAACACCAGGCGCACCGCCGCGTCCTTGCTGGATTCGTCGCGCACCTCGTCCAGCACGGCCAGCACGGTGGCTTTCAGCTGGCTCTGGTCCTGCGTCAGCGCCTTCTTGCCGGATTTGATCTTGGGGTTGGTGATCTCCTCGATCTCCTCCAGCACCTTCTGCGACGAGGTGCCGGGCGGCAGTTCGGTGACCACCAGCTGCCACTGGCCGCGCGCCAGGTCCTCGATCTTCCAGCGCGCGCGCACCTTCAGGCTGCCACGGCCGCCACGGTAGGCGTCGGCGATGTCGCCGGCCGGGCTGATGATCTGGCCGCCGCCGGGGTAGTCGGGGCCAGGCAGCAGGCCGAACAGCTCGTCGTCGCCGAGGTTCGGGTTCCGGACCAGGGCCACGCAAGCGTCGGCCACTTCGCGCAGGTTGTGGCTGGGGATTTCGGTGGCCATGCCCACGGCAATACCGCTGGCGCCGTTCAGCAGCGCGAACGGCAGGCGCGCGGGCAACTGGCGCGGCTCTTCCGTGCTGCCGTCGTAGTTGGGCACGAAATCGACTGTGCCTTCGTCGATCTCGTCGAGCAGCAGGCGTGTGATCTTGGCCAGGCGCGTCTCGGTGTAGCGCATGGCGGCGGCGCCGTCGCCGTCGCGGCTGCCGAAGTTGCCCTGACCGTCGATCAGCGGGTAGCGCAGCGAAAAATCCTGCGCCATGCGCACCAGCGCGTCGTAGGCGGCGCTGTCGCCATGCGGGTGAAAGCGGCCCAGCACGTCGCCCACCACGCGGGCGCTTTTCACCGGCTTGGCGGGGCTGTTGCCGTTCGGGCCACTCCAGCCCAGGCCCATGCGCGCCATGGCGTACAGGATGCGGCGCTGCACCGGCTTCTGGCCGTCGCAGACGTCGGGCAGGGCCCGGCCCTTGACGACGGACAAGGCGTATTCGAGGTAGGCGCGCTGGGCGTACAAGGCCAGGGGCAGCTCGTCCTGCGGGCCAGCGCCCTCAGGCGCGCCCAAATCCAGCAGGGCTTGATCGTTCATTCAGAAAAAAACTAAAAAAGAAAGCTTATTGGCGACCATCGGCGGCCAATTCGTGCGCCAGCGGCACGGCGTAGCGCACCGGCGCCAGCGCCGCGTAGGGCTCGGCGGCGGCCTCGGTGACGGACGGGCCGGCCGGCGCGGGCGCCTCGGGGCTGCCCAGGCGGGCGCGCACGCGCGTGCCCCGGGTACCGATCACCGAGGCTTGCGGCAACACCGCCGCCTCGGCGCGGCCCAGCCGCCGCGCGGCGCCCTCGGGCTGGAACATCTGGTACAGGCCCAGCACGGTTTTCACGTAACCCTGGGTTTCCTTGTAATTCGGGATCTGGTGGCCGGCGCGCTGCACCGCGCCTTCGCCGGCGTTGTAGGCGGCCACGGCCAGTTCCAGCTCGCCCTTGAACAGCTTGAGCAGGTGGGCCAGGTGGCGGGCTCCGGCCTGGATGTTGGTGTGCGGGTCGGTCAGCTTCTGTTCGATGCTGCGCGCCGGCAGCGCCCGGCCCTGCCGGTCGCGGCGCCCGGCCGCGTCGGCCTGCACGCCGTACTGCGCGGCGGTGCTGGGCAGCAGCTGCATCAGGCCAACCGCCCCTTTCGAGGACACGGCCGCCGGGTCGAAGCCCGATTCGGCGGCCACCACCGCCTTCAGCAGCGAGTAGTCGAGTTGAAAGGCCTTGGCCGCCACCTGCAGGTGCTTGCGCACCGACTGGTAGCCGCGCGAGGCGTCCAGATCGCCCCAGCGCCGCGCCAGCGCCGGCGAGGGCTCGTGCCGGCTGTCGGCGGCGGCCGGTGCGCTGGCGTCGGACAGACTCAGGTTGCCGATCTCGCTGCCCTTGAAGAACAACAGGTAGCGCTCGTCGACCTGGGTGGCGGCGAAATGGGTGATGCCCTGCTCATCGACGAAGGCCCACAGGTCGGCGTGCGCCGCGCCGTGCACGGCGGGCAGGGCCAGCGCCAGCAACCAGCCACGCCAGCGGCGCTGGAACAGGCGAAGAAAAAAAGGCTTGTGCATGGGTGAAGGGGTTCTCAGATGTCGATGTCCACGGCATCGCCGTGCAACTCCATCAGCTCGCGCCGGGCCGCCGCCTCGCCCTTGCCCATGAGTTTGGTCATTTCGGCGGCGGTGCGCAGGAAGTCGAACTGCCCCAGCCGCACCGGCATCAGGCGGCGGGTGTCGGGATTGAGCGTGGTTTCCCACAATTGTTCCGCGCTCATCTCGCCCAGGCCCTTGAAGCGGGAGATGGTCCATTTGCCCTCGGCAACGCCATCTTTGCGCAATTTATCCAAAATTGCCGTCAACTCACCGTCATCCAGCGCGTACATCTTGGCGGCGGGCTTTTTGCCGCGCGCCGGCGCATCCACTCGAAACAGCGGTGGCCGGGCCACGAAGACATGGCCGGTGTCGATCAATTTCGGAAAATGACGGAAAAAGAGCGTCAATAACAGCACTTGAATGTGCGATCCATCCACATCGGCATCGGACAGGATGCAGACCTTGCCGTAGCGCAGGCCGCTCAGGTCGGGCGTGTCCTGCGGCCCATGCGGATCCACGCCGATGGCCACGGCGATGTCGTGCACCTCGGTGTTCTTGAACAGCAGGTCGCGCTCGACCTCCCAGGTGTTCAGCACCTTGCCGCGCAGCGGCAGCACGGCCTGGGTTTCCTTGTTGCGGCCCATCTTGGCCGAGCCCCCGGCCGAATCGCCCTCGACCAGAAACACCTCGTTGGCGGCGATGTCGCGGCTTTCGCAATCCGTGAGTTTGCCGGGCAGCACGGCCACGCCCGAGCCCTTGCGCTTTTCGACCTTTTGGCCGGCGCGCTGGCGGGTCTGGGCGGCCTTGATGGCCAGTTCGGCCAGCTTGCGGCCAAAGTCGACGTGCTGGTGCAGCCAGAGTTCGAGCGCCGGGCGCACGTAGCCAGACACCAGACGCACGGCATCACGCGAATTCAGGCGTTCCTTGATCTGGCCCTGGAACTGCGGGTCGAGCACCTTGGCGGACAGCACGTAGCTGGCGCGCGCGAACACGTCCTCGGGCATCAGCTTGACGCCCTTGGGCAGCAGCGCGTGCAGCTCGATAAAGCTCTTGACGGCCTGGAACAGGCCCTCGCGCAGACCGCTGTCGTGCGTGCCACCGGCGGTGGTGGGGATCAGGTTGACGTAGCTCTCGCGCACCGGGTGGCCGTCCTCGGTGAAGGCCACGGCCCACTGGGCGCCCTCGCCCTCGGCAAAGCTCTCGGCGTTTTTGTCGGCGTAGCCCTCGCCCTCGAAGATGGGGATCACGGGCTCGCTGGACAGCGTCTGCTCCAGGTAGTCGCGCAGGCCGCCCTTGAACTGCCAGCTCTGCGTGTCCCGGGTTTTCTCCACCGTCAGGGTCACGGTGACCCCGGGCATCAGCACCGCCTTGCTGCGCAGCAGGTGCGTCAGCTCGCCCATGGGCAGGGTGCCGGATTCAAAGTATTTCAGATCGGGCCAGGCGCGCACGCTGGTGCCCTGGCGGCGCTCGCCCGGCTCCTGCGCGCGCAGCGTGAGCGGCTCGGCCACGTCGCCGCCGGCAAACACGATGCGCGCCACCTGGCCTTCGCGGTGGCTGTGCACTTCGAGCCGGGTGGACAGCGCGTTGGTGACGCTCACGCCCACGCCGTGCAGGCCGCCGGAGAAGCTGTAGGCGCCGCCCGAGCCCTTGTCGAACTTGCCGCCGGCGTGCAGGCGGGTGTAGACCAGCTCGATGACGGGCGCTTTTTCCTCGGGATGCAGACCGAACGGGATGCCGCGGCCGTCGTCCTCGACGCTGACCGAATGGTCGGCGTGGACGGTGACCCGGATCTTCTTGCCGAAACCGGCCAGGGCCTCGTCGGCGGCGTTGTCGATCACCTCCTGCAGGATGTGCAGGGGGTTGTCGGTGCGCGTGTACATGCCGGGGCGCTGCTTGACGGGCTCCAGCCCTTTCAGCACCCGGATCGAACCTTCGGAATAGCTGGACGATGAACTTGGCGGTGGCGTGACCATAACCGGCCATTTTAGCGCGCCCCAATTAAAATACTGGATGCAATCACAGATCAGGAGCCCGTCGCACGGTTTTTTTCCCGGATTCAGGAAAAAACCGTGATATCCCGGCGCGGATATTGCCAGACTAGCTATGATTAGTAGAGCAACCGAGACCTGCCACGCCATGCACGACGCCACCCACGCCTCCCTGCCCTCACCCTGGGTCCAGCGCTGGACACCGCTGGTGCCCTCTGGCACGCCGGTGCTCGACATCGCCTGCGGCGGCGGGCGCCATCTGCGCTGGTTCGCCCGGCACGGGCACCCGGTGACCGGGGTGGACCGCGATCCGCAGGCCGTCGCCACGGCGCGTGGCCTGGGCGAGGCGATCGAGGCCGACATCGAGGGCGGCCCCTGGCCCCTGGCCGGCCGGCGCTTTGGCGCCGTGGTGGTCACCCACTACCTGTGGCGCCCGCTGCTGCCCACCGTGCTGGACAGCGTGGCCGAGGGCGGCGCGCTGATCTACGAGACCTTTGCCGAGGGCAATGCCAGCGTCGGCCGGCCGGCCCGGCCCGAGTTCCTGCTGCGCCACGGCGAGCTGCTGGCGCTGTGCGCGGCGCCCCAGTGGCGCGTGGTGGCCTACGAGGACGGTTTTCTGAGCCCGCCCGAGCGCTTCGTGCAGCGCATCGCCGCCGTGCGCGCGCCCTGGGGCACGGCGGAGGGGCCGGCGCGCCATCCGCTGTGACGGCGCGGGTCTTCAGGGTCTTTTAGCGCGTTGGTCGGCGCCCATGAATCCTAGGCAGCTAGATTTTTAATAGCACCTCAAGAATCGCCGCGCGCGCCTCCGCCACGGGCAACCGCTCTTGCTCCAGGCGGGCGCGCGCCGGCTCGGCGCGCAAGGCGTCCCACAGGGCCTGCTCCTCAGGCAACAGGCCCTCGGGCGGTCCGCTAGCCGGCAGGGGCTCGGCGCCGGCCAGAGCGCCAAAGCGCCGCCAGGTCGGCGCGTCCATCAGCAGCGCCCGCAGATCGGGCAGCAGTTGCCGGGCGCGCGCCAGCATCACCAAGCCCCAGCTGTCGATGTCGCCCCAGTAGGCCACGCGCCGTCCGCGCAACCCGGGCGCGGCCAGCCAGGCCAGGTCCAATCCGGCGCCCAGCACCGCCAGGGTGCCCGGCAGACTGCCGGCCGGCGGCAGGTGGTGCAGGCACTGGTGGTTTTCGACCAGCAGCAAGGCCTGGCCGGGCAGCGCCTGGCGGCCCAGGTCGTCGGCACGCACACGCAGGCGCGGCCAGGGCAGCAGGCCGCCATCCAGATCGACCACGTCCAGCCAGTGCGCGCCGCTCGGGTCGGCGTGCAGGAAGGCCTCCAACCCCACCGGCACGACCTGGCCGGGGTGGCTGGCTTCCAGCAACGCGCCGAGCAGGGTGCGCTGGCGCTCCCAGAACTTGCTGTCCACCCCGGTCTGCGGCAAGGCCCGCAAGGGCAGGCCGTGGGCGCAGCCGGGGCTCAGCTGGGTGGCCACGGCCACGGCGCGGGCCAACTCGGACAGTTCGGCACCGGCCAGGGTCTGGCGCTGGCGCACCAGCACCGGCAGCCACTCGGGGTGCTGGCGCAGTTCGGGCAGCCCGGCCAGGTGCTGAAAACGGACGTATTCATTGCTAATGGCGCGGTCGCCCATGGCCTCCACCCACTCTTCGGCGCCGCGCAGTTCCCAGGCACGCGGCAGCGCCACGGCCTGGCCGGTGGCGCGGTAGCGGCGCTCGGCCCATTGCACTTGACCCCGCGTGACCGCGCGCCAGCGCTGCACGTGCTGGCGCACGGCGTCCAGCTCGTGCTCGATCTGCGTGGCCTCGGGCCAGGGGATGGGCAGCGTGACGGGCCAGGCGCCCGGCTCGTTCAGCAGTTGGCGCAGGCGGCGCGGCGTGTCGGCCCATTGCCGGCGCAGCTGGGTGGCCAGCTCGGCTGGGCCTTTCAGCGCCGCGCTCATGGCGTGGGCAGCGCGGCGGCGCGCTCGCTGGCGGCGGCGTCGATCTCTTCCCAACGCATCGAGGCCAGCCGCGCCTGAAGTCCTTGACGATGCACCAGCACGGCACGCCGGGTGTGCTCGCGCAGCAGGCGCAGCTCCTTGTTCGGGGTGACGAACAGCGGGTACAGGCCAAAGGCGCGCAGCGCGGCCACGATGCGCGCGGCCACCGCCTGCGAGGTGCGTGAAAAAGCCTCGTCCAGCACCATGGTGGCAAAGCGCGGCAGCATGGGCGCGGCATCGGGCAGGCCACGCTGGTTGGCGCACAGGGTGTAGCTGAGCGAGGCGGTCAGCACGTAGATGGCAATCACCTCCTTCTCGCCTCCGCTGCCGCCCTGCGAGCCGCTGCGCCGCTCCAGCACCTGACCGCTGGCCGCGTCCACCACGGCAATCAGAAAGCTGATGCGCCAGCGCGCATCCAACAAGGCACGGGAGGCCTGGGTGCGCGGATTGGCCACGGCCTGCCGCAGTTGGCGCACGACCTCCTGCAGGGCTGCGAAATGCGCCTCGCCCTCGTCCGCGGCATCCGCCAGGGCCGCCGCGCGCACGCGCGCCAGAGCGGCCTGGATGTCTCTGACGCTGGCGGCCTGCACGCGCTGGCAGACCAGTTGGAGATGGCGACCCGGCTGGAACGCCACCTGCCTGAGCGTACCGTTGATGGCAGCGATGCGCTGCTCGATCTCCTCCACCTCGTTGTCGATGCCAGTCAGCAATTGCGTTACACCCTGCTCGCTGGACGTGTTGAGGTACTGCTGAAAGCGCCCGCGCTTGGCCGGCAGGTCTTCGTGTTCCAGCACGTGCAGGCGCGTCAGGTAAGCCTCGATGTCGCGCATGTCGGTGCCGGCCTGCACCAGGGCGCCGGTGTCCACGCGCTGGGCCTGGTTCATGGCGGTGACCAGGCGCTTTTCCAGGTCGTGCAGCTGTGCTTGCCGCGTCTGCAAGGCCACGTGCAGGCGGTCGCGCTCGTCGCGCTCGCGCAAGGCAAGCTGCGCGGCAGGCACGGCCTGCAGATCGGGCAAACGGTCCACCAACGGCGCTGCGGGCTCCGCGACGGGGGCGTGCGCGGCGGCGCGGTGGTGCGCGTCGGCCAGCGCTTGCTCGGCGCGCTCCAGGCGGTCGTCGCGCTTGCCGATGTCAACCGCCAGCGCGGTGTGATCGGCGCGCGCCCGGCCCAAGGCCAGTTCGGCCGCTTCGAGCGCTTGCCGCGCCTGATCCAGGCCGGAGCCGGGGCGCAGCAGCGCCTCCAGGCGCTCGCGCAGCGCCGCCAGGGTTTGCTCGACGCCCGGGAGGTCGATTTGTTCAAAGCGCAGTTCGGCCAGGCTGTGCAGCAGCGCCAACTGTTGGTTCTGCTCTCGGTGTCGGGCTTGCGCTTGAACCCGCTCGGTCAGGCTCTTCGCGGCAGCGGTCTCAGCAGCGTCGAGCTGGCTCGCCAGCGACTGCAGTTGGTCGCGGTTGTCCAAGCCGGTGAGCCAGCCTTCGCGCAGATTGCGCCGGTCGTCCTTCTCGTAGCGTCCACCGGTGTCGGAAAAACTGCCTTCCACGGTCATGGCGTGATCGGTCCGCGCCAGGGCGTCGGCAGAATCGACGCAATGCCGGTCGCGCCGCGCCAGCATGGCGCGCAGCACGGGCTCCAGGCGGTGCGGCTTCAGGCGCAGCTTGGCCACGTAGCCGTCGGCAAAGGACGTGGCGTTGCCCCGCTCGCGCAGAGCCGCCGTGGGGTCGAGCAGGCGCACCAGCACGCCGCGGTTGTGCCGGCTGTTGACCCAGCGCAGCGCCGCCTCGAAGGCCGCAGGCGGCACCAGCAGGCGCAGGCGTTCGCCGCCGAGAGCGCGCTCAATGGCGCCGCGCCAGCGCTGTTCGGCGGGCGGCACCTCGATCAGCTCGGCGGCAAAGGGCAGTTCCTCGGGGGCGAGGCCCACGGCGGCAGCCAAGTCCGCGCGCCAATCCTGATAGGCGCTGGGGATGTTGGAGCCGGGGCGCTTTCGGATTTTCTCGATTTCCTCGCTCAGTTCCCGGCTGCGGCGGGCGTCGTCACTGTGGCGCGCGCCAGCGTCGTACGCGGCCTGTTCGGTCTGCTCGGCCGCTGCCTGGGCCGCTTCGGCCTGGGCTGCGGCGGTGTGTTGGTTGGCGATGAAGGCGTCTGTTGTCAGCTCGTCCGGCCAGCCCATGCGCCGCGCCAGGGCCTGGTATTGGGCCGCGTGGCGCGCGGCGTCGGCCAGGTGCCGCTCGGCGTCTTGCACGCGCTCGCGCAGCAAATCCACGTCACCCCCGCCAGCGCTGGCGTAAGCGGCACGCCGTGTGTCCACCAGCACCTGCTGCTGGGCGATGCTGGTCTCCAACGCGTCTTGCTGTGCGCGGAGGGCGGCGCGCTCGGCCCGCACCGCCTCGCACTCGACCTGCCACAGCGCCTGCGCGGCTTGGGCAAACCACCAGGGCAGCAGGTCGAGCATCTGCTGGTCTTCCTGGATGCCGGCCAGCACCTCGGCCCGGCGCGGCGCCAGCTGGGCCACCGGGCGCAGGGCCTGGGCCTGCTCGCGGGCGCGCTCCAGCTCGGCGCGGATACCAACCAGTTGATCAAACTCCTGCGCCACCTGCTGGGCACCCTGGAAGGCGGCGCGGTCGTCCAACACCAGTTCGCGAAAGATGTCGTCGATGCTGCTGAGCTGTTTGAGCCCGGTGGCGCGGTTCAACAGATGAAACGCGTTGTCGCCGACGGCAAAGAAACGCTGGACTTGCGCCAGATAGGCGCGCCGCGTGTCGAACACCTGCACGCCCTCGGCCAGCCGCGCCTGGTGCTTCAGGCCGCGTGCACCCTCCTCGCCCAACAGGCACAGCCAGTGCGGCAGATCGTGCAGCGGCTCGGCGGCGCGGGCCTGGGAGAACAGCCACACGTCCTTGCGGTCGGCGGCGGCGCGGCTGGCGCCGTCCAGCCAGAACAGCGCCAGCAGCTGAATCCTACGCTCGCCGTGCACGAACGTGGCGGTTATGCCGGTGGAAGTCTTGTCTGGCCGCGCCACGTGCTGGTTGTCGCTGCGGTTGCCCTGGCCGCTGTCGCCGCGCAGGTAGGACATCAGATCGCGGTCGCTCTCGGCGCCACCGGTGGAGGCCAGGTTGTAGCGCGGCCGGTCAACCAGCAAGGTCATCAAGGCGTCGACCAAGGTGGTCTTGCCGCTGCCGGTGGCGCCGATGATGGCGCTGCCCCAGGCATCGAATTCGGCCCGGTGCCAGCCACCAAATGGGCCCCAGTTGTAGACCTGCAGCTCGCGCAGCACGTAGCCGGTGGCGGGGACGCTCATGTCGCCCCCTCGCCCTCGCCTTGCGCCGCATCTTGGCCAGCGCCGGCCAGCGCCAGGAACTGCGTCAGCAGCGCCAGCAGGCTGGCCGGATTGGCCAGGTGGGCGATAAGCGGGCGGATCGGCACTCGATCGCCCACCTCGACCTCGCCGACGACGCCGTGCTCCTTGAGCGTGGCCAGCAACTGGCGCAGGCGCTTGTCGTCCTTCTGGTCGCTGCCGCTGTGGCCCAGGTGTGTGGCCAGTTCGGCGCCCAGCTCGGCCAGATCGACCCGCGCCGTGCCGCCGCCGATACCGGCTTGCTGCTCATGCGCCAGGTAGTGCTGGCGCAACAGAGCCAGCAGCAGCGACTGCTCCAGCGTCAGGCGCTGGCGGCGCACCAGGGGGTGCGACCAGCCATCCTCGGGCGCCGGTTGGGTCGGCACGGCGTCAACTTCAACCGCTGCCGCCGCGGCATCGCCTGCGAAGCCCTGCCCCACGCACAGGTAAGCCAGGCCGCGCACCTCGTCCAGGCGCACCTGCAGATCCAGCGGCTCCAGCGCCTGGGCCACTTCTTGCGGGTACTGGCACAGGGCCTCGAACAACCGAGGGCGCGCCGCTACCTCGACCACGCCAGCGCGCAACAGCTCCTGCACGGCGGCTTTGACGGCCGGCAGGGTCTGCGGCGTGGCACTGGCCGGAGCCAGCGCTGGCCCCGGCAATTGAGAAGGAAAATCGGCTTTGGCTAATGTGCTTTCTTCCACGGCAGCTATGGTTTTGATATTACTCATGGGCCGTTTCCGGCAAAGCCGCAGCGGCGTCTCGGGCGCGCGCCAGGGCCTCGGGCGTGAGCGCGATGTCGGGCAATTCAAAGCGCCACTGGCCGCCGTCCGGCACCGCCACCGTCACGGCCACCGGCGCGGCGGCCTGGACGTCGGCGCCGCCGTGCAGGGCGGCGTCCAGCCAAACGGCCAGGGTTTGCAGATCGTGCGTGGGCGGCAGCGCCTGCACCAGCGCCGGCCAGCGCAGGCCGGCCGGGTGGTGTGCCAGCAGCTCGGCGGTATCGGCCAGCAGGGCGGCTTCGTCCAGGGTGTCGAAAGCGGCCCAGAAGGCCTCGTCCATGTCGTCCAGCCGCGCCGGTTGCGGCGCGAAGTCCAGCGCCGGCTTGGCGTCCTGCGCCGCCACGGTGTAGACCAGCCGGTCCAGCGCCGGGATCTGGTGCTGGCCTTGGGCCAGCGCCAGTGCCACGGCCGGCAGCGCCGCCGGGCTGCGACGCAGGCCCTGGCGCGACCAGTCCAGCGCCAGCGCGGCCTGCAGCACCTGCTGCACCAGCTGGCCGACGCGGTGGTGCTCGGCCGCCAGCCCGGTCTGCATGAAGCTGCGCACGTCGCTTTCGCTGCGCGCGCGGGCGTCCATAACCTGGCGCGACTCGCGCACCAGCAGTGGCACCAGCCAATGCAGGTCGCTGCGCTGCTGCTCCTGCAGGGCCGACGCGGCCAGCGCGTGGGTGCGGATGTCGCGCAAACGCGCCCGCAGCCCGGCCAAACCACCGTCCGGCGCACCCTGCCCGCCTTGCAGTTGCTCGTAAAAGCCGTGGAAAACCTGCCCCTCTGGCGATTGCAGCAGCGTGTCGTGGCCGTCCAGCAGATTGTCGAGCACCTGGCCGCGGTCTTGCTGCTGGCTGATGATGCGCTCGCGCAGCGCGTGGTCTGCGGCGCGGTAGGAGTCCTCGACGCGCCGGAAGTCGGCGCGCAGGCCCATGGCCAGCTCGTACAGGTTTTTCATGCCCTCGATGGCCTGGGCGCTGCCCAGCACCGGCACGTGGCCGGCGCGCACCTCGGCCAACTCGGCCTGTAGGGCGGCGATCCTCCGCTCCAGCGCCGCGGCACGGGCCTGGGCGTCGGGGTTCAAGGCCAGCGCCAAAGCCTCGGCCTCGCGCTGCACCGTGGCCAAGCGCGAGGCGGTGGAGGTCATGATGCGCTGGCGCAGTCCGGCGGCGAAACCCAGCGCGTGCTGCAGGGCGTCGGTGGCCAGCAGGCGCCCGTCGCGCTCGATCAGCAGGCAACGGCCGATCCACTCGCGGATGTCGCGGCGCGCCAACGCCAGCAGCTCATCCGGGTCGTCGGTGCCGACCTCGAATTCGGGGTCGTTGGTGTACTCGCCCAGCGTGGCGGCCAGGCGCTGCGCCGCGTCCTCCTGGTCGATGCCCCGCACGCTGCCGTGCAGCAACGCCTGCAGGCAGGCCAGGATCAGCGGTGCGCGCCGCGCCGCCAGCAGCACCCAGGCCGGATGCTGGCGGCGCGCCTGCACCAGCAGCTGGCACCATTCACGCGAAGGTCGGTCGGGGCGGTCCATGACGGCGGCAAGCGTACACGAGGCTGGCGGCGCCCTTGGACACGCATTGCGGGCGGGGTGGCGGGCGCCCATCTAAAATGCACGTTTCTCGTCAGATCACCAGGATCACATGACCCCCATCACCGGCAGCATCGTCGCCCTCGTCACCCCCATGCTGGAGGACGGCCGCGTCGACTACCCCACCCTGCGCAAGCTGATCGACTGGCACATCGCCGAAGGCACCGACTGCCTCGGCGTGGTCGGCACCACCGGCGAGTCGCCCACCGTTGACGTCGAGGAGCACCAGGAGATCATCCGCGTCTCGGTCGAGCAGGCCGCGGGCCGCGTGCCGATCATGGCCGGCTGCGGCGCCAACTCCACCGCCGAGGCGATTGAGCTGGCGCGCTACGCCAAGAAAGTCGGCGCCGACAGCCAGCTGCAGGTGGTGCCCTACTACAACAAGCCGACGCAAGAAGGCCAGTACCAGCACTTCAAGGCCATCGCCGAGGCGGTGGGCGATCTGCCGATGGTGCTGTACAACGTGCCCGGCCGCAGCGTCGCCGATATGCTGCACGACACAGTGCTGCGCCTGACCCAGGTGCCGGGCATCGTCGGCATCAAGGAAGCCACCGGCAACCTGGAGCGCGCGCAGTGGCTGATCCGCGACGTGCCCAAGAGCTTCGCCGTGCTGTCCGGCGACGACCCGACGGCCGTGGCCCTGATGCTGTGCGGCGGCCAGGGCAACATCAGCGTCACGGCCAACGTGGCGCCGCGCCTGATGCACGAGCTGTGCGTGGCCGCCATCGCCGGCGACCGCCAGAAAGCCATGCAGATCCAGCTTCAGCTGATGCCGGTGCACAAGCAACTGTTCGTCGAGGCCAACCCGATTCCGGTGAAGTGGGCCATGGCGCGCATGGGGCTGTGTGGCGGCACCATGCGCCTGCCGATGACCCCGCTGGCCCAGGCCAACGAGGCCGTGGTCGAGCAGGCGCTGAAAAGCGCCGGCCTGCTCTGAAAACGCGCCCACGGGCCCGCCCCTCTCTGATTTCTGAAGGAATGCCGAACGTGAATCCCACCCGACGCCCCCACCTGACCCTGCTGGGCGCCGCCCTGCTGCTCGGCGCCGCCGGCTGCTCCGTGCTGGAGCCGGAGAAAATCGACTACAAGACCGCCGGCCGCGGCAACTCGCTGGAGATTCCGCCCGACCTGACGCAGCTGCCAGGCCAGTCGCGCTACACGGTGCCCGGTGGCGCCGTCACGGCCAGCGGCTACCAGGCCGGGCAGGCCGTGGTCGCCCGCTCGGCCGGCTCCTCCACCGCCGCCGACGCCGTGGCCGACGTGCAGTTTCTGCGCCAGGACGGCGAGCGCTGGCTGCGCGTCGGCCGGCCCGCCGACCAGCTGTGGGGCCCGGTGCGCGATTTCTGGCTGGAAAGCGGCTTCCTGCTGGCCATCGATCAGCCGAACATCGGCCTGATGGAAACCGACTGGGCCGAGAACCGGGCCAAGATCCCGCAGGATTTCATCCGCGACACCCTCGGCAAGGTGCTGGATGGCTTGTACTCGACCGGCGAGCGCGACCGTTTTCGCACGCGCATGGAACGCAACGCCTCCGGCGGCACCGACATCTTCATCACCCACCGCGGCATGGAAGAGGTGTACACCAATCTGCAGCGCGACCGCACCGTCTGGCAGCCACGCGCGCGCGACCCGGGCCTGGAGGCCGAGTTCCTGCGCCGCATGATGGTGCGCCTGGGCGTCTCGCAGGAGCAATCGAAGGCCATGATCGCGGCCAACGGCGGCGCGCCTTCTGGCGGCGCCAGAAGCCAGGCGGCGTCCGCGTCCGCCGCGCGCGTGGTGAATGCCGGCGGCGCCCCAATGGTGCAGTTGAACGAAGACTTCGACCGCGCCTGGCGCCGCGTCGGCCTGGCGCTGGACCGCACCGGCTTCACCGTCGAGGACCGCGACCGCAGCAAGGGCGTGTACTTCGTGCGCTACGTCGATCCCAAGGTGCAGAAGCAGGAACCGGGTCTATTCAGCAAGCTGCTGGGCGGCGCCAGCCAGCAACTGCCCACCAGCAAGTACCAGATCGCGGTGCGCAGCCAGGGCCAGTCCAGCCAGGTGGCGGTGCTGGACAACACCGGCGGCCCGGCGCCGGCCGCCGACGCCCAGCGCATCATCCAGCTGCTGGCCGACGACCTGAAGTAAGGCCGGCGTGCTGCGCTTTCGCAGCCTGGCCAGCGGCAGCTCGGGCAACGCCACGCTGATCGAGGCCGGCGACGGCCCGCGCTTCACGCGAATGCTGGTCGACTGCGGCCTGGGCCAGCGCCAGCTGGACGTGCGCCTGGCCCAGTGCGGCCTGCGTGCCGACCTGCTGGACGGCATCTTCATCACCCACGAGCACGGCGACCACGTCGGCAGCGCGCTGGCCGTGGCGGCGCGCCACGGCGTGCCGCTGTGGATGAGCGCCGGCACCCGCCAGGCCCTGGGCGCGGCGGCGTTGGCGGGCCTGACCGTGCACCTGGCGGCGGACAGCCAGACGCTGGCCATCGGCGACCTGCGGCTGCGGCCCTTCACTGTGCCGCACGACACGCTGGAGCCCCTGCAGCTGCGCTGCGACGACGGCGACCGGGTGCTGGGCATCCTGACCGACCTGGGGCACGTCACACCCCACGTGCTGGCCAGCCTGGCCGGCTGCCACGCGTTGATGCTGGAGAGCAACCACGACCCCGACCTGCTCGGGCAATCGCGTTACCCGCCGTTTCTGCAGCGCCGCATCGCCGGCCCGCACGGCCATTTGAGCAACCGGCAGGCCCAGGACGCCTTGCGCCTGCTGTGCCACGCCCAGCTGAGCACGGTGGTGGGCGCGCACCTGAGCGAGCGCAACAACCACCCGCCGCTGGTGCAGGCCGGCTTCGCCGAGGTGCTCGGCTGCGCCCCGCCAGAGGTGCTGCTGGCCAATCGGCACGGCCTGGACTGGCTGCGCGTCTGACCATGAAAAAAACCACCCGAAGGTGGTTTTCTCGAGCGCTTGGCGTCGCCAGCCTGCCTCGTTCGGAGGCCAGGCTGGCAACGGCGCGTGGGCCTGAATTACTTCTGGGCGGCCTTGGCGGCAGCGTCGGCAGCGGCCTTGGCGGCATCGGCAGCAGCGTCGGCGGCCTTGGCGGCGGCGGCGTCAACCGTGGCGCCAGCGGCCTTGGCGGCATCGCCCATGGCGGTGCCGGCGGCGGAGGCAGCGGCACCAGCAGCGCTGGCGGCCTCGGAGACGGCGGCCTTGGCGGCATCCACGGCGGCGTCCTTGGCGACTTCAGCCGCGGCGGCGGCGGAAGCAGCGCCTTCGGCGGCGGGAGCAGCGGCGGGTGCCGGAGCGGGCGCGGGCGCCGGCTCTTCTTTCTTGCCGCAGGCGGCCAGGGAAGCGGCGGCAATCAGAGCGGCCAGCAGAAGCGACTTGTTCATGGTCAATATCCTAGAGAATCACGGTTGAAAAACGGGTCGGAAAGCGCACCGGCGCCGAAATTCAAATTGCGACCGCCGCTACCCTGGAGGGAAATGCCGTCGGCCCTTTCCGCTCAGCCAAAAATTATAGCAACAGCGATTGCAATAGAAGAAACCCTGAACCGTGCATAGTTCTCGCATTCGGGGTTTCCCCAACGTTTTTTTC
>JAIUOM010000062.1 GCA_020161215.1 Pseudomonadota bacterium
TGACGCGGTGCGTGAGCAGGAGTTGCGCATCCGCTTCATGAAGCAGCAGATGGCCGGCATCCTGGGGGAACGCGCGCCCGAGGCCACTGGCTTTCGCGCGCCCACCGAATCCTACGATCGCAACACCGAGATGCTGTTGCGTCGCCATGGCCTGCTGCACCACGCAGCCGACGAAAGCTCGCACGAAGACCGGCTGCCCTTCTTCTCGGTTTCGGAGCCGGGGGTGCCGCCCGAGCGGGCCCTGGTGGTGTTGCCACGCACGCAGATGGACGACGTGAGCTTCCGGCTGAAAAAACTCACGCCCGAGCAGGTCGGTCTCACCCTCGCCAACGACCTGGACCTGGCGGTGCGCAGTGGCGCCTTCTCCTTGCTGTCGGTGCATTCGCAAAACTACGTCGAGGGCGGCCTGATGCGGCGCACCATGCCCGACTACCTGCGCAAGGTCACCAGCTACGGAAACCGGCTGTGGGTGACGCGCGGCGACGAAATCACGCGCTGGTGGCGGCAGCGCGAGGCGGTGTCTGTCGACTCCCAATGGCGCTCCGGGGGCTTGCGTCTGATCCTGCGCAACGCCAACCCCGAGGCGGTCGCCGGATTCACCGTGTTCGTCACCTTGCCGGCCCGGCAGGCGAGCCTGAAGGTAACGGCCGCCTCGGCCAGCAAGGTCGCGGCGCGTACCCAATCCATCGACCCCTTCCGCGCCGCCATCGTGATCGACAGCCTGCCGCCAGGCCAGACCGAATTGCGTTTGAATTTCTGACCCAGGCCGGGAGCGGGCTGGGTGTCATGACACAAATCCGGGTTATCCCGAGAAAATTTGTCAGGCTTTGGCCCTAAATCACCCGGTGCTTGTCCTACACTAGCGCCCGCTACCCTGTACTGGGTAGGCGCTCCAACTGAGTAGACCAGCCCCTGGTTCTTGCCGGCTCTTGCGTATACGGACCGGCGCCGTGCCTGATGGCACATGAACCCCCAGCACCTCACACATGTTGATGCCCAAGACGCTTGCCGCCCTGATTTTGCTTGCCGCCGCCCTGCCCGCCGCCCACGCCGGCCCGGCTCAGGACGAACTGGACAAACTCCTGGCCCAAAAGGGACTCGTCAACCGCCTCGGCGACAGCATCCAGTCCGCCACCGACCGCGCCGCCCATCTGGTGGTGACCGCCATGGGCGCCTTGGGTGTGCGCTACCGCCGTGGCGGTGATTCCTTCGAAACCGGCTTCGACTGCAGCGGTTTCGTGCGCGCGATGTACCAGCAAGCCTCCGATCTGGTGTTGCCGCGCCGCGCCGAGGAACAGGCGGCCGCCACCCAGACCATCCACAAGGACGAACTGCGCCCTGGCGACCTGGTGTTCTTCAACACCCTGCGCCGTGCCTACAGCCATGTCGGCATCTACGTGGGCGAAGGTCGCTTCATCCATTCCCCGCGCTCGGGCGCCCAGGTGCGCGTGGAAAGCATGGACACCAGCTATTGGCAGCGCCGCTTCAATGGCGCGCGTCGCGTGCTGGCCAGCACCACCGACGGCCGCGACAGCGCCGAGAACGGCGCCGATGCTGGCTCGCGCGTCATTGGCCGCGATTCGCCCGCGCCGCGCAGCGTGCGCCTGGGCGGCAGCTTCGGCAAGCCCACCGGCGCCGCAAAGGCCGCCGCCGACGCCGGCCCCTCGACCTGAGCACCGACTAACCTTCCAAGGTATGGGCCCGAAAGGGCCTTTTTTTCGCCCCAAAGCGGCCCAATACCCGGTTTACTTCGCCGTCGGCATGACGAATTCGGCGCCCTTGCCAATGCTTTCGGGCCAGCGCTGCATGATCGACTTCTGCTTGGTGTAAAAACGCACGCCCTCCTCGCCATAGGCGTGCATGTCGCCAAACAGGCTGCGTTTCCAGCCGCCAAAGCCCTGCCAGGCCATGGGCACGGGAATCGGCACATTGATCCCTACCATGCCGACCTGCACGCGGCGGCCAAACTCGCGCGCCACGTTGCCGTCGCGGGTGAAGCACGACACGCCGTTGCCGAATTCGTGGTCGTTGATCAGTTGCAGCGCGGTGGCGAAATCGGGCACGCGCACGCACGAAAGCACGGGGCCGAAGATCTCTTCCTTGTAGATACGCATTTCCGGCGTGACGTGGTCGAACAAGGTGCCGCCCATCCAAAAGCCGTTGTCACAGCCCTGACCGGCGCGAGCGCCATCGAACTGCCGACCGTCGGCCAGCAGCTTGGCACCTTCTTCCTCGCCCAAGGCGATGTAGCCGGTGATGCGCTCCAGTGCCGCGCGGGTGACGATGGGGCCCATTTCCGCGGCCAGGTTCTCGCCCTCCAGCACCTTCAGCTGCTTCGTGCGCTCCAGCAGCTTGGGCACGACCTTGTCGGCCACGTCGCCCACCAGCACCGCCACGCTGATCGCCATGCAACGCTCGCCAGCGGAACCAAAGCCCGCGCCGATCAGCGCGTCCACGGTCTGGTCGATGTCGGCGTCGGGCATCACCACCATGTGGTTCTTGGCGCCGCCCAAAGCCTGCACGCGCTTGCCGTGGCGCGCCCCGGTTTCGTAGATATGGTTGGCGATGGGGGTCGAACCGACGAAGCTGATGGCGCACACGTCGGGGTGCTCCAGCAGCGCGTCCACGGCGACCTTGTCGCCCTGCACCACGTTGAACACACCGTCGGGCAACCCGGCATCCTTGAGCCACTGCGCCATCAGCAGTGAGGCCGTCGGGTCGAGCGGGCTGGGCTTAAGCACGAAGGTATTGCCGGCTGCAATCGCCACCGGGAACATCCACATCGGCACCATGGCCGGAAAGTTGAACGGCGTGATGCCGGCCACCACGCCCAGGGGCTGGCGCAGCGTCCAGTTGTCCATGCCGGTGGAGACCTGGTCGGTGAAGTCGCCCTTGAGCAGTTGCGGAATACCGCAGGCGAATTCGACGATGTCGATGCCGCGCGCCACCTCGCCCTGCGCGTCGGTGAACACCTTGCCGTGCTCGGCGGTGATGGCATGGGCCAGTTCGTCCTTGTGCTGATTCAGCAGCTCCAGAAACTTGAACATCACGCGCGCGCGGCGGATCGGCGGCGTGTCGGCCCAGGCCGGAAACGCAGTCTGGGCGGCGGCCACCGCGGTGGCCACGTCCTGGGCATCGCCCAGTGCCACCTGGCCGGTCACGGCGCCGGTGGCCGGGTTGGTCACGTCCTGCGCGCGGGCCGACTGGCCGGCGGCGCGCTGGCCGTTGATCCAGTGGGGAATGGAAGCCCTCAGCTGGGCGGGGGTGGTCGAGTTCATCGGGATGGTCTCCTTTTTTTCAGGGTGGTCAAGCGGATGGGCTCAGTCTACGACGCCAAGGCTCGCCATGGGGTATTGATTTCTGATTACATTGTTCAATAAATAGAACAATAATAGGGCGATGAACCCTGCCTCCCCCACCCTGCCCCTGGCCGATCTGCACCTGCTCACGGTGCTCGCGCAAACCCGCAGCTACACCCAGGCGGCGCGGCGCCTGGGGGTGTCCAAAGCCTCGGTCAGCATGCGCATCGCGGAGCTGGAACGCACCACGGGCCTGCCCCTGGTGCGCCGCACCACGCGCTCGGTGGGCCTCACCGAGGCAGGCTTGCAGCTGGTCGACGACACCCAGGGCGCCTTCACGCAGATCGAACAGAGCTTTGGCCGCGTCCGCGACCAGGCTGGCCAGCCGCGCGGGCTGGTGCGCGTGAGCGCGCCCGTGGCGCTGGGGCGCCAGCACGTGGCGCCCAGGCTGGCGCGTTTCGTGGAGCGCTACCCCGAGATCCGCATCGACCTGGATCTGTCCGACCGCCTGATCAACCTGACACAGGAAGGGTTCGACCTGGCCATCCGCCATGCCGAGGCGCCACCCGACACCCACGTCGCCTGGGTCCTCTGCGACACCCGTTCGTTGCTGCTGGCCAGCCCCGACTACCTGCGCCGGCGCGGCACGCCGAAACATCCCACGGAACTGGCCGACCACGACTGCCTGTTGTACCTGCGCGCGGGCAGCGGCCAGAGCTGGGTGTTCGAGCGCCCACGTGGTCGCACCAGCGCACGCACCGCCACGCCCGAGCCGGATCAGGTGGTGGTGACCGTGCGTGGCCCACTGCGCGCCAACAACAGCGAGGTGCTGCGCCAGGCCGTGCTGGACGGCCTGGGCATCGGTCTGCTGCCAGACTTCAGCGCTGGCGCGTTGGTGGCCGGCGGCGAACTGGTGCCGATGCTGACGGACTGGCACCCCAAAGGCACTTTTGGCGACCGCATCTACGCCATCCGCCCCTGGGCACCGCGCGTGCCACGGGCCGTGCGCTGCTTCGTCGACCACCTGCGCGAAAGCTTGGCCGATGGCTTCGATGCCCAGACGTGAGGGTGGCACAGGCATGCCGCTGAAAAGGCGCTGACGGCGCACTCATGGCGCGCACTGTCTTCGGGCGGATGGCATTGCGGCGGGGAAGCCTGCCCCGGCGCCAACCCCAAGACATCGGCTCTCCCAGTCCACAGCCTGACGTGCACCGTCCAAAACCACATCTATAGCGTGGTTTTGAGGGGCTTAAACTGGCGCCACGCCGCGTCCATCGGACGCCTTCCGCCCACTCCGCAGCGCACCCTCCGTCTGCTTCGGGCCTCGGGCATGCCTCTTTTCGCATGCTCCTTCAAGTGATCCTTTGATGCCTATCTCCACCCGCTTCCTGCCTGCCGTCTCTCGGCGCACCCTGACCTGCCTGGCCGCGCTCGTGGCGTTGGGAGGCGCCGTGCCCGGCGCATCGGCCCAGCCCCTGCCGGGGGCGCTGACGGCCGAGCCGCTGAAGATCGTGGTCGGTTACGCCGCCGGCGGCGCCGCCGACACCGTGGCCCGCCTGTACGCCGAACAGCTGCGCGGCCTGGGGTTTTCGGCCGGCGTGCTGGTCGACAACCGCCCCGGTGCCTCGGCCCGTCTGGCCTGGAACCTGGTCAAACAGGCCAAGCCGGATGGCTTGACGGTGTACCTGGTGCCCTCGCCGTTGCTGACCATTCTCCCCTTGACCTTCAAGTCGCCAGGCTACGACGCCGACAAGGATCTGGTGCCGGTGGCCACCGTGGTCGATATCCCCACCGCCGTGGTGACGGGAGCGCAGCAGCCCTACAACAACCTGAGCGAGTACGTGCGCTGGGCCAAGGCCAGTCCCGGCAAGGCTTCGCTGGGCCTGGCCACCATCGGCAGTTCCGGCCATCTGGGCGCCTACGCCCTGGCCAGCAACCAGAAATTCGAACTGATCCCGGCCGCCTACAAAGGCGCCGCGCCGATGCTGATCGACGTCGTCAACGGCCAGTTGTCCATGGGCTGGGACGCATTGGCCAGCATGATGCCCCTGTACAAGGGCGGCAAGATCAAATTCCTGGGCCTCAGCGGCAACCGCCGCATGCCCAATCTGCCCGACGTGCCGACGGCGGCGGAACAAGGTTTTTCGGAGTTCGAGGCCGCGACCAGTTGGTACGCCATCTACGCACCGGCCGCCACGCCACCGGCGCTGCTGGACGCGCTGGAAAAAGCCTTTCTCAGCGCGGCACAAAAGCCCGAGGTGATGCGCTCCCTGGAGACCGCTGGTTTCGTCGCCCGTGCCGAGGGGCGCGCCGCCACCGGCCAGCGCGCCCAGCGCGAGCGCAAATTCTGGGAACCGGTGGTCAAGGCGTCCGGTGTCTCGATCTCCGACTGAACAAGCGCCCCACGCATGCCGGACGACGACCTGTTCTACACCCCCGCGAGCGAGCTGGCCAAGCGGCTGCGCCAGCGCCAACTCTCGCCGGTGGAGCTGGTCCAGGGCGTGCTGGCGCGCGCCGAGCAGCTGCAACCGCGCCTGAACTGCTTCATCACCCTGGTGCCCGAGCGCGCACTGTCCGAGGCGCGCCAGGCAGAGACCCGCTACATGGCCGGCCAGCCGCTGGGCCCTCTGGACGGCCTGCCGTTCAGCGTCAAGGACTTGGTCAACACCGCCGACGTGGCCACCAGCTTCGGTACCCTGGCCCTGAAAAACAACGTACCCGCCGAGGACACCGTCGGCGTCGCGCGCCTGCGCGCTGGCGGCGCCATCTTGATCGGCAAGACCACCACGCCGGAATTCGGCTCCGGTCCGCTCACCAACTCGCCGCTGTTCGGCAGCACGCGCAACCCCTGGCACCTCGGGCGCACCTGCGGCGGCTCCAGCGGCGGCGCGGCGGCGGCCACGGCGGCCGGCATCGCCCCGCTGGCGGTGGCCACCGACGGCGGCGGCTCCACGCGCATTCCGGCCGCCTGCTGCGGGGTGGTCGGCTTCAAGCAATCGATTGGCGTGGTACCGCACGGGCAGGCACAGGACGTGATCGGCAACCAAACCTACGTCACGCCCACCACACGGGTGGTGGCCGACACCGCCCTGATGCTGCAGGTCATGACCGGGGCTGCGCCGATCGATCCCTGGTCGGTCGGCCTGCGCACGCACGACTACCCGGCCGCCGCGCTAGATCCGCGCGACCTGACAGGTCGGCGTGTGCTGTATTGCCTGACCCCCCCAGGCCGCCCGGTGGCACGCGACGTCGCGCAGGCTTTTCAGGCCGCGCTGCGCGTGCTGGAGGGGCTTGGCGCCACGGTGGAGCCCTTCGACGGCGACGGTTTCAACGTCGAACCGATCTGGCGCGCCATCAACCACACGGTGTGGCGGGCCCGCTTTTTGGGCCTGGTGGAACGCTCCCCGGAGCTGTTCAGCAACACCTTCAAGCGCCAGATCGCTTCCGCCGCGCAGGTCAGCGGCGTCGATTACCTGGAGGCCATGTTCAGCCGCACCACGCTGTTTCGCCGCGTGCAGGCCCTGCTGGAGCACGCCGACCTGTTGGCCATGCCCACGCTGACGCGCTCGGCGCTGCCGCTGGAACAGGATTTGTTCGCCGACATCGACATCGACGGCACGGCCCTGCCCGACCTGCGCGGCTCCTGGTACCCCTGGACCATGCTGCTGAACATGACCGGGCACCCGGCCGTCAGCCTGCCCATGGGCTTTGGCGAAGACGGCCTGCCGCTCGGCCTGCAGTTGGTAGGCCAGCTGCACGGCGACGCCCAACTGCTGCACGCGGCCAGCCGGTTCGAGGCCGCCACGCGCTGGCACCAGCGCCGACCGGTGCTGATGGACTGAAGGCGCCGCCGCATCCGCCACAATCGGCGCATGCCACTGAACTTCATCGACAACCAGTCCATTGCCTCGGCCAGCGGCCGCACCCTGCCGGTCATTGACCCCTCCGATGGCCAGCCCTACGACGAGATTCCGCGCAGCGATGGGCGCGACATCGACGCCGCCGTGCAAGCCGCGCGCCGTTGTTTCGAAGGCCCCTGGGGCAAGTTGAACGCGGCCGAACGCGGCCGCCTGCTGATAGCCCTGTCCCACAAGATCGCCGAGCACGCGAACGAGTTGACCGCCATTGAGCAGCGCGACTGCGGCAAGCCCACCAAACAGGCCGCCGCCGACGCCACCGCCCTGGCGCGCTACTTCGAGTTCTACGCCGGCGCCTGCGACAAGCTGCACGGCGACACCCTGCCCTACCAGAACGGCTACAGCGTGCTGACCTGGCGCGAGCCGCATGGCGTCACGGGTCATGTAATCCCCTGGAACTACCCCATGCAGATCTTCGGCCGCAGCGTGGGCGGCGCGCTGGCGGCGGGCAATGTGTGCGTGGTCAAGCCCTCCGAGGACGCCTGCCTCAGCCTGATCCGTGTGGCGCAACTGGCGGCCGAGGTGGGTTTTCCGGCCGGTGCCATCAACATCGTCACCGGTTACGGCCACGAGGTGGGCGACGCGCTGGCGCGGCACGCGGGCATCGACCACATCAGCTTCACCGGCAGCCCCAAGGTCGGCACGCTGATCCAGCAGGCCGCCGCCGAGCGCCACTGCCCGGTCACGCTGGAGTTGGGCGGCAAAAGCCCGCAGATCGTGTTTGCCGACGCCGACCTCGATGCGGCCATTCCCGTCATCATCAACGCCATCGTGCAAAACGCCGGCCAGACCTGTTCGGCCGGCTCACGCGTGCTGATCGAGCGCGGCATTTACGGCCAGCTGATCGGTCGGCTGGGCAAGGCCTTCGAGGCGCTGCGCGTGGGCCCCGCCGCCATGGACCTGGACGTCGGCCCCTTGATCCGCCACACCCAGCAGCAGCGCGTGTGGGATTTTCTGAGCGACGCGCAGGCCGCCGGCATCGCCACCATTGCCCAGGGCCACGTGGTGGATGAAGCGCCCGAAACCGGCTTCTACCAGGCCCCGGTGCTGCTGGCCGACGTGCCGGTGGCGCACAGGGTGGCGCAGGAGGAGGTGTTCGGCCCGGTGCTGTCGGCCATGCCGTTCGACGACGAGGAGCACGCCGTGCAGCTCGCCAACGCCACCCGCTTCGGCCTGGTGGCCGGCGTGTGGACACGCGACGGCGCGCGCCAGTTCCGCCTGGCGCGGCGCGTCAAAAGCGGCCAGGTGTTCGTCAACAACTACGGCGCCGGCGGTGGGGTGGAGTTGCCTTTTGGCGGCTACAAGTCCTCCGGCCACGGGCGCGAGAAAGGTTTCGAGGCCCTGTACGGCTTCACCACGCTGAAGACGGTGGCGATCCGGCACGGCTGATCCGCAGGCCCCCGATCAGGGATCAGACGTCGCCCGGCAGACCCGTCACAACAGCCATTCGATCGGCAACCACGACAGCATGTGCAGCAGCACCCGCTGCAGCAAGGTGGTGCCGGGTTCGGTCTGCATCACCCGGGGCGGGCCCTGGCCATCGGCAGGCGGCTCGATCCAGACCAGTTGGTCCTGCGCGTTCAGCTTGACCTCGTAGCTGGCCTGCCTCGCCCCGCGCTCGAACTCCTGGGCCATGTCGATGGCCAGGAACGGGCTTTCGATCACCAGGCCCATCTCGGTGTTGATCTCCATGGAACGCGGGTCGAAATTGAACGAGCCGACGTAGACCCGCTCCCGGTCCACCTGGCTGGTCTTGGCGTGCAGGCTGGCGCGCATCGACCCGGCAATCCAGCGCCGCTTGCCCGCGCTTTGCGCACTCCCGGCTTCGTCGGGTTCACGGTACCGGAGTGGATCGGCCAGGGACAACGCCTCGGGATCGGGCCGCAACTCGAACAGGCGCACCCCGCCGCGCAGCAACTCGTGCCGGTACTTCACGTAGCCGGCGTGCACCACGGCCACGTCGGAGGAAGCAAAGGAATTGGTCAGCACCCGCGTGTCCACGCCCCCCCGGGCCAGCTCGACCAGTCCCTCCGCGCCAATGCGCGAAGGCACGAAATACGGCGAAACGATGAAGGTCTGGCGCTTGGGCTCGCCCATGGCGGCGGTGAAGCGCTGGCGGATGGTGCCACTATGGGGTGCACCGCCAGAGGTCTTGCGTGGGTCGTCGACGATCAGCCGCGCCGGCACCCACTCGGGTGCGAAGCGGCGCTCTTTCAGGGCCAGCACGGCCGAGTCTTCCTCCAGCGCGTTCAGGTACTCGCTGGCGTCCACGGGGTCCACGCTGGGCAGGGGCGTGCTTGGGGCGGGCGGCAGCACCAGGTGCGCCGGATAGGCCGAATCGCTGGCCCAATAGCGATCGAACTCGCTGGCCACGGCCGACACCACGTTGCCCACCACCATCACGTCCAGGTCCACGAAGCTGGCGTCCTTGTTGGCGTTGAAGTATTCGTTGCCAATGTTGCGCCCGCCCATGATGGTGACCCACCCATCGGCGGTGAAGGACTTGTTGTGCATGCGGTGATTCAGCCGATTCAAATTGGTCAGGTAGCCCCACCAACGCGCCCCACGCACCACGAAGGGGTTGTACAGCCGCACCTCGATGTTGGGATGCGCATCCAGACGCGCGATCTGGGCATCCATGCCGGCGGTGTTGTCGTCGTCCAGCAGCAGGCGCACGCGCACGCCGCGATCGGCGGCGCGCAGCACGGCATCCATCAGCAGGGTGCCGGTCAGGTCGGCATGCCAGATGTAGTACTGCAAGTCCAGGCTGCGCTCGGCGATGTCGGCCAGATGCACGCGGGCGGCGAATCCTTCGTGCCCGGTCTTCAGCGCCACCACGCCGGTCTTGCCCGGGTGTTCGCCCAGCATCGGGGCAACCTCGCGACCCAACGTGGTGGTGGTGTCAGGCAGCACCGCCACCGAGACCGAGCGACCGTCCAGCGGCGGCAGGGCGCAGCCAGCGGCCAACGCGGCCAGGCCCAGCAGCAGCCCCATGACCCAGCGTCGCATGGTGTCGGTGAGGACCTGGTTTGGCGCGCCGTCGATGCGCGGGCGGGCAGTTGTCCGACAATGGTCAGGCCCTTTGTCCTGATCGACGATACCGAATCCGATCCCCATTCTGTCCTCATGCGCGTGTTGGTGGCGTGCATTATCAAGACATCATGGGGACGCAACAACGGGCGTCCTCAATCCCCTCTTAGGATAGGAATATGCCAATTGCTCCACTGCCGCCTTCGCGCGGACTGCTTCGCGGCTTGGCCGCACTGACCCTCACGGCCGGGCTCGTCGCACTGAGCGCCTGCACGGTCTCCCCCACCCCGCCGGCATCGGCCCAGACGCCGACCGCGGCAACCGCTCCGGCCACCGAATCGGCCGTCACGGGCACGGCCAGCTTTCGCGAACGCATCGCCCTGCCCCCGAACGCGGTGTTCGAAGCCGAACTGCAGGACGTCTCGCCACCGTGTTGGGGCGAGACCGACAAACCGGCGTGAAGGGACCGAGCATCGCCTTTCGCATCGCCTACGACCCGGCGCAGATCCAGCCCAACAGGCGCTACGTGGTGCGCGCCACCATCCGGGTGGACGGCCAGCTGTGGTTCAGCACCGACACCGTCCACATGGTGCTCACCCAGGGCGCCGGTGACCGGGTGGACATGCTCATGCCGATGGTGCGCCGCGCCCCGGCCGAGGGCCAGGCACCGGGTGGACCGGCGGCCGCGCCCGCCCCGTTGACCAACACCTATTGGCGTCTGTACGACATCGACGGCACGCCCGTGGTGCTGGCGCCGCACCGGCGCGAAGCCTACCTGGTGCTGGTGGATGCGGGCGGCGTGCGCAACGCCCGCGCCCTGTTCGGTTGCAACACGCTGCGCGGCGGCTACGGGCTCAGCGGCGACGAACTGCGCTTCGACCGCGTGGCTTCGACCCAGATGGCCTGCGTGCCCGGACTGGACACCCAGGAGCAGCGCATGAAGCGCCTGATCGGCACCACGCCGTTGAAATGGCGCATCGACGGCCAAATACTGACCTTGTCGAGCGGCGCAGGCCAGGCCAAATTCGAGGCCGTGTACCTGCGCTAGACCCGGCTCAACGCCCCCAGCGCAGCACCAGCGGGTCGAGCCGGCGCGCCACGTCGAGCAGGCCCCGGCGCACCTCGGGGTGCATGGCCGGCCAGGGGTGGCGCGGTGCGTCGCAGGCGATCACGCCGCCGGCCCGCATCAAGGCCTTGGCCGCCAGAAAACCGGCCTGCCGGTTCTCGTGGTTGATGAGCGGCAACCACTTTTGGTAGTGCGCGAAGGCGGTGTCGGCATCGCCCCGGGCGTGCGCCTGCAGGATGGGCTTGATGCCGTCGGCGTAGGCCCCGCCGGTCATGGCGCCGGTGGCGCCGGCGTCCAGGTCGGCCAGCAAGGTGATCGCCTCCTCGCCGTCCCACGGGCCTTCGATGGCCTCGCCGCCCAAGCGAATCAGCTCGCGCAGCTTGCTGGCGGCGCCGGGCACCTCGATCTTGAAGTAGGCCAGGTGCTCGATCTCGCGCGCCATGCGCGCCAGCAGCGCCGCCGGCAAGGCCGTGCCGCTGGCCGGGGCGTCCTGCACCATGATCGGGATGTCGATGGCGTCGGACAGCCGGGCGTAAAACTCCACGATGGCGTGCTCAGGAAAGCGGAAAGTCGCCCCGTGGTAGGGCGGCATCACCATCACCATGGCCGCGCCCATGTCCTGCGCGCGGCGGCTGCGCGCGGCGCACACGGCGGTGCTGGTGTGCGTGGTGGTGACGATGACCGGCACGCGGCCGGCCACATGCTCCAGCGCGGTGCGGGTCAACAGCTCGCGCTCGTCGTCGGCCAGCAAGAACTGCTCGGAAAAATTGGCCAGAATGCACAGGCCGTCGACACCGCTGTCGATCATGAAGTCCAGGCAGCGGCGCTGGCTGGCCAGGTCAAGCTGACCGTCTTCGTGGAAGGTGGTCGGCGCCACCGGGAAGATGCCCTTGTAGCGGGGATTCGATAAACCGGCCATGGCTAGCTCCGCCCTTACTCGACGATGTGGAACTGGTCCAGAAACTCGGTCTTGAGCGTCAGTCCCAGGCCGGGTTTGTGGTCGTCCAGCTGGATGAATCCGTTCTCGGCCACCGGCTCGCCGTCGAAGATGTAATAGAACAACTCGTTGCCCACCTCGACGTCGAACATCGGGAAGTACTCGCTCATCGGGCAGTTCACGCTGCTCATGGTCAGGTGGTAGTTGTGCATCTGGCCGGCGTGCGGAATCACCGGCACGCTGTAGGCCTCGCACAGCGCATTGATCTTGTGCGCCATGGTGATGCCGCCCACGCGGTTGGTGTCGTACTGCACCACGCTCACCGCCTTCTTGTCGAGCAGCTGCTTGAAGCCGTACAGGCTGAATTCGTGCTCGCCGCCCGAGATGGGGATGCTGGTGAGCCGGTTCAGCTCGGCGTAGCCGTCCAGGTCGTCGGCGATCACGGGTTCCTCCAGCCAGCGCGGCTGGTATTTCTCGAGCTTGGGCAGGATGCGCTTGGCGTACTCCAGGTTCCAGCCCATGTAGCACTCCAGCATCAGGTCGTTGTCGTAGCCGATCACCTCGCGCACGGCCTCGACCGACTTGAGGTTTTCCACCACGCCCTGCTGTCCATGCGCGGGGCCGTAGCCAAAGCGCATCTTGAAGGCCCGGAAACCCTGGTCGAGGAAGGTTTGCGCCTCGTCCTGCATGGCTTGCAGATCGTCCAGCCGGTACAGCTTGCTGTAGTAGCAGGGAATCTTCTCCTTGGTGCGTCCGCCCAGCAGCTTGAACACCGGGCGGTTGACGCTTTTGCCCATCAAATCCCACAGGGCGATGTCCACCGCCGAGATGGCGGCCATGCCCACGCCCTTGCGGCCCCAGGCGTGGGTGGCGCGGTACATGCGCTGGTTCAGGTACTCGTAGTCCCACGGGTCCTGGCCCAGCACCAGCGGCGTGAGGTACTGGTCGACGATGGCCTTGGCGATGTGCGGCGCCAGCGCCACGTTGCCGTAGCCGATCAGGCCGTCGTCGGTCTCCACCTCCACCACCGTCCAGGCGTGAAAGCGGAAAGTGTGCATGGTGTCCTGCCGCGCGAGGCCGCGGCCGGCACCGTTGTCGTACACCAGGTCGATGGCGTTCGAGCAGAAGTTACCGGTGGGCGGAACGGTCTTGCCTTTCCATTCGTAGACGCGGGCGCGTACCGAGGTGATCTTCACGGGGTCTGTCCTTCAAAAGGGTATGGGAGTCAGGCGAACTGCCCGGGATGGTCGCGGTAGGCGCTGCCCATGCGGCTGGCGATGGCAAAAGCCGCCGCCATGGCGCCCACGTTGGCGCGGCCCTGGCCCGCGATGTCGTAGGCCGTGCCGTGAGCCGGCGTGGTGATGGGGATCGGCAAGCCGCCCTGTACCGTCACGCCCTGGGAGAAGCCGAGCAGCTTGATGGCGATCTGGCCCTGGTCGTGGTACAGGGTGACGATGGCGTCGTACAGGCCGTCGCGCGCCTTCAGGAAGATGGTGTCGGCCGGAAACGGGCCGTCGATCGGCAGGCCCTGCACGTTCAGGGCGCGCACGGCCGGCTCGATGATGTCGATTTCCTCGCGCCCGCAGGTGCCGCCCTCGCCGCCGTGCGGGTTGAAGGCCGCCACCGCCACGCGCGGCGCCGCCACGCCATTGGCCTGCAACGAGCGGTAGATCAGGCGCGCGGCGTCCTGGATGCGTTCTTGGCTCAGGTAGCTGGCCGCGTCCTTCAGCGGGACGTGCGAGGACACGCGCGAGGTCCACAGCTTGCCCAGGGTATTGAATTCGCAGAAATAGCCGCGCACGCCCAAGTGCTCGGCAAAGTGGTGCAACTCGTCCTCGTGCCGCAGGCCGCCCTGCTTCATGGCGTGCTTGTTCAGCGGCGCGAAACAGATCGCGTCCACCGCCCCGGCGCGGGCCGCGTCCATGCAGCGATTGAGCACCGCCAGCACACTGGCGCCGCCGGCCGCGCCGGCCTGGCCCAGGGCGACCCCGGCCTCGGCCACCGTGTCCACGGCCAGAAAGGCCGGGCGCGAGGTATCGGCGCGGCCGCGCACCGCCTCCAGCGTGGGCACGGCCTGCAGCGGCGTGCGCAGGCCGGCCTCGGCCTGGCCACGCGCCCACAGCCAGGCGTCGCCCACCAGCACCACATTGGCCTGGGCGGTGGTGTCGGGGCGGGCCAGCAGGCGGGCGATCAGTTCGGGGCCAATGCCGGCCGGATCGCCCAGGGTCAGGGCCACGACGGGAAGTGCGGTTCCGGGCATGGCGTCAGTCCAGCTTGATCTGGCGGCGCTTGATCAGCTCCGCATAGCGTTGGTTCTCGGCCTGGTGGAAGGCGATGAACTCGGCCTGGGTCATCGGTTTCACGTCCGAGCCGATGGCGGCCAGGCGCACCCGCGTCTCGGGCAGTGGCAGCAACTTGTTCACTTCGTCGTGCACGCGCGCTTGCACCGCCTTGGGCGTGGCCGCCGGCATGTAGATGCCGTACCAGGCGCTCATCTCGACGCCCTTGACGCCGCCCTCGGCCAGGGTCGGCACGTCGGGCAGCTGCGGGTTGCGCGCGGACGCCGCCACGGCCAGGGCCTTCAGCTTGCCGGCCTTGACGTGCGACACCACCGACGCCAGCGTGTCAAAGCTGAACTGCACCTGACCGCCCATCAGGTCGACCAGCGCCGGTGCGCTGCCGCGGTAGGGGATATGGGTGACGTAGGTGCCCGTGGCTTCCTTGAACAGCTCGGCCGCGATGTGCTGCGTGCTGCCGGCGCCGCTGGAGGCGTAATTCAACTTGCCGGGCTGCTTCTTGAGCAGGGCCACCAGCTCGGCCACGCTGTTCACGCCCAGCGCCGGGCTGACCACCAGCACATTGGGCACGGCGCCGACAAACACCACCGGTACCAGGTCGCGGTCGTTGTGGTAGGCCAGCTTGAGCAGGTGCGGGGCGATGGCGTGCGCGGTGGACACGCCCATCACCATGGTGTGGCCGTCGGTCGACTTGGCCGTCAGGTCGACCGCCAGCGTGTTGGACGCGCCGGGGCGGTTGTCCACCACCACCGACTGGCCCAGCGCCGGGCCCAGCCGGTCGGCCACGGCGCGGGCCATGGCGTCGGTGCCGCCGCCGGGCGACGAGCCGACCATCATCTTCACCGGCTTGGTCGGCCAGGCGTCGACCGATTGCGCCCAGGTGGCGACGGCGGGCAACCCGGTCAGCAGGCCCAAGATCAGGGCGCGGCGCAGCGTGGGCAACGGCATGGAAAGTCTCCTCGAGTAGCGGTCAGTGGGCGCGATGTTACGAAGCACTGAACTTGCCGTATAGTGAATCTTTGGCACCTATAAATTACCTACAGTTATCAATGGCCAACACCCTGCCTTCGCTCAACCGGCTCAAGCTGCGCCACGTGCGCTTGCTGCTGGCGGTGCACGAGGGCGGCACGCTGCGCCAGGCCGCCACGCAGCTCGGTGTCACCCAGCCGGCCGCCACCAAGATGCTGCACGAGCTGGAAGACGCGCTGGGCCTGAAGCTGTTCGAGCGCGCCGGCCGCGGCCTGCGCTGGACCGCCGCCGGCCACCGCGTGCTGGAACATTTCTCGGGCCTGCAGGGCGGCCTGGCGGCGCTGGCGCGCGAGCTGGCGCAGATGGCCCCCGAGGGCGTGCAGCTGCTGCAGGTCGGCGCCATCATGGCCGCCTCCACCGACGTGCTGGCGCCGGCCCTGCTGGCGCTGCGTCAGCAGTACCCGCAGCTGGGCGTGGAAATCGTGGTCGACACCAGCGACCGCCTGTGCGAGGCGCTGGAGGCTGGCCGCCTGGACGTGGTGCTGGGCCGCGTGGCCCCGCGCGATGCCGCGCGTCTTCCCGACTACGCCTTCACCGCGCTGGGCGAGGAAGCCCTGGCCGTGGTCTGCGGCACGGCGCACCCGCTGGCCGGCCGCGCGCGCCTGGGCTTTGCCGAGCTGCTGGGCCACCCTTGGATCGTGCAGCCGCCCGGCAGCCCGATGCGCGGCGTGATCGAGCGCGAGTTCGCCCGCCATCACCAGCGCCTGCCCAGCGGCGGCGTGCAGACCGCCTCGGTGCTGACCACGCTCAGCCTGATCGGGCGCAGCGAACTGATCGCCGTGCTGCCCGCGGCGCAGGCCGAGGACTTCCGCCGCCACGGTCTGCTGGCCGTGCTGCCCTACCGCCTGCACGACGAGCTGCCGGCCTTTGGCGCACTGACCCTGCGCCAGCGCCCACCCAACGCCGTCACGCGGCAGTTGCTGGCGCTGCTGGCGCCCACGGTGGCGCAAGACTGAAATCCAGCAGACCCAGAGCGCGCCGCGACCACCTCGCCAGCTGCATTTGTCGACGTGGACAGTCTGATCCAAATTTCAAGCCAAAATTGGCTGATGTCGGCGTGTATACATCCTGAGTAGCTATATTTTTAGGAGCAAATCAAGCGCCGGCGACAGGCCCGCATGCCGCCTACCGCGTGCCCCGCACTTGCGCTACAGTCTGGCACCCCGCGCAACGCGTCCACTACAAGAAAGGAAGGCCACGCCATGTCTGGAGGGGGATTTCACGTCCACGGTCCGCACGACCACGAGCTGGAGCACGCCGCCCAGGGCCACCACGACGAGCACGCCGGACACGGTGACGGGGCGGCCCGCCAGGCCACCGGCCGCATCGCCATGGTCACGGCCATGCTGGCCACGGTGGGGGCCATCTTTGCCTACCAGGGTGGCGCCACCCAGGCGGCGGCCGGGCTGTACAAGAACGACGCCGCCATCCGCAAGACCGAGGCGGCCAACCAATGGGCCTTCTACCAGGCCAAGAGCACCAAGCAATCGCTGACCGAGCTGGGCCGCGACCTGGCGCCGGAAGACAAGAAGACCGCCTACCAGGGCCGCATCGACCGCTACGAGAAGGAAAAGGCCGAGATCAAGACCGAGGCCGAACGCCACGAAACCGCCAGCCGCGACGCCGACGCCGCCAGCGCCGCGCAGATGCACACCCACCACCGTTGGGCCCAGGCCACCACCGTGCTGCAGGTGGCCATCGCCATGGCCGCCATCGCCCTGCTGACGCGCCGCCGCTGGCTGGAAGTCGGCATGTGGCTGGTGGGCAGTGCGGGGCTGGTACTGGGGGTGTTGGCGGCGCTGCACATGTAGAGGAGCTGGCGACTCACCCTCTCAGGGAAAGCGCCGCGGCCGTATCCACGCTGGTGGTGCGCCGGCAGGCCCGGGTGCGGTCACGCCCACCGCCGAGGCCGGGCCGGGCCCTTTTACCCCGTGGCCAGGCCCACCCGCTGCGTCTCCAGCGTCACGTGCGACAGCTCGTGAATGTCGGCCAGCAGAGCCTTGTAGGCCCCGCTCTCCCGGGGCGCGGCGGAGGCCACCGAGACGATGGCGGCAAAGTGGCCAGGGCCGATCTGCCACACGTGCAGGTCGGTGATGCGGTCGCCGGTGGCGGCCAGGGCCTGGCGGATCTCGGCGCGCACCTGCTCGCCCTCGGGCACCGCGTCCAGCAGCACGCGACCGGCATCGCGCATCAAACCCCAGGACCAGCGCGCGATGACCACGGCGCCGACCACGCCCATCAGCGGATCGGCCCAGTGCCAGCCGTAGCCGCGCCCGAGCAGCAGCGCGGCGATGGCCAGCACCGAGGTCAGCGCGTCGGCCAGCACGTGCATGTAGGCGGCGCGCAGGTTGTTGTCGCGCGTGCCGCCGGCGTGGTCGTGGTGCTCGTGTCCATGCCCATGCCCGTGTGGGTGGTGATGGTGGGCGTGGTCGTCCTTCAGCATCCAGGCCGACACCAGGTTCACCACCAGGCCCAGCGCGGCAACCAGGATGGCCTGATTGAAATCGATGGACACCGGCTCGCTCAGGCGCTGCACGCTTTCCCAGCCGATGGCCAGCGCCACCAGCCCCAGCAGCACGGCGCTGGCGAAGCCGGCCAGATCGCCCAGCTTGCCGGTGCCAAAGGTGTACCGCGCGTCGTGCGCGTGGCGCCGCGCATAGGCGTAGGCCAGCACGGCGATCAGCATGGCGCCGGCGTGGGTGGACATGTGCCAGCCATCGGCCACCAGGGCCATCGAGCCGTACCAGGTGCCGGCCACGATTTCCACCACCATCATGGCGGCCGTGAGCGCGATCACCAGCCAGGCCCGGCCTTCGTTGCGCTGGTGGTCCCGGCCCAGAAAGACATGCGCGTGCGCCGCGTCCAGGGGCGCCTGCCCGTGCGGATTGGGGTGCGGGTGCGGATGGGAGTGCGCGGTCATTTCAGGTAGGTCCGGATCAGCTCGATCATTTCCTGTCCGCCGGCCCGGCGCTCGGCCTCGGTCGCGGCCTCGACCACATGGCCTTGCAAATGCCCTTCCATCACTTCGGCGGTCAGGCCGTTCAGCGCCCCGCGCGCCGAGGCCAGTTGGCGCAGCACTTCCGCGCAGGACGATTCGGCCAGCAGCGCACGCTCGACGCCGTCCAGTTGCCCGCGGATGCGCCGCACGCGGGCGATGAGTTTGTCTTGGTCACGAAGGGTATGGGCCATGCGGGGTTCCAGGGAAGCCGTCTGAATATAGTATAGGGGGCTATATTACTTTGCCGCGCCCAACCAACTTACCTCTCGCGTCGGCTCGACAATAGGCGTGTTTGCCCCCACGAGACCCGCATGAAAATCGCCACCTGGAACGTCAACTCCCTCACCATGCGCCTGCCCCACGTGCTGGACTGGCTGGCCGCCAACCCGACAGAGGTGCTGGCCCTGCAGGAGCTCAAGCTCACCGACGACAAGTTTCCGCACCAGGCGCTGGCCGAGGCCGGCTACCAGGCCGTGGCCTTCGGCCAGAAAACCTACAACGGTGTCGCCCTGCTTTCACGCACGCCGGCCACCGACGTGGTGCGCAACATCCCTGGCTTCACGGATGAGCAGGCGCGCATCATCGCCGGCACCTTCGACGGGCCCGGCGGGCCGGTGCGGGTGGTCAACGGCTATTTCGTCAACGGCCAGGCGCCGGAGACTGAAAAATTTGAATACAAGATGAGCTGGCTGCGCGCCCTGCGCGACTGGCTGCGCGAGGAGCTGGCGGCGCACCCGCGCCTGGTGTTGCTGGGCGACTTCAACATCGTCCCGGAAGACCGCGACAGTTACGACCCCGTGGGCCTGGCCGAAACCATCCACCACACCACGGCCGAGCGCACGCAGTTCAAGGCCTTGCTGGGCCTGGGCCTGACGGATGCCTTCCGGCTGTTCGAGCAGCCCGAAAAAAGCTACTCGTGGTGGGACTACCGGATGCTGGGCTACCAGAAGAACCGCGGCCTGCGCATCGACCACATCCTGGTCGGCGCGCCGCTGGTGCCGCAGGTGACGGCCTGTACCGTCGACCGCGTGCCGCGCAAGTGGCCCAAGCCGAGCGACCACGCCCCGGTGGTACTCACCTTGGCGTGACCCGCCCCCACGGCGCCGCCAGCTTGCGCATCAGCAAGGCCAGCACGGCCGCGGCAAACGCCGTGCCGGCGGCCGGCGTGGCCAGCAGCTCGGCCGCCCGCACCAGCGTGGCCGGGTCGACCTGGTAGGCGAAATCGGCCAGTTCCGCCACCTGGGCACGGGCCACGGCGGCCAGGCGCAGCGACTCGTCGGCCTCGCCGGTCAGCACGAAGGCGAAAGCCCCATCGGCCACCACGGCCAGGGCCAGCGGACTGAGCGGCCGCAGCAGGGAGCGCACGGCCGTGACCCGCGCCGAGGCGGAAGCCGAGTGGTACAGCCGGGCCACCAGCCGGGCCGGTGCCATCAGGCGCCGGGGGGCTTGGGAACGCGAACGGGAACGCTTCAAATCAACTCCTTGGGTCGGGGTGGACACACCCGCCATGCCGGCGCATTGTGCCCAGGCCATGTGACGGCCGTGCGTCAAGGTGCAACCAATTGCTCGGTCGCCTTTCCTGGCGTGGCACCGCCCTACTCCAGCCCCAGCTCCTGGATCTTGCGCGTGATGGTGTTGCGCCCGATGCCCAGGCGCTGGGCGGCCTCGATGCGGCGCCCGCGCGTGCTGGCCAGGGCGGCGGCGATCAGGCGCGATTCCACGCGGCCCATCAAACGCTCCCAGACGTCGGTGCGGCCCTGGCTCAGCAGCTCGGCGGCCTCGGCTTGCAGGCCGTGCTCCCAGGCGCTGACGGCCTCGGCGCCCGGTCCCGGCGGGGCCTCGGCCCCGGTCGGCGTTTCAATGTCTTTTAGGGCGTTGGTCGGCGTCAGAACATCCTCTAACGCTATCGAATCAGGAGTTTTCGAGCCGACAATCGGCGTCGTCACCGGGGCGCTGCCGGCGGGCTCCAGCAGCACCTCGGGCGGCAAATCCTTCAGCTCGATCACCTGTGCCGGCGCCATCACGGTGAGCCAGTGGCAGATGTTTTCGAGCTGGCGCACGTTGCCAGGAAAGGCAAAGCCGGACAGGCGCGCCAGCGCACCCGCCGCGAAGCGTTTCGGCTCCACCCCGAGCTGGCGCGCGCTCTGGGCCAGGAAATGCCGCGCCAGCATGGGGACGTCCTCGCGCCGCTCGCGCAGCGCCGGCAGGCGCAGACGGATCACGTTCAGGCGGTGGAACAAATCCTCACGGAAGGCGCCCTCTTTCACACGCTGTTCCAGATCCTGGTGCGTGGCGGCGATGACGCGCACGTTGGCCTTCACGGCGCTGTGCCCGCCCACGCGGTAAAACTGCCCGTCGGAGAGCACGCGCAATAGCCGGGTCTGCAGATCGAACGGCATATCGCCGATCTCGTCCAGGAACAAGGTGCCGCCCTCGGCCTGCTCGAAGCGTCCGCGGCGCATGGCCTGGGCGCCGGTGAAGGCGCCGCGCTCATGGCCGAACAGCTCGGATTCGAGCAAATCCTTGGGGATGGCGGCGGTGTTGATGGCCACGAAGTGCCCCTGCGCGCGCGGCGAGTGCTTGTGCAGCGCGCGCGCCACCAGTTCCTTGCCGCTGCCCGATTCACCGGTGATCAGCACCGTCACCTGGCTGGGCGACAGGCGGCCGATGGCGCGGAACACGTCCTGCATGGCCGGGGCCTGGCCCAGCATCTCGGGCGCCTCGGCCTGCTGCTGCTCGACCACCTCCTCGCGCTGGCTCTCGGCCACGGCGCGCTGGATCAACTCGACGGCCTTGGGCACGTCGAAGGGCTTGGGCAGGTATTCGAAAGCCCCGCCCTGGAAGGCCGACACGGCGCTGTCCAGGTCGGAAAAGGCGGTCATGATGATCACCGGCAGCCCGGGCAGCTTCTGCTTGACCTCGGCCAGCAGGTCCAGGCCGGAGCCGCCGGGCATGCGGATGTCGCTCAGCAGCACCTGCGGCAGCTCGGCGCCGCCGCCGCCAGCGGCCAGCGCGTCGAGCACCTCGCGCGGGTGGGTGAACGAACGGGTGGGCAGGTCGGCGCGCGCCAGGGCTTTTTCAAGCACAAAGCGGATCGACGGGTCATCGTCCACGATCCAGACAGGCTTCATGACGGTCGGCTCCTCGATCGAATCGGTTGGCATCAGGGCAACGGAATCAGTATTCTGAAATCCGTTCGTCCGGGCCGGCTGTCCAACTCGATCAGGCCATGGTGCTGCTGCACGAAGGTCTGCGCCAGGGTCAGCCCCAGGCCGCTGCCACCGTCGCGCCCCGACACCAGGGGCAGGAACACGCGGTCCTTGATCGAGTCGGGCACGCCGGGCCCGTTGTCGATCACATGCAAGTCCAGTGCCAGCTTGTAGCGCTGGCCGCCAAAAGTGACCTGGCGCGCCACCCGCGTCTGCAGCACGATCTCGGCGTCGCCGCGCGCGATGCGCTCGGTCAGCGCCTGCGCGGCGTTGTGCACGATGTTCAGCAGGGCCTGGATCAGCTGCGCCCGGTCGCCGCGAAAGTCGGGGATCGAGATGTCGTAGTCGCGCACCAGCTTGAGCCCGCGCGGAAACTCCGACAGCAGCACCGAGCGCACGCGCTCGCAGACCTCGTGGATGTTGACGTCGCCGACGATGTGCGGATGCCGGTGCGGCGCCAGCAGCCGATCGACCAGCGACTGCAGGCGGTCCGACTCGTGGATGATGACCTGGGTGTACTCGTGCAGCTCGGGGCCGGGAATCTCCATCTCCAGCAGCTGCGCCGCGCCGCGGATGCCGCCCAGCGGGTTCTTGATCTCGTGCGCCAGGTTGCGGAACAGCTCCTTGTTGGCGCGCGCCTGATCGGCCAGGCGTTCCTCGCGCTCCTGGCGCGCCTGCTGCTCCAGCGGCAGCAGCTCCACCGTGACTTCGCCGCCGTGTTCGGTCTGCGCCACGATGGCGTGCACCGGCAGCAGGTCACCGCCGGCGCGTTTGAGCTGGGCCTCGTAGCGCAGCGCGCCAAAGGCGTGGCCGCGCGCGCCGGCCAGCGCCTGGCGCAAGGTGTCGGGGTCGGCGAAATGCTCGGGCAGGCCGCTACCCTCGATGCTGCGCCGCGACAGGCCCAGCGCATCTTCCAGCGCGGCGTTGGCGAACAGCACGCGGCCCTCGCCATCGACCACCGCCACCATGGTGGCCAGCATGTCGAAGGCGTGAAAGCGCGTGGTGGGAAAGCGGGGGGCGACGCTCAAGGCGGTCCGGACACGGGCGGCGCGGTGCGCGGCCAGGGCAATTCAGCGGGTGACGCGGGCCAATTCGCGCCGGATGCCATCGATGTCGCTCTGGTTGCGCGCGATGGAGGCCTTCAGCTCGGCCACGCGGTCCAGGTACTTCTGGTAGTTGCGGGCCTCGCCGCCGATCTTGTCGGGTTCGCCGTTGTTGTATTCCTTGAGCAGCTCGGCATGGCGCGATTCGGCGCGGGAAAGCTCCTGCTCCAGGATGCGCTTGGCGTCGGCGTCGCGGGCGCGCTGCTCGGACGAATCGGAGCGGCTGGTGGGCGCGGCGACGGCCACGCGCGGGGCCGGCGCGCTCGGGGGGCTGCCGGCCGACACCGGCGCTGGCGAGGTGCCGTTGACCACGGTGATGTTGCCACCCTCCACCACCTTGCAGTCGGTACGCCCCTTGACCTGGTTGGTGTACTCGTTGCCGCAGCGGTAGATGCGGTCCTGCGCGGACGCGGACACCGCGGGCAGCAGCAAGCCGCAGAGCGCGACCACGACGGACGGCAGGACGACAACAAACTTCATCAAAACTCCTCGGCTTCACCCTTCAGGGGAAGAAACACCAGCAAGTATCGGTCAATAGACACAATTTACAAAGCCGTGTTCCGCCGCAAAAGAAAAAAGGACAGTCCGGAGACCGTCCTTTCGGGCTGCGGGCAGACCCGGCTCGCGCCGGGCCGCGCCACCATCACAGCGAATAGTACATGTCGTATTCGGCCGGGTTGACCTGCACGCGGATGCGGTTGACCTCGGTCATCTTCAGCTCGATGTAGGCGTCGATCATGGAATCGGTGAACACACCGCCCTTGGTCAGGAAGGCGCGGTCCTTGTCCAGCTCGTCCAGCGCCTGGTCGAGGCTGTGGCACACGGTCGGCACCAACTTGTCCTCTTCGGGCGGCAGGTGGTACAGATCCTTGGTGGCGGCCTCGCCCGGGTGGATCTTGTTCTCGATGCCGTCCAGGCCGGCCATCAGCAGGGCCGAGAAGCACAGGTAGGGGTTGGCCATCGGGTCCGGGAAACGGGCCTCGATGCGGCGCGCCTTGTCGCTCATCACGTGCGGGATGCGGATCGAGGCCGAGCGGTTGCGGCTGGAGTAAGCCAGCTTGACCGGGGCTTCGAAGTGCGGCACCAGGCGCTTGTAGCTGTTGGTGGTGGGGTTGGTGATGGCGTTCAGCGCACGGGCGTGCTTGATGATGCCGCCGATGTAGTGCAGCGCGGTGTCCGACAGGCCGGCGTAGCCCTTGCCCGCGAACAGGTTCTTGCCGCCCTTCCAGATCGACTGGTGCACGTGCATGCCGCTGCCGTTGTCGCCGTGGTAGGGCTTGGGCATGAAGGTGGCGGTCTTGCCGTAGGCGTCGGCCACGTTCCACACCACGTACTTCATGCGCTGCGTCCAGTCGGCGCGCTCGACCAGGGTGCTGAACTTGGTGCCGATCTCCATCTGGCCGGCACCGGCCACCTCGTGGTGGAACACCTCGACGGGAATGCCCATGGCTTCCAGCAGCAGCACCATTTCGGCGCGCATGTCGTGGGTGGAATCGACCGGGGGCACGGGGAAGTAGCCG
>JAIUOM010000063.1 GCA_020161215.1 Pseudomonadota bacterium
CCGGGTTGGCGGCGCGCACCTTCTGCCGGGCATCGACCACCAGCACGCCGTCCGGCATGGCCTCGATGACCAGGTGGTTGACCAGCGTCTGCATGCGCGCTTCGGCTTGGCCGCGGCGCGCCAGGTTTTCCTCGCGGGCCAGGCGGCTGGACAGCTGGTTGGTCAGGCCCGAAAGGGCCAGCAGGCCGGCGCCGATCAGGCCGGCCTGGCCCAGTTCGGCGGCGGCCGCCATCTGGCCGCCACCCAGCCACAAGGCATGGCCCAGCATCATCAGCGTGACCAGGGCGGCGGTGCCGAGGGCCAACATGCGTGTGCCCATGGTGGAGGCCATCAGCACCGGCAAGGCCAGCAGCGGCGTGTAGTTGATGCCTCCGGCCTGGGTGAACTGCAGGGTGCCGACGAAGGCCAGGTCCACGCCCACCGCGTACAGCCACTGCATGTTCAGGTGCGCGCCCGGGCCGTGCGGCTTGGCCAGCATCGGCACCAACGCCGTGGCGCCCAGGTACACGCCGCACAGAACCAGCAGCCAGGGCGGCGCCGGGCGCACGGTCAGGTGGATGGCCACCTGCAGCGCCAGAATGGTCAGCGCGATCAGCACCCGCGCCCACATGAACGTGGTCCACAGGCGCGCGAAGCCCGGGCTGTCGAAGGGCGTTGGCGCGGGCAGATGGGCCGCCGACAGAGCGCGGTCCTCGGTGTTCAGCAGCCAGGTCGATGAGGAGAACGCCGCCGACGCCCTGGGCCGTGTGCCTGTGCCGGCCAACACGCTAGCCCTCGGCCTGGCGTCGCCCAGACGCCCGGGGGCGGCCTGGGGGGCTCCACCGACCCCCTTGGCCACAGCGCGCCGCGGCGCTCATGTGCCCTCGGCCTCGCGCCGGTGGGCGGCGCTGCAGTACTGGCCTTGGCGACCGACCACCGCGTCCTGGCCGGGCAGGTGCAGCTGGCAGTGCGCGCAGCGCACCATGGGCAGGGCGCGGCGCTGGGCCTGGTCCGTCTGAGCGTCGGCCTGACGGCGTCCGCGCCGCCACAACCAGACGCCGAACAGCAGCACCAACAGCAGCACCAGCAGCTTCATGTCGCGCGCCCCAGCAGGACTTCGAGCACGAAGCGCGAACCGGCGTAGCCCAGCAGCAGCAGGGCCGCGCCCACGTACAGCACGCGCACCGCCCGCAGCCCGCGCCAGCCAAAGCGCGAGCGCCCGAGCAGCAGCGTGGCGAAGGTCAGCCAGGACAGCAGGGTGAACACGCGCTTGTGGTCCCAGCGCCAGCCCAGGTGGGCCGGGCCGTACAGCTGCTCGCCAAAGAACATTCCCGCCAGCATGGTCAGGCTCAGCAGCACGAAGCCGGCACCGAGGAAGCGGAACATCAGGCGCTCCAGCGTCAGCAGGGGCAGGCCGCCGTCTTCCGGCGCCTCGGCGTGGCGCATCTGCGCCTCGGCGCGCGACATCAGCCAGCCGTGCGCCACGGCCGCCGCCAACAGGCCGTAGGCGGCGATGCCCAGCGCCCAGTGCAGCGGCAGCAGCGGCGACGAACTGGCCGGCAGCGTCGTGCCCGGAAACAGCAGCGCCAGCACGATGGCCACGGTGCCGAAGCCGGCCAGCGCCCAGCGCGCCTTCATGCGCGGGTAGAGCTGGCTTTCCACCGCGTACACCGTCAGCACCAGCCAGACCGTGATCGACAACGCCTGCGCGAAACCGAAGCGTGGCACCTGGCCCAGCAGGTCCCAGGCCAGCAGCAGGCCGTGCAGCAGCCAGGCCAGCAGCAGCACGCGCCGCGCGGTCACGGCGCCCACCGAACGTGCCGCCAGGGCCGGCACCGCGTAGGCCAGCGCCGCCGCCGCGCTCAGCAGCAGGCCCAAAGGTGAGGCGCTGGCTAGAATCATGGTCACAGTTTAGCGGCTCGGTCCCCCCTTCCACGGGGCGCCGGTCGCGTTTCACATGCGGCGCCGACCCGCGCGAACCCGCCATGGCCACAGCCCTCACCGACAAACTTTCCCTCCTGGTCAAGAAGATTTCTGGCCAGGCCCGCATCACCGAAGCCAACGTGCAGGACATGTTGCGCGAAGTGCGCATGGCCCTGCTGGAGGCCGACGTGGCGCTGCCCGTGGTGCGCGACTTCGTCGCCCGCGTCAAGGACAAGGCCATGGGCCACGAGGTGCTGGGCAGCCTGAAGCCCGGCCAGGCCCTGGTCGGCATCGTGCACCGCGAGCTGGCCGCCACCATGGGCGAGGGCGTCAGCGACCTGAATCTGTCGGCCCAGCCGCCGGCCGTCATCCTCATGGCCGGCCTGCAAGGCTCGGGCAAGACCACCACCACGGCCAAGCTGTCGCGCCACCTGGTGCAAAAGCGCAAGAAGAAGGTGCTCACCGTCTCCGGCGACGTTTACCGCCCGGCCGCCATCGAGCAGCTCAAGACCGTCACCGCCCAGGCTGGCGCCGATTGGTTCCCCAGCACGCCCGAGCAAAAGCCGCTCGACATCGCCCGCGCCGCGCTGGACCACGCCAAGAAGCACTTCTACGACGTGCTGATCGTCGACACCGCTGGCCGCCTGGCCATCGACGAAGCGCTGATGCAGGAGATCAAGACCCTGCACGGCGCCCTCAACCCGGTCGAAACCCTGTTCGTCGTCGACGCCATGCAGGGCCAGGACGCGGCCAACACCGCCAAGGCTTTCAAGGACGCGCTGCCGCTCACCGGCATCGTGCTGACCAAGGTCGACGGCGATTCGCGCGGCGGCGCGGCCCTGTCGGTGCGCCAGGTCACCGGCGCGCCGATCAAGTTCGCCGGCGTGTCCGAGAAGATCGACGGGCTGGAGGTGTTCGACGCCGACCGCCACGCCGGCCGCATCCTGGGCATGGGCGACGTAGTGGCGCTGGTCGAGCAGGTCACCGCCAACGTCGACATCGAGGCCGCCAAGAAGCTGGCCGACAAGGTCAAGAAGGGCGACAACTTCGATCTGCAGGACTTTCTGGGCCAGTTGCAGCAGATGAAGCAGATGGGTGGCCTGTCCAGCCTGATGGACAAGCTGCCCAGCCAACTGACCGCCAAGGCCAGCGACGCCGACCTGGGCCGCGCCGAAAAGGACATCCGCCGCAAGGAAGGCATCATCAACAGCATGACGGCCGAAGAGCGCCGCAAGCCCGACCTGCTCAAGGCCAGCCGCAAGCGCCGCATCGCCACCGGTGCCGGGGTGCAGGTGCAGGAGGTCAACCGCCTGCTCAAGGAATTCGAGCAGATGCAGGGCATGATGAAGCAGATGAAAGGCGGCGCCCTGATGAAGATGATGCGCCGCATGGGTGGTGGCGGCAAGGGCCCCCTCGGCGGCCTGCTGGGCGGGGGGGGCATGCCGCCGCTGCCGCCGGGCATGGGAAAGCGTTGACCCCCTGAGCGCCTGGCGGCGCTTCCCCCCTCTCTTCGGGCGGGGGACGGGCCGGCCGCTTCGGAGCGGTCGTGCGCAGCGGCCCCTGGCTGGGCCTGCTTCGCGGCCTCTGGATGAATCGGCGTCAGGCGCAGCTTGATAGAGTTCCTGTCCGCTGAACGCCGGCCTGTGCGGACGTCCCGGATTGGCTGCGCAGCGGGTTTTTGGCCCAAATGCACCGGATGTCGGCGTGAATATTGTCTGATCAGCTACTGTTTGTATAGCATTCGACGGCCTTCGGCCCTCCGTGGCGCGGTCGGCCGGGCTATTGGTATTGCGCCTTGAACGCCTCGCTTGGCTCAATCGGCGTGATCACGTCGATCAGCACGCCGTTCGGGTCCTGCGTGATGAAGTGGCGCTGGCCAAAATCCTCGCTGCGCAGCGGCAGCAGCTCGGGCAGGCCGGCGGCCATCAGGCGGGCGTGTTCGGCGTCCTCGTCCTCCACCTCGAAGTTGATCAGCAGCCCGCCGACCTGGGCCTGGCGCCCAGCGGTCGGGAGGGTGCCGTGGCCGCGCTGCAGCACCGCCAGGTTCATGGCCTCGTCGGTGGCCGACCGCAGGTGCACGTACCAGTCGCTCTCGAACTGCGGCACAAAGCCAAAGTGCTGCTGGTAAAAGCGCGCGGTCTCGCCCACGCGGTCGGTGATCAACACCGGGTAGTACTGGGTGCATTTCATGTCGCTGCTCCTGGGTTGGGGAAGAGAACCAATAAAACATACAATCTGCATGCATCTAATTTTTAACATACAAGCTGCACGTATGCAAACGCCCATCCCTGTCACGCCCAAGGTTTCTGCCGCCCGCCGCGGCCCCCGGCCCAACCAGGAGCGCACCCAGGCCACCCAGGCCGCGCTGATCGCCGCGGCGCGCCAGCTGTTCGTGGCCAAGGGCTATGCCGACACCGGCACGCCCGAGATCGTGGGCGCCGCCCAGGTCACGCGCGGCGCGCTCTACCACCACTGGGCCGACAAGGCCGATCTGTTCTTTGCCGTCGCGCTGCAGGCGGCCGACGAGGTGGCCGCCGCCGTGGGCCAGGGCGGCATGGCGGGCGCCACGCCGCTGGACCGTCTGCTGGCCGGCGCCGAGGCCTACTTCGCCGCCATGGCCGACGCCGGCCGGGCGCGCCTGCTGCTGCTGGACGCCCCCGCCGTGCTCAGCGCCGAGCGGGTGCGGCAGCTGTCCGAGCGCGCCGGCGCGGCCGAGCTGGCGCAGGGTCTGCGCGAACTGCTGGCCGCTCCCGCCCGCCCGTTGGCCGCGCTGCCGGGCGAGGCCGAGCTGGCCGCACTCGCGGCGCAACTTTCCGCCGCCTTCGACCGCGCCGCGCTGGCCGTGGCCCGTGGCGAGCCGGGCGGTGCCCAGCGCCAGGCCCTGCGGCGCCTGCTGACGGGGCTGGCCGCGGGCTCGGGCGCCGCAGGGGGATGACATTGTCGGTGCACGGTTTCAAGCATCTAATCCAGCGCCTTGGCTTGTGAAGTATGCCTTTATCGTTATAAAATTTGTAGCAAATTCATGCCCCAACCGCTTTCCCTCCAGCACCTGGCCCAGCGCCCCACCGGCGCCCCCGTGCGCGTGCTGATGGTGTGCATGGGCAACATCTGTCGCAGCCCCACGGCGCACGGCGTGTTGGAAAAGAGGGTGGCCGACGCCGGCCTGGCCGATCGCATCCAGGTCGATTCGGCCGGCACGCACGACCACCACGTCGGCGCGCCGCCCGATCGGCGTGCCCAGCAGCACGCCGCGCGCCGCGGCGTCGACCTGAGTGCCCAGCGTGCGCGCCAGCTCACGCGCCAGGATTTCGACGACTTCGACCTGCTGCTGGTGATGGACGCCGCCAACGAGCGCGCCGCCCTTGCGCTGTGCCCGCCCGGCCAGCGCCACAAGCTGCAGCGCCTGACCGGTTTCTGCACCCGCCACGCCGCGCGCGAGGTGCCCGACCCCTATTACGGCGGCACGCAGGGCTTCGAGACCGTGCTGGACCTGGTCGAGGACGCCAGCGACGGACTGCTGCGCGCGCTGGGCGTGGCGCGCCGCTAAGCCAGCCGAAAGACTGCCGCCGCGGGTCCTGTCTATCATGCGCGGCGTGAACGATCGAACCCAGCGCCCGCCCAGCCTGTCGTGCGTCATGCCGGCCTACAACGAGGCCGCCAACCTGCCCCGGGTGGTGGACGAGGTGTGCACGGCCCTGGCGGCGCTGGCGCCGTGCTTCGAGCTGATCGTGGTGGACGACGGCAGCCGCGACGACAGCGCCGCCGTGGTGGCCGCGCTGCTGCCACGCCACCCGCAGCTGGTGCTGCTGCGGCTGTCGCGCAACTTCGGCAAGGAGGCCGCGCTCAGCGCCGGCCTGGACGCCGCGCGCGGCGAGGTGGTGCTGGTGATGGACGCCGACGGCCAGCACCCGGTGGCGCTGCTGCCCGAGATGCTGCGCCTGTGGACCCAGGGCCTGGACGTGGTCTACGCCGTGCGCCGCACGCGCGCCGACCAGCCGCGCCTGTACCGCTGGCTGGCGCGCGGTTTCTACCGCCTGGTCAATGCCGGCAACCGCTTCCAGGTGCCGCCCGACGCGGGCGACTTTCGCCTGATGGACCGGCGCGCCGTCGAGGCGCTGAAGGCCATGCCCGAGCGCAACCGCTTCATGAAGGGCTTGTACGCCTGGGCCGGCCTGTCCAGCGCCGCCTTGCCCTACGAGCCGCTGGCGCGCCACAGCGGCGTCAGTCGCTACGGCTTGCGCGGCGCCATCGGATTGGGCGTCACCGGCTTGCTGGCCTTCACCGCCGCGCCCCTGCGCCTGTTCGGGCTGCTCGGCGTGCTGATGGCGCTGTGCGCCATGAGCTACGGCGTGTGGGTGGTGTTCGAGTACTTCGTCATGGGCATCGAGGTGCCGGGCTACGCCACCATCGTGGTCGGCCTGATGCTGCTGTCCGGGGTCCAGCTGATGTCGGTCGGGCTGCTGTCCGAGTACGTGGCCCGCATCTACGACGAGGTCAAGCGCCGCCCGCTGTACTGGCTGGGCGAGCGGCTGGGCACCGGCCTGGACACCGCCGCGCCGCCACCGCCGGACACGGCGCCCACGCCGCGCTGAGCGCGCCCTATTTCGATGCCGGCGCTGGCCGGGCCAGGCCCTCGTCCCGGCAGCCGGGCAGCCGCGCGGCTGGCGCCCCCTCGGCGCCGGCGGCGTCGGAGCGCCACAGCGTCCAGCGCGTGCTGTCGGCCACCGCGTGCCAGCCGGGTGGCGGGCGCTCGTCGTCGTCCGCGGGCTGGCGCGGGGCCAGCAGCCAGCGCCGGGGTTGCCGGGCCGCGGCCACCAGCACGTCTGGCGTGCGCAGCAGTTCGGCCGCGCGCGCCGGCTCGAAGTCGCCGGCGTCCAGCAACTCCTGACGCCAGTTGTCGGCGCCGCTCTGGCGCTGGTGCGCCCAGTCCTGCAGCACCACCAGCGGCCGGGTGGTCTGGGCCACGAAGGGCAGGTCGTAGGGGAAACCGCCCAGCACGTACACCGTGTCCTCGGGCGCCACCCGGCAAGCCAGGGTGCGCGCCATGTCGCCACTCAGTTTGTGGCCTTCCCAGCGCTGGTAGCCGAAGGTCACCGCCAGCGACACGCCCAGCGGCAGCAGCGCCAGCGCGGCGAACCCGCGGCCGGCGTGCGGGCGGTGCGCCATCGCGCGTTCCCAGCCCAGCGCGGCCAGCAGGGCCAGCGGCGGCAGCACCGGCAGGATGTAACCGATCAGCTTGGAGCGCGGAATGGAAAAGAACAGCGTGATCGCCACCAGCCAGATCCAGCACAGCAGCGCGGCGTCGCGCGCGCGCCGCGGCTCGGCGCTGGCCTCAGGCCGCGCCCAGCGCAGCCACAGCGGCCACGGACACAGCAGCAGCGCCAGGCCCGCCAGGTAGTACCACCAGGGCTGCTGGTTGTTGAAGCCGCTGCTGGTGAAGCGCGTGAACTGCTGAAACCCGAACAGGTAGGCCCACAGCCGCGGGTAATGCTGACCGGCCAGCACGAACCAGGGCGCCGCGATGGCCAGGAACAGCGCCACGCCGCTGAACCAGGGCAGTCTGGGCACCTGGCGCCAGCGCCGGGTGGCGGTGAGCCAGAAAAACAGCACCATCCCGGGCAGCACCACGCCGATCAGGCCCTTGGTCAGCAGGCCCAGGGCGCAGGCGGCGAAACCGGCGCGCGCCCAGCCGGCATGCGGGCGGTCGCTGGCGTCAAAGGCCAGCGCGAAGCACCAGATGGCGGTGGCGATCCAGCTGGCCACCAGCATGTCGTGGTTGATGTACTGCCCGCCCAGCAAGAAGGCCGGGCTGAGCGCCAGCATCCAGCCGGCGCGCCGCGCCACCGCCGGGCCCAGCAGGCGCTGCCCGGCCAGCAGCAGGCCGCCCAGCATGAGCCCGGCCGCCAGCACCGGCACCAGCCGCGCCACCCAGGGGTGCACGCCCAGCACGGCCATGGCGAGGGCCTGCAGCCAGTGCAATAGCGGCGGCTTGTGGAAGAAGGGCAGGCCGTTCAGGCGCGGCACCAGCCAGTCGCCGGAGTGCAGCATCCAGCGGCTGATCTCGGCGTAGCGCCCTTCGTCCGGCATGGCCAGGGGTCGCACGGGGGTCAGGGCCAGCAACAACAGCCAGCAGGCCAGCAAGCCGGCCAAGCCCCGGCGAGGTGAAACGGAAGTGGACAAAAACGGAACGCGGAAGATCAGGTCGGCGCACTGTACAGAGTGCTGCCCCGCGCCGGCTGAACGCCGGCTGAAATCAGTTGCTCGGCGAATGCCGGGCTGGCCAGGTGCTGAAATTCGTGCCCGCGCGCGGCGGCGATCGTGTCGCCCGCCGCAGCGTCGGCGCTGGGGTGGCACATCAGCACCGTGCCGGCGGGCGCCTGGGTCAGCCAGCGCCGCATGCGCCGCGCATAGGCCGCCTGGTCGCCGTCGAAGCCGTACACCCCCGACAAGGCCGGCGCGCAGGGCAGGCCGTGCTGGCGCGCCAACCGCTGCAGGGCATCGGCACCCCACGCGGCGATGACCCGGTCCTTGAAGCCGCCCTGGCCCGGGGGCGGCCGCGAGAGGCGCAGCCACGGCCCGCGCGGGCCATAGCGGCGCGCCAGCGCCGCCACCAGGGCCGCGCGGATGCCGGCGAACTGCTGCACGTGCTGATGGCCGTCCACATGGTCGGGCGGGGCGCGCCAGGCGCGCTCGAAGGCGTCCAACTGCTGCTCGATGGCCAGGCGCGCGGCCTCGACATCGAAGCCGCGCCAGGCGGCGCGGCGCATGGCCGCGGCCAGCGACACCCCGTGCCCGCGCGCCAGCGCGAAGGGGCTGGTGAAGTCCAGGTGCAGGCCCACGTCGAGGGCGCCGCGCAACTCGCCCAGCGCCGCCGCGTCCTCGGCCCAGCGCGGCGCCAGCACCATGGCGCTGGTGGCGCTGAGGTGCCCGCGCCGCGCCAGCGCCAGCACCGCCTGGCTCACGCCGGCGTCCTGCGCGTAGTCGTCGGCGCACAGCACCAGCGGTTTGGGCGGGGCGTTCATGGGAGGCGCTTTCGTGGCGTGCTCACGGACACTCGATCGGCGACGCCCCGCCGTGCAGGCTGGCCTTGCCCCACAGGCGCGGATCGGGCGGCGGCACCGGGCGGGCAGGGCCGTTGCCGCGCGCCAGCCAGCCGATCCAGCCCGGCAGCACCTGGAACGTGCCCGGCGGCAGGCCGCAGGCCGGCTCCAGGTGCAGCACGGTGGCGGTGCGCAGCCGCGCCTCCGACAGCCAGGGGCTTTTCGCCAGCTCGCCGTCGATCAGCACCAACGGCGCCTCGGGCAGGCGCTGCGCGATCGCCCCGGCCACGCCGTAGGGGCCGCTGATCACCTCCAGCGGCGCGCCCAGCTCGGCCTGCGCGCGCGCGGCCACGCGCTGCGCGGCGCCGGCGTAGTCGCGCTGGCTCCAGCGCTGCAGGTGGCCGGGGCCTTGGCCCTGCGCCCGGTGGTCGCTGACCTGGCCCGTCGACAGCGCCAGTATCAGCACCAGCTGCAGCAGCCCGAAGCCGACCCAGCTGGCGCGCGGCAGGGCCGGCGCGCGCGCCGCCCAGCGGCCCAGCGGCAGGCAGGCCAGCACGGCCGGCACGGTCCACAGCGCGAAGCTGGTGCTCCACTTGGGCTGCAGCCAGATGCCCTGGGCCAGGCCCAGCCAGACCATCAGCAAGGGCGGGCCGAACCCCCACAGCAGCAGAAACTGCCGGGACAGGCGTTCCGGCGCCTGGGGCCTGTCCGCGTCCGGCGGCGCGGCGGGTTCGGCGGCGCGCGCCACGCGCCAGGCCGTGACGGCCAGCAGCGCCCAGGCCGGCGCCAGCCGCAGGCCCATCCAGTCGATCAGCCAGGTCAGGGCGTGCCCGGGGCGTGCCGGCAGCGGCAATGCGGCACCCAGCGAGCTCTGGCGGGCGTACTGCAGCGGCGCCCAGTCCGAGGCCACCAGCCAGCGCAGGTGTGGCCAGAACACGGCCAGCAGCACCAGCGCGCCCAGCACCGCGCCGGCGCGGTGCTCCGGGTGCCGCCAGCCGCCGATGCGCAGCCACCACAGGCCGACGCACACGGCCACCAGCACCATCTGGTACTTGGTCAGCAGGCCCAGGCCCAGGCCCAGGCCGATGGCGGCCCAGCGCCAGCGCCCCGGGTGTTCGGTGACCCGCCAGCACAGCGCGATCACCGCCGCCGCCAGGGGCATCAGCACCGTGTTGTGGTTGAAGTAGTTCAGCCGGTAGGTGAAGTAGGTGATGCACAGCGTGGCCAGCAGCGCCAGCGTGGCGAAGCTGGGCCCGCGCAGCCGGCGCAGCAAGGCCCAGAAGATCAGCAGCGAGAGCCCCGCGCACAGTCCCCCCAGCAGGTCGATCACCCAGGGCCCTGGCCCCAGCAGGGCCTGCGCGCCGATGGCGATCCAGGTCGGCAGCGGCGGGTGCTTGTAGTAGCCCCAGGCCGCGGCGTGCGACCACACCCACTGCTCCACGTTGTCGATTGGCGCCACGCGCGCGGTGGCGCCCAGCAGGCCGAGCCAGACCGCCACGAACAGCGCCAGACCCAGCGCCACGGAACCCAGGCGGACAGGCCGGGGCCATGTCGGCATGGGCGCCAGGTTCACCAGCCGCGCGCCAGGAACACCGCCGCCAGCGGAATCAGGGCCACCAGGTGCGTGGCCAGCATCAGGCCACGGCGCGCGGCGCGGATCTCGGTCTCGTCGGGCAGGCCGCCATGAGCGCGCAGGCGGGCGTCCCACCGGCGCAGCCGGCGCGTGACGCCGACCTGCAGCGCCACGGTGGCCAGGAACAGCGTCAGCTTCAGGTGCAGCAGCCACTGACCCCAGTACCAGGGCGCGCCCTTGGCGCCCAGGTAGATGCGCGCCAGGCCCGACAGCAGCAGCGCCGCCGTGGCCACCCACAGGATGGTGTCCAGCCGCGCCAGCCGCCGCACCACCGCCGCGTTCAGCCATTCGACGCGGCACAGCGCGGCCTGGGCCGACGCGAACACCACCCAGGCCAGGATGGCGCTGAGGTGAAAAAAGGCAAGCCAGGGCTCCAACATGGCAGGCATGGTAGCGGCGGCCGCGCCGGCGTCTACTGTGGGTTTTACTGCGTGCGCCGCCAGAACGCGCTGTCGGCGTAGCGGTCCTTCAGGAAATCCACCCACAGGCGCACGCGCAGCGGTGTGTGCCGCGTGGCGTGCGGCAAGATGGCGTAGATGCCGTTCGGCGGGGCGGCAAAACGCTCCAGCACCGGCACCAGCAGGCCGGCGGCGATTTCGCCTTCCACCTCCCAGGTGCTGCGCCAGGCGATGCCGTGGCCGGCCAGGCACCAGTCGTGCAGCACCTGGCCGTCGGTGCAGTCCAGCGGACCGCTCGGGCGCAGGTGCGTGACCTGGCCGTGTTCGCTGAACGCCCAGCCGCGCGTTTGCGAGGCGTCCGAGGACAGCACCAGGCAGTCGTGCTGGGCCAGCTCGCGCGGGTGGCGCGGCGTGCCGCGCCGGCGCAGGTACTCGGGCGCGGCCACGGCCAGGCGGCGGTTGTCGGCCAGGCGGATGCTGATCAGCGACGAATCGGGCAGGTCGCCCACCCGCACCGCGCAGTCGAAGCCCTCGCCGGCCAGGTCCACCACGCGGTCCGACAGATTGAGGGAAATGCGCAGGCGCGGATGGCTGGCGTGGAAGGTGGGCACCAGCGGCGCCACGTGCCGGCGCCCGAAGCCGGCCGGGGCCGTCAGGCGCAGGTGGCCGCTGGCTTGCACGCCGCCGGCCGAGACGCTGGCCTCGGCCCCGGCCACCTCGGCGATGATGCGCTGGCAGTCGTCCAGAAAGGCCGCGCCCTCGTGCGTCAGCGCCAGGCGCCGCGTGGTGCGCACCAGCAGCTTCACGCCCAGGTGCTCCTCCAGCGCGTCCAGGCGCCGCCCGATCACGGCCGGCGCCACGTCCTCGGCGCGCGCGGCGGCGCTCAAGGAACCCCGCGTCGCCACCGACACAAAGGTTTCAAAGGCCTTGAGCTTGTCCATGGCCAGGCATTATCCGGGCCTGGCGTGCGATCATTCGGCGCGAAATTGCCGCCGACCCGTCATGACCCGTCCGCCCGCCGAGCCGTCCCACAAGCACCCCATCGATGTGCGCACGCTGAACGTCGTGCAGCTGCGCAAGCTGGCCGAGCGCGGCAGCCGGCGTGCCAAGGCCGAACTGGAAGGGCGCATGCGCGCCGCCGCCTCGGCCGTGCTGCCGGAGCCCCTTGAGCCCCCGGTGCCGCGGCCCGCAGCGGCCACGGCGCCGCCGGCACCGGCCAGGGCCGATCCCCCGGCGGCCGGTGCTCAAGCGGTGCCCAGCGAGGCGTTGCTGCAACAGCTGGAGCTGATCGCCGGCCAGAACGAGCGCGGCGTGGGCCTCGACGGGCCGCCGCGCCTGGTCGGCATGGCGCTGATCGGCTGGGCCGTGCTGATCATGCTGGGGGCTCTGCTGGCGCTCGGCCACGGCGGTGGCGTGTACTACGTGGTCTGCGCCGTCGGCCTGGCGGCGGTGGGCGGGTTGTTGCTGCGCTGCAGCCGCTGGGCCCTGCTCTTGCACGGGGCCCTGGCCCTGCTGGCCCTGGGCTGGGCCTGGCGCGGGGCGGGCGGCGGCCTGGTGGTGGGGGTGGTGCAGGCCGCCCCGGTGCTGTTGCCGGGGCTGTGGATGGCCGCGCGCCAGGTGCGCGAGGTGCTGGAATAAGGTCAAAACAAGCCGTTGGCCGGCGCCATCAAATCCTGAGTAGCTACTGAAACAGTAGCAAAATTCAAGTGCTCTTGAGGCGCGACTTCAGGAAACCGGTGGTGCCGTAGCGGGTGACGCCGGTGTACAGGTCCTGCGTCAACTGGCGCACCATCGCGGCGTACGGGTCGACCAGCTCGGGCACGATGCCAAAGTGGTCGTAGTTGACCACCGCCGCCACCCGCGCGCCAAAGGGCGCCAGCAGGGTGCGCACCGCGGCATCGATGGCCTCGATGGTGGACAGGGTGTTGACCTGCAGCCCGGAAAAATCGATGTGCAGCACGCCGGCGGCCGGGTCCAGGTGCATGCGCTCGGCCAGCGGGCGCTCCAGCAGTTCGGCGCGCAGGCCCATGGACTGGGGCAGGAACAGGCGCTCGTCCATGGTGCGCAGCTCGGCCGCGATGCGCGGCTGGAACGCCATATGGGCCAGCACGTCGCGCTCCAGCTCGATGCCGGGGGCCAGCTCGATCAGCTCCAGCGCGCCGCCTGGGCCGTCTTCGGCGGCCACCAGGCGGAACACGGCGCGCTCGGTCACGTACAGCACGCGCTGGCCGCGCCGCAGCGCCTCGGCGCCGGAGAAGGTGCGGTGCTCCACCTCGCGCACGAACTTGCGTGCGCCACCTTCGTGGGCGATGCGCAACTTGCCGCCGGCGATCTCCAATTGCAGCTTGCCGGCCGTGAAGGTGCCGACAAACACCACCGTCTTGGCGTTCTGGCTGATGTTGATGAAGCCGCCCGCGCCCGCCAACCGGGGGCCGAACTTGCTGACGTTGAGGTTGCCGTGCCGATCCGCCTGCGCCAGGCCCAGGATGGCGATGTCGAGCCCGCCGCCGTCGTAGAAATCGAACTGGTAGGGCTGGTCGATGATGGCCTGCGGATTCACGGCCGCGCCAAAGTTCAGTCCGCCGGCCGGAATGCCGCCCACCACGCCGGGCTCGGCCGTGAGGGTCAGCAGGTCGATGATCTTTTCCTCGGCCGCCACGCTGGCCACACCCTCGGGCATGCCGATGCCCAGGTTGACCACCTGGTGCGGCCGCAGCTCCAGCGCGGCGCGGCGGGCGATCAGCTTGCGCTCGCCCAGCGCCATGGGCGGCAGCCGGTCCATGGGCACCCGGATTTCGGCGGCAAAGGCCGGGTTGTAGGCCTCGGCAAAGGTCTGCTGGTGGTGCGCCGGGTCCTCGGCCACCACCACCGCGTCCACCAGCACGCCGGGCACCTTGACCTGGCGCGGGTGCAGGCTGCCGCGCTCGGCCACCCGCTCGACCTGGGCGATCACCACCCCGCCCGAGTTGCGCGCGGCCATGGCAATGGCCAGCGCCTCCAGCGTCAGCGCTTCGCGCTCCATGGTCAGGTTGCCGTCCAGGTCGGCCGTGGTGGCGCGGATGATGCCGACGTGGATCGGGAAGGCCTTGTAGAACAGGTAGTCCTCACCGGCCAGCGTGATGCGCTCGACCAGGTCTTCCGTGGTGCGCGCATTCAGCTTGCCGCCGCCGTGGCGCGGGTCGACGAAGGTGTCCAGCCCCACGCGGGTCAAGGTGCCCGGCTTGCCCGCCGCGATGTCGCGGAACAGGTGGGTGATGACGCCTTGCGGCAGGTTCCAGGCCTCGATCTCGCCGTCCACGGCCAGCTTTTGCACCGCCGGCACCAGGCCCCAGTGGCCGCCCACCACCCGGCGCAGCATGCCGCGGTGGCCAAAGTGGTTCAGCCCGCGCGTCTTGCCATCGCCCTGGCCGGCGGCGTAGACCAGGCTCAAGCGCGCCGGCGCGCCGGTGGCCAGAAAACGCGCTTCCAGCGCCACCGCGACGCCTTCGGCAAAGCCGATGCCGACAAAGCCGCTGGTCGCCACCGTGTCGCCGTCGTGCACCAGCAGGGCGGCCTCGGCGGCGCTGACGATCTTGTGCTTGTGCGGGCTGACTGAGCCCTGCTGAGGATCGATCGGGGCGGGCATGGGGGTCTCCGACAGTGGCAGGTAGGCACCGCAGCATATCGCGCACCCGCTGAGAACCACCAACGCGGTTGCCTGCGCGCCGGCAGCGCCGTTCAGCGAACCCTGCGCCCATCGGGAGCGGACATCAAGGCCGAGTTGGACCCGCCGATCGAAAACCACACCGTGGTCACCCTGGCCGCCGACCGATGGGTGCTGGGAAACAGCCGTCGGATGGCCCAGGTTTCAGCTCTAGGAAGCTACGCTATTGGTAGCGATGACGCGTTTATTTACACCGGCATTTGGTATTTTTAACCCTCAATTCAGATCGTTTTTTGTACTACGGTAAAAAGCCAGCAGGCCGCGCCATCGCCCACCCGTTCATCAGGAAACACACATGCCGACTCTCTTGTTTTTTCGCCCCGCAGCCCAGATCGCCCTGGCGCTCGCGGCCACGCTGGGCAGCTTTTCGGCCCACGCGGGCGATGGTCGTATTCCGGCCAATTCGGACAAGTTGCCCGCCGGGGTGGTGGCGGTGCCCGCCATGGTCAGCCAGTGCCTGGGCTGCCATGGCCCCACCGGCCACAGCCAAAACCAGGACTGGCCCAACCTGGCCGGGCAAAAGCAGAGCTACCTGCTCCAGCAGCTGACCGATTTTCGATCCGGCGCGCGCCGGCACCCGATGATGGACCCGGTGGTCAAGCTGCTTTCGGATGCCGACCTCAACACGCTGGCGCACTACTTCAGCACCCAGTCGCCCGCCCAGCCACGCCATCCGGCTGCCGCAAACGCCAAGATGCCGGCGGTAGGGATCGCCTGCATGGCCTGTCACGACAACGCCGCGCTGCCCATTGAGCCCTACCTGCATGCGCAAAAGGCCCCCTATTTGATCGAGCAGCTCCGCGCCTTCAGGGCCGGCAAGCGCAAGAACGCGGTGATGGCGCCCATGGCCAAGTCGCTCAGCGATCAGGATATTGAGGTGATTGCCCAGCATTTCAGCGCGCAAGCCCCCATTTCCGCCGCCAAGCCTTGAGGCTGGCCGGCCTTTACCGAACTGAGCAGGACGCCTCACCATGACCTCTCCCAATGTTTTTCGTCGCACCCTTTTAAAAACCGCCGGCCTGCTGGGCGTTGGCGGCGCCGGTTTGGCGCACCTGGGCAACGCCCTGGCCAAGACCGTGGCCACCAAAGCCCAGGCGGCCGCACGCCCGGCGGCGCTGGCCGGCTTCAAAGGCGAGATCATCACCCGCAGCGACTCGCGCTACCTCGGCTGGTTCTGGGCCATGACCTGGTACCGCCTGAAGCCCAACACCTTTCCGGTCATGTTTGCGCAACCCACCAGCCAAAACGATCTGGCCTTGCTGATGAACCACGCCCGCCAGACCCGGACTCCGGTGGTGGCACGCAGCTCGGGACACAACATCTCCAACCCGGTGTTGGCGCAGGACGCGATCACCATCGACATGTCGCTGTTCGATGAAATTTCCGAGATCGACAGCGCCAGCAAAACCGTGTGGGCCGGCCCGGGGGTGTTGAGCGAGCCGCTGAACAAGGCCTTGTATGCCCAAGGGCTGGCTTTCCCTTCGGCCCATACCGGCTTTGTCAGCATCGGCGGCTTCCTGCTTGGGGGCGGCATGGGTTGGAACATGCCGGCCTGGGGCATGGGCTGCGGCTCGGTGCTGGCGGCCGAGGTCATGCTGGCCAGCGGCGAAGTGGTCACCGCTTCGGCCAGCGAAAACACCGATCTGTATTGGGCTTTGCGCGGTGTCGGCCCCGGCTTTTTTGGCGTGGTGCTGCGCTACAAACTGCAGGCCCACACCGCGCCCAAGATCGTCAAAAACAGCTTTTTCTACACGCTGGATCAGCTGGACAAGGCCGTGCCGGCTTTTCTGGCGCTGCTGCCGGCGAGCCGGAACCGGTCCGAAGTGCTGGGCGCCATGGGCATGTTCAACCCGCCGGGCACCCCGACCGACAAGCAAACCTGGCATTGGGCGGTGAACGTCTTTTCGTACGGCGCCACACAGGCCGACGCGCTGGAGGCCGCCAAGGTGTTCACCGGCAGCGACGTTGGCAAGCTGGCGGCCTGGAGCCTGACCACCAACCAGCCGCTGGACTACATGGAGCTGTATTCGCAGTTGTCGACCGACTTCTACAGCGAGTTCCGCACCAGCGAACTGGCCCTGTTCACCGACAACCCGACGCCGGTGCTGCAAGTGCTGGGCGATACCCTTCAGGCCAAGGCGGTGGATTCCAGGTCGTTTGGCTTTGCGGTGCTGGGCACCAACCCGACCGTGCCCGAGCCCTGCAGCTTCACCTACAAGGCCGATCACTACGTCTCGTGGTACCTGATCGGCACCACGAACGAAGACGTGAAGAAAAACTATGCGCTGATGGACGAGCTGCACCAGAAGCTCAAGCCCCACATCAAGGGCTATTACATCAACGAAATCGACCTGACCCACTTCCCCCACATGGCCAAGGAGTGCTTCTCCGAGGACAAATGGAAGAAGTTGCAGGCGGTGCGCCACCAGTACGATCCGGACCGGCGCTTCTCCAGTTACCTGGATGCCTGAGTTTTTTTGAAATGGCTTGTTGGCCTTGGGTCAGCGTCCAGATTCAATTTTGTTCATGACCCATCCCCGACAGGAGCGCGTATGACCGAGCTGGACCTGCTGATCGACAACGGCGTCGTCATCACCCTGGATGCCGAGCGCCGGGTGCTCGAAAACGCGTCGGTCGCCGTGCAGGGCCAGCGCATCGTCGAGGTCGGCCCGGCGGCCGAACTGCGCGCGCGCTGGCGCCCGCGCCAGACCCTGGACGCGCGCCGCAAGGTGGTGCTGCCGGGACTGATCGACTGCCATGCCCACGCCGGCCACGGCCTGTTGCGCACCCTGGGCACGGGCGGCGCGCCCGGCGCCTGGATGCGCGCCGCGCAGCAGATCTACACCCGCGACACCGACGAGCATTTCTGGCACACCGAGGCCGCCCTGGCGGCGCTGGAAAAACTGCGTGGCGGCGTGACCTGTGGGGTGTCGCTGCTGGGCGGGGGCGACTCGATCATGCGCGTGGACGACGCGCGCTACGCCCGCGCGCACTGCGACGCCTTCGACGCCGCCGGCCTGCGCTCGGTGCTGGCCGTCGGGCCGTCCAAGCCGCCGGCGCCACGACGCTACAGAACTTGGAGCGACTCCGGCTTTACCGACGCCGACATTGGCCTGGAAACCATGCTGGATGTGTGCGAGCAAATCGTGCGCGAGCAGCACGGCCGTGCCGGCGGCCGCATTCAGGTGGCCGTCTGCGTGCCGGTCTACGCTCCCATGCACGACGCGGCGCAGCGTGCGTTGGAGCCGCAATTCCAGGCACTCAGCCGTGCCTGCGCCGAACTGGCGGCGCGCCACGGCCTCGGTTTGACGCAGGACGGCCACCGCGCCGGCACCATCGCCCAGGCGGCGGTGCTGGGTCTGCTCGGCCCGCGCGCCTACCTGTCGCACAGCATCGACCTGACCGAGGACGACATCGCCGCCGCGCACGCAGCGGGCGCGCACATCGTGCACAACCCAAGTGCCGTGATGGCCATCAAGGGCCGTTGCCCGGTGCCCGAGCTGATCGAGCGCGGCGTGAACGTGGTGATCGGCTCCGACGGCTCGGCGCCCGACCGCGGCTACGACATGTTCCGCCACATGTTCCAGGCCATGCACTACCAGCGGCGCCATTTCCGCGACCCCGACGTGCTGCCGCACGGCAAGGCGCTGGAGATGGTCACCATCGACGCCGCGCACGCCCTGGGGCTGCAGCACGAGATCGGCTCGCTGGAAGTCGGCAAGCAGGCCGACATCGTGCTGGTGGACCTGTTCAAGCCGCACCTGATGCCGCTGAACATGCCGGTGCTGCGCGTGACCTGCTTTGCCAACGCCGCCGACGTGGACACCACCATCGTCGCCGGCCGGGTGCTGATGCAGGGGCGCCGGGTGACGCACCTCGACGAAACGCAGGTGCTGGAACAGGCCCAGACCGCCTGCGAGCGCATGCTGGCGCGCAGCGGGCTGGCTGCGCTCACGGCCGATCCGGCGCGGCTGTGGGGCGCAAGTCACTATTGATTTGGTAGCTTATCAGGCAATATCCACGCCGGCCTACGGCCGATAGACTTCAAAATCTTCCTTCGAACGATGTCAGCTTTGCAAAATAGTCAAAAGTTTTTCGATTTTTTGGATATTTTTTAACCTAAAAACTTCGAATACAGTCCCGACATCGGGTGCCGCGCGCGCCCGCTTTCCTTTTGATTGAGACCCGAGGACCTTCTCCCATGACCGACCGCACCCCCGTGGCCGACCTGCAAGTCGCCACCGAGCTCTACGATTTCGTCAACCAGGACGTGCTGCCCGATCTGGGGCTGAAGCCCGACGCCTTCTGGCGCGGCTTCTCCAGCCTGGTGACCGAGCTGGCGCCCAAGAACGCCGCCCTGCTGGCCGAGCGCGACCGCCTGCAGACCGAACTGGACAAATGGCACCGCGCCAACCCCGGCCCGATCGCCAAGCCCAAGGCGTATCGGAAGTTCCTGGAACAGATCGGCTACCTCGTGCCCGAGCTTCAGAAGCGCGGCATCTACAAGCGCGGGTACCGGCCGGGCACGCTCCGCGAGAAGCTCTTCGGCGCGGGGCCGCTCCTTCCGGGAACGCATCCGGGGGCGAGCTACCGCGACCTCGCGGCGCTCAACCGGGATGCCCTCTCGGCCGCCGAATAGCCCGAACATGGCAAAGCAGATCCGCTTCAACGCGTTCGAGATGAACTGCGTCGTCCACCAGTCGCCGGGCCTCTGGCGCCATCCGCGCGACCGCAGCGCGGAATACAGCCGCCTCGACCACTGGACCGACCTGGCGCGCCTGCTGGAACGCGGGCTGTTCGACGGGCTGTTCCTGGCCGATGTGCTCGGCATCTACGATGTCTATGGCGGCAGCCAGGACGCGGCGCTGCGCGGCGCGGTCCAGGTGCCGCTGATCGACCCGCTGATGCTGGTGCCCGCGATGGCGGCAGTGACCAGCCATCTGGGCTTCGGCGTGACCTGCAACCTCGCCTATGAACCGCCCTACCTGTTCGCGCGGCGGATGAGCACGCTCGACCACCTGACGCGCGGCCGCGTCGGCTGGAACATCGTGACCGGCTATCTCGACAGCGCCGCGCGGGCGCTCGGCTATGTCGGGCAGATGGCGCATGACGACCGCTACGACCTGGCCGACGAGTACATGGACGTCGTCTATGCGCTGTGGGAAGGCAGTTGGGCCGAGGGCGCCGTCAGGCGCGACCGCGCCGGCGCCGTCTTCACCGACCCGGCCAGGGTGCGCCGCATCGAGCATGCCGGGCGGCAATACCGGATCAGCGCCACGCATCTGTGCGAACCCTCCCCGCAGCGCAGCCCGGTGCTGTACCAGGCCGGGGCGAGCGAGCGCGGCCGCACCTTCGCCGGCCGCCACGCCGAATGCGTCTTCGTCAACGGGTCCAGCCCCGCCATCGTCGGCAGGCTGGTCGCCGATTTGCGCGCGCGCGCCGCGCCGCGGCCGATCCGCGTGCTGGTGGGCGCGACGGTGGTGGTCGGCCGCACGGAACGGGAGGCACGCGACCTGCTCGCCGACTATGCCGGGCATGCCGATGCCGAGGCGGCGCTGGCGCATGCTTCCGCCTCGCTCGGCATCGATTTCGCGCGCTATGGCATGGACGAGCCGATCGCGGCCGGCCCGACCAACGCCATCCAATCCAACGTGACGACGATGGCCCGCGTGGCGGGGCCTGCCTGGACCAAGCGCAAGCTGCTGGAGCAATCGGTGCTGGGCAGCCGCCAACCGCCCATCGTGGGCGACCCCGTGCAGGTTGCCGACGCGTTGCAGGCCTGGATGGCGGAGGCGGATGTCGACGGCTTCAACCTGTCGCGCACGGTGATGCCGGAATGCCTCGAGGCGTTCATCGGCCTCGTCGTGCCGCTGCTGCAGGAACGCGGCGTCTTCAAGACGGCCTACGCGCCGGGGACCTACCGCGACAAACTGTTCGGCCAAGGCCCGTTGCTGCCGGCGTCCCACCCGGCCGCGGCCTTCCGGAACCGGTAGGGGCCGCGGCGCGGCGCCTCAACCCCGCCGCACGTTCCAGAAGGTGGCGAATCCCTCCTGCACGCCGGCGATGTTGCTGCGATAGGCGGTCGGCTGCAGGTACTGCCCGGTCGGGTAGTAGGGCACCTCCCGCATCGCCTCGAGCTGGATGTCGCGGCAGATCGCCTGCTGCGCGGCGAGGTCCGGGGCGCGGAACCAGGCGTCGCGCAGCGCCTCGATGCGCGGCATGGTCGCCCAGCCGGCATAGCCGGCCTCGCCATTGCCGCGCAGCGCGATGTGGCCGGCCGGGTTCAGCCAGTCGGTGCCCGCCCAGTTGGTCATGAAGGCGGACCAGCCGCCCTCCGAAACCGGCCCCTTGCGGTTGCGCCGCTGCAGCATGGCGTTGAACTCGACCGAGTAGATCTCGACGTTCATTCCCGCCCGCTTGAGCTGGTCGGCGACCACCGTGCCCATGGCGAGGTTGGGCTGCGAGGTGGACGGGATCATGAACAGCACCGTCTCCCCGCGATACCCCGCGGCGCGCAGGTCGGCCTGCGCCTTCGCGTAGTCGCGCGGGCCGCGCAGCGGGTCGAGCCCGGCCTCGGAGGCCATCGGCGTGCCCGGCCCGAAGAAGCCGAGCGGCACGCGGTAGAGGCTCGTCTCCTCCGGGCCCACCAGCGCCTGCATGCAGGCCGTCTGGTCGATCGCGCCCCACAGCGCGCGGCGGATCGCCGGGTTGTCGAAGGGCGGCTGGAGGTGGTTCACCCGCACCATGCCGACGAAGCCCGACGGGTCCAGCACGCGCACCGTCACGCCGCGCGCGCGGCGCATCTGCGGCAGCAGGTCGTGATAGGCGTATTCCTGCCAATCCGCCTCGCCCGCCACCAGCGCATTGGTCGCCGTCGCGGGGTCGGGCATGACGTGCCATTCGACGCGCTCGAAATGCACGACCTTGGGCCCCGAGGTCCAGCCGCCGGGCCCGTCGCGCCGCGGCACGTAGCGGTCGAACTTCGTATAGACCAGCAGCGATCCCGGCACGCGCTCATCGGCCTTGAAGCGGAAGGGGCCGCTGCCGATCAGCTCCGTCACCTGGCGGAACGGGTCGGTATTCGCCAGCCGCTCCGGCATCATCGCGCAGACCGGCACGGAGGCCTTGCCGAGCGCGATCGGCAGCAGCGGAAAGGGCTGCTTCAGGCGGAACAGGATGGTGCGGTCGTCGGGCGCCGAGAGCTCGTCGGTCGCCGCCATCAGCGTCTCCCCGAAGGGATCGCGCCGCGCCCAGCGGCGGATGGAGGCGACGCAGTCGCGCGCCAGCACGCGCTCCCCGTCGTGGAACAGCAGCCCGTCGCGCAGCGTCAGGGTCCAGCGCTTGCCGTCATCCTCGATGCGGTGCCCTTCCACCATCTGCGGCGTCGCCGTGTAGGTGGAATCCATGCCGTAGAGCGTGTCGAACACCATGTAGCCATGGTTGCGCGTGGCATAGGCGGTGGTGGTGACGGGATCGAGCGTCACCACGTCCTGCTGCGGCGTGAAGCGCAGCGTCGTCGCCGCCTGCGCGCGCAGCAGGCCCGGCCCGGCGAGCGAGGCGGCAAGCCCCGCGCCGGCGCCACGGATCAGGGAGCGTCGCTGCATCGTCCTGGCCCTCCACTCGACGGGCACGGTCGCGTGCGCCGTGGCAGCCAGTCTGGCGCCGCCCGACCATCCGCTCAAATGCGAAGTCATGTCGGGGAAGGAATGGGCGACTGTCGGCGCGGCCCCCCTGTCGCGCGGCGGCGGCACCCCACATTCAAGGGATGCATGACGCCGCCCTGATCTGGTTCCGGCAGGACCTTCGGCTCGCCGACAATGCCGCGCTCGCCGCCGTGCAGGACCGGCCCCTGCTGCCGGTCTATGTCATCGAGGACGAGCCCGGCGGGCCGGGCGGCGCGGCGCGCTGGTGGCTGCATCACAGCCTGGTCGCGCTCGGCCGGTCGCTGGCCGAGCGCGGCGCGCCGCTGGTCGTGCTGCGCGGCGATCCGCGGCGGCTGATCCCGGACCTGGCCGCGCAGGTGGGCGCGGCCGAGGTCCATGCCGGCCGGCAGAGCGAGCCGGCCGCCCGCCGCCGCGACGCGGAGACCCACGACGCCCTGCAACGGGACGGGCGGCGCCTGGTGCTGCACCGCAACGCCCTGCTGCACGAGCCACACCGGGTCCGCACCGCCGCGGGCAAGCCCTTCGCGGTCTTCACGCCCTTCTCGCGCGCCGTCTTCGCCCAGTTGGCGGACCTGCCGCCGCCGATGCTCGCGCCCGACCGCCTGGCACCCGCCCCCGGCACGCCGCAGGGGCTGCGCGCGGAGGAATTCCGCCTGCTGCCCGCTCCGCCGCAGCCTGATTGGGCCAGGGAATTCCCGGCCCACTGGACGCCGGGCGAAGCCGGCGCCGCCGCGCGCCTCGCCGCCTTCCTGCGCGAGGGGCTGGCGCAATACGGCGCCCGGCGCGACGTGCCGGCGGCCGAATGGGGCACCTCGGCACTGTCGCCGCATCTGCACCTGGGGGAGGTCTCGCCCCGGCAGGTCTGGCACGCCGCGCAGGCGCGGGGCGGCGCGGGGCTGCCGACCTTCCTCAAGGAATTGCTGTGGCGGGAATTCTCCCACCACCTGCTGTGGCACCGGCCGGAGATGCCCGACCAGCCCCTGCGGCCCGAATTCTCTGCCTTCCCCTGGCGCCAGGATGCCACGATGCTGCGCGCCTGGCAGCGCGGGCAGACCGGCTACCCGATCGTCGATGCCGGGATGCGCCAGCTCTGGCGCACCGGCTGGATGCACAACCGGGTGCGCATGATCGTCGCCTCCTTCCTCGTGAAACACCTGCTGCAGCCCTGGCAATCGGGCGAGGCGTGGTTCCGCGACACGCTGGTCGATGCCGACCTCGCGGCCAATGCCGCCAACTGGCAATGGGTGGCCGGCTGCGGGGCGGATGCCGCGCCCTATTTCCGCATCTTCAACCCGGTGCTGCAGGGCGAGACATTCGACCCCGGCGGCGCCTATGTCCGCCGCTGGTGCCCGGAACTGGCGCGGCTGCCCGACCGCTTCGTCCATCGCCCGCATGAGGCGCCGGACACCGTCCTGCGCGGGGCGGGGGTGACGCCCGGGCACGACTATCCGGCGCCGCTGGTCGGCCTCGGCGAAGGCCGCGCCCGCGCGCTGGC
>JAIUOM010000246.1 GCA_020161215.1 Pseudomonadota bacterium
AGCTACGTGGGCGAGCGCTTCAAGGACCGCATCACCGAATTCGCCGCCGAGTTCGACTCCAAGCTGGTGTTCGACTGCGACGTCGGCAGCGACGAACAGATCGAGCGCATGTTCAAGGACCTGTCGGCCGTGTGGCCGCAGTTCGACGGCTTTGTGCACGCCATCGGCTTTGCCCCGCGCGAGGCGATTGCGGGCAACTTCTTTGACGGCCTCTCCCGCGAGAACTACCGCATCGCCCACGACATCAGCGCCTACAGCTTTCCGGGCATGGCCAAGGCGGCACTGCCGTTCTTAAGCGACAAGGCCGCCCTGCTGACGCTGAGCTACCTGGGCGCGCTGCGCACCATCCCCAACTACAACACCATGGGCATGGCCAAGGCCAGCCTGGAGGCCAGCGTGCGCTACATGGCCGAGGCCCTGGGCGGGCGCGGCGTGCGGGTCAACGGCATCAGCGCCGGCCCGATCAAGACGCTGGCGGCCAGCGGCATCAAGGACTTTGGCAAGCTGCTAGGCTACGTGGCCAGCGCCTCGCCGCTGCGCCGCAACGTCACCATCGACGACGTGGGCAACGTGGCCGCCTTCATGATGAGCGACCTGGCCTCGGGCGTGACAGCCGAGATCACCTACGTGGACTGCGGCTTCAGCCAGACGGCGGGTTTGTCGGCCGACATGGTGGGCTGAGGCATCCAGTCGCCCGCCAAGGGTATAGCCACCAGCCCCGGCAGCTATGTTTCTTGAAGTATCTGCGGGCCGAAGAACCTGCCTGCGCGCCGCGCTGGCACTGCTGCCGGCGTCCCGCATCGGTGCATCGTGGGCCCAGGCTCCGGCGCTGCTTCTGGCCGGGCGCTACCGCCCCGGCATCGACCTGCGCGACTGGTGGGTCAGCGAAAAGTACGACGGTGTGCGTGCTTACTGGGACGGCCGCCAGCTGCGCACGCGCGGCGGCGAGGCGATTGCCGCGCCGGCCTGGTTCACCGCCCGCTGGCCCGCCACGCCGCTGGACGGCGAGCTGTGGGCCGGGCGCGGTCGCTTTGAGCAGGCGCAGTCCGCCGTGGCGCGCCAGCAACCCGACGACGCCCAGTGGCGCGGCCTGCGCTACATGGTGTTCGACCTGCCTACCCACCCCAGCAGCTTCGACGAACGCCTGGGCGAGCTGAACGGCTTGGTGGCCTCCATCGACGAGACCTGGGTGCAGGCGGTGCCGCAGCGCAAGGTGGGCAGCGACGCCGAGCTGCAGGCGCTGATGCGCCAGGTGGTGCGTGGCGGCGGCGAGGGGCTGATGCTGCACCGCGGCGATTCGCTGTACCGCGCGGGCCGCGGCGACGATCTGCTCAAGCTCAAACCGCACGAAGACGCCGAGGCGCGCGTCGTCGACCACCTGCCGGGCCAGGGCAAATACGCCGGCCGCCTGGGCGCGCTGCTGGTCGAAACACCCGAGGGCCAGCGCTTTGCCCTGGGCTCGGGCCTGACGGACGCCCTGCGACACAACCCGCCGCCGGTGGGCAGCTGGGTCACCTACCGCTACCGCGGCCTGCACCCGGGCAGCGGCCTGCCGCGCTTTGCCAGTTTTGTGCGGGTGCGCTTGGACGAAGCCCGATACCGCACCGAACGCTGAGCCCGCCAGATCGGCCGAAACTACGATTTTGATAGCTTCTGGGGCCGATGATTCTGGCCTCACCGACCCGAAACATCGGTAGCTTCAACCATGGGATGGACGTTGGGCACTGACCCATGAAAAAACCCGCGACATCGGCGCGGGTTTTTCAGGAACCGCTCGGGCTGGCACCGTCAGCCGGTGGTGGCCTCCTGTCGCAGGATGGTGTACAGCTCATCCTTGACGTGCAATTTTTCTTTCTTCAGCGTCTCGATTTCGGTGTGGATACCACCGGCGTCGTGACTTTCCATGGCCTGAATCTTGTGGTCGAGGTCGTTGTGCTTCTCGAACAGGTGCAAGAAGCGGTGGTTGGTGCCCTCGGCTTTCAGGCGGGTGATCAGGTCGCGGTACTCAGGGAACATTTTTTCTCCTTTCGAAGTTTCATCATAGCCCAGACGAAGGCGCTTGTTGAGCCTGTCGCGGTCCTTATTCTTGGGTGAAATACGGCGACTCGGTGTCGCGGCCCAGCATGTCCTGGATGTCGGTCAGGGGCAGCACCTGGGTCGGAGCATTTCCGTTCGCCACGCAGTCGGCGTAGTAGCGCAGCGTGCCGTCGTCCTCGCGGACTTCGACCAGGCCGTGGATGTCGGTCTCGAAGCCCGGCAGCATGCGGGCGAACTCCCGCGCGAACTTCAAGTAGTCGACTATTTTTCTGTTGAACACCTCGCCCGGGATCAGGAGCGGAATACCCGGCGGGTAAGGCGTGATCAGGCTGGTGGTGATGCGGCCTTCCAACTGGTCGATCTCCACCCGCTCGACGCGCCGGCGGGCGATGCAGGCGTAGGCGTCGGCCGGGGTCATGGCCGGGGTCAGCTCGGTCAGGTAGATGTCGGTGGTCAGGCGCGCGATGTCGTACTTGGCGTACAGCTCGTGCACCAGCTGGCACAGGTCGCGCAGACCCAGGCGCTCGTAGCGGCGGTGGTGGGTGCAGAACTCGGGCATGATGCGCCACATCGGCATGTTGCGGTCGTAGTCGTCCTTGAACTGCTGCAGCGCCGTCAACAGCGTGTTCCAGCGGCCCTTGGTGATGCCGATGGTGAACATGATGAAGAAGCTGTAGAGGCCGGTTTTTTCGACCACCACGCCGTGC
>JAIUOM010000064.1 GCA_020161215.1 Pseudomonadota bacterium
GAGGTGCTGGCGCGGCTGCGCGCCGACGCCGTGGCGCGCGTGCAGCGCGGCGACGGCGTGGCCGCGCTGGAGCGCTGGCCGGCCGGCACGCTGGATCTGGTGCTGCTGGATCCGCCGTTCGACGCCGCCGGCCTGTTCGCTCCCGCCCTGGCCGCCGCCGCGCGCGCCGTGCGCCCGGGCGGCTGGGTGTACCTGGAAGCGCCCGCGGTCTGGGACGAGGCCGCGCTGGCGCCCTTGTCGCTGGCGCCGCACCGCCACCTGAAGGCCGGCGCCGTGCACGCCCAGCTGCTGCGGCGCGCGTCGGCATAATGGTCCGCACGCCATTTCCCGCACCAGGAGAGCCCCCCGCATGAGCCGCCGCGTGATCGCCGTCTACCCCGGCACCTTCGACCCCATCACCCTCGGGCACGAGGACATCGTGCGCCGCGCCAGCGGCCTGTTCGACACCGTCGTCATCGCCGTGGCCATGGCGCACCACAAAAAGACCCTGTTCACGCTGGACGAGCGGCTGGAGCTGGCGCGCGATGTCGCCGGCCGCCACGACAACGTCGAGGTGGCGCCGTTTGACGGCCTGGTGCGCGACTTCGTCGTTGCGCGCGGCGGCAAGGTGATGGTGCGCGGCGTGCGCGGCGTGACCGATTTCGACTACGAGGCCCAACTGGCCGGCATGAACCGCAACCTGGCGCCGGACGTGGAAACCATCTTCCTCACCCCCGCCGCCGAGCTGCAGTCGATCAGCAGCACGCTGATCCGCGAAATCTCGCAGTTGGGCGGCGACGTGGCGCCCTACGTGGCGCCGCTGGTGCTCGAGCGCCTGCTGGCCAAGCGCGCCGCGCGCGGCTGAGGGGCGCGGGGCGCCTCAGACGTTTTCCGTCGGCGTGCCGCTGCCACCGGCGGGGCGCGAGGGCGCGGCGGGCGCCTCGTCGGCCAGTTGCCAGAAGATGCCGGCCGAGGCCATGGTCATCAGCCCGATGGCCACGAAGGCCCAGCGGAAGGCGCCCAGCGCCTGTGGTTCGCCGACCGTGCCCAGCCAGCTGGCGAAGGTGCTCAGCAGCGCCGCCGCCGCCGTCACGCCCAGGCTCATGCCCAGCATCTGCACCATCGACAGCAGGCTGTTGCCGCTGCTGGCGCGCGCCGGATCCAGGTCTTTCAGGGTCACCGTGTTCATGGCCGTGAACTGCATCGAGTTGACGGCGCCGAACAGCGCCATCTGCAGCACGCGCAGCCACAGCGGCTGGCTGGGCGTCATGAGGGCGTAGCCGGCGATCATCGCGCCCAGCAGCAAGGTGTTGCCGATCAGCACGCGCCGGTAGCCCAGGCGCCCGATGATGGCGGTGGTGGCGCGCTTGGTGGCGATGCTGGCCAGCGCCACCGGCACCATCAGCAGGCCGGCTTGGGTGGGGGTGTAGCCCATGGCCAGTTGCATCAGCAGCGGCACCATGTAGGGCATGGCGCCCGAGCCGATGCGCGCGAACAGGTTGCCCAGCAGCCCGACCCGAAAGCTCTGCAGCTCGAACAGGCGCGGCGAGAACAGCGGACGCGGGCTTTTCAGCGCATGCAGCCAGTACATGGTGAGCGAGGCCAGCCCCAACACCATCAGCACCGCCACGGTGGCGTGTGGCAGGCCCAGCCCGCCCAGGCCGTCGAGCGCCAGCGAGATCCACACCATGGCCATGCCCAGCATCAGGTAGCCGGCCAGATCGAAGGGCGTGCCCACGTCGTCGCGCAGATTGGGCATGAAGCGCAGCGTGGCCAGCGCGCCGACCACGCCCACCGGCAGGTTGATCAGGAAGATCCAGTGCCACGACAAGGTGTCCACCAGCCAGCCGCCCAGCGTCGGGCCGATCAGCGGGCCGATCAGCCCCGGGATGGCGACGAAGCTCATGGCCTGCAGGAACTGTTCGCGCGGAAAGGCGCGCAGCACCGACAGGCGCCCCACCGGCAGCAGCATGGCGCCGCCCAGGCCTTGCAGCACCCGCGCGGCGACCAGGGCCGTGTAGCTGGGCGCCGCCGCGCAGGCCGCCGAGCCGAGCGTGAACAGGCCGATGGCCAGCAGAAAGATGCGCTGCGTGCCGAAGCGGTCGGCCAGCCAGCCGGTGGCCGGAATCACCACCGCCATGGTCAGCGAATAGGCCACCACCACCGCCTGCATGCGCAAGGGGCTTTCGCCCATCGCCCGGGCCATGCCGGGCAGGGCGGTGTTGACGATGGTGGAGTCCAGCGTCTGCATGAAAAAGCCGATCGCCACCAGCCACAGCAGCAGGCGTGGCGAGTCGGAGGGGCTGGCGGGGGCGGGCGGCGTGGCGGTCGGCATGGGTGGGGCGCCCGCGCGAGCGGCCGGGCCGCGGCATGGTATGCCAGATCGGCCGGCCGCGCAGCGCCGCCAAGGAAACGGCCGGCCACGCGAGGCGCGGGCCGGCCGGGGTCAGAGCGCCGAAGCGCTCAGGCGCGCAAGTTGTTTAAGCGAACACCCCCGCCGTGGGCTGCATGCGCTCGCTCACCTGGCCCAGGTGGTACATGGTGTCGCCGTAGGTCATCTCCAGCTGGGTCAGGGTCTTGAAGTAGTGGCTGCCGGCGTACTCGTCCGTCACGCCGATGCCGCCGTGCAACTGCACCGCCTGCTGGCCGACGAAGCGCAGCGACTGGCCCAGCTGCACCTTGGCGCGCGACAGCGCCTGGCGCCGCTCGGCCTCGGGCGCGCCCAGGCGCAGGGTGCCGTAGTAGCTCATGGAGCGGGCCAGCTCCAGCTGCATCTTCATGTCGGCCACGCGGTGGCGCAGAGCCTGGAAGCTGGCGATGACCACGCCGAACTGCTTGCGCTGGTTCATGTACTCGGTGGTCATGCGCAGCAGCTGCTCCATGGCGCCGACGCCGTAGGCGCTGACGCCGGCGATGCCGACGTCCACCGCGCAGCTCAGGGCGGCCAGGCCATCGGTGGTGATCAGGGTGGCGGGGGCGTTCTCCAGCAGCAGGTCGGCGGCGCGGGACTCGTCCTGCGTCAGGTAGCCGCGGGTGCTGACGCCCTGGGCCGAGCGCTCGACCAGGAACAGCGCCAGTTGGCCGTCCAACTGGGCCGGCACCACGTAGGCGTCGGCCTGGTCACCGGCCGGAACTATGTTTTTGAGAGCAGATACCTTATATTCCGCGCCGACCTGGGTGGCTTTGGCTTCGCACACGTCGAGGCGGTAGCGAGCCTTGCGTTCCTGGTGCGCCAACACCACCAGGGCCTCGCCGCTGGCGATCTTGGGCAGCCAGGCGGTCTTGACCGCGTCGCCGCCGAAGCCGCCCAGCGCGGCGCTGCTGACGTAGGCCTGCACCAGCGGTTCGAGCACGATGCCGCGGCCCAGCTCTTCCAGCACCACCATGGCGTCCACCGGGCCGAGGCCCAGGCCGCCGTGGTCTTCGCTGACGGTGAGGCCCGTGAGGCCCAGCTCGGCCAGTTCGTTGTAGACCCCGCGGTCAAAGCCGCCCGCCGCCACGACGGCCTTGCGGCGCTCGAAGTCGTAGCCTTTTTCAACCCACTTGGCGACGGCGTCGCGCAGGGCCTGCTGGTCGTCGGAAAAATTGAAGTCCATGGTGTTTATCCAATGCCTGATTCAATGGTCAAAGGCTCACGCTGCCTGCGCTGCTCGCAAGGCCGCGGAGCAGCCCAAGCCAGCAGACGCCGTGGAGCGGGCTGCGCCCGGCCACTGGCGTCGCCCCCTTGAGGGGGGAGGCGCAACATCGCGCAGCGAGTGAAGCCTGGGGGAGGTCATTCAGCCCAGCACGGTTTGCGCCACGATGTTGCGTTGAACCTCGTTGGAGCCGCCGTAGATGGTGGTCTTGCGGTAGTTGAAGTAGGTCGGCGCCAGGGTGGCGTTCTCGACCTGTCCGCCGGGGAAGCCGCGCAGCGCGGCCGGCCCGACCTGGTCGCCCTGCCAGCCGGCGTCCATGGCCTCGTGGATGAAGGGCAGGCTGTAGGGGCCGGCGGCCAGCATCATCAGCTCGGTGTAGCGCTGCTGGATCTCGCTGCCCTTGATTTTGAGCAGGCCGGCGATGTCGAGCGGGTTCTTGCCGGATTTTTCGGCCGAGAGCACGCGCAGCACCATCATCTCCAGCGCCACCACGTCGACTTCGAGCAAGGCGATCTGGTCGCGGAAGCGCGCATCGTCGTACACGCCCTCGGCCTGGGCGACGCGCTTGAGGCGCTCCAGCTCGCGCTTGGCGCGGTTGACGTCGGCGATGTTGGTGCGCTCGTGGCTGAGCAGGTGCTTGGCGTAGGTCCAGCCCTTGTTCTCTTCGCCGATCAGGTTCTCGGCCGGCACTTCGACGTTGTCGAAGAACACGTCGTTGACCTCGGATTCGCCGTCCAGCAGCTTGATGGGCCGCACGCTGACGCCGGGCGACTTCATGTCGATCAGCAGGAAGGAGATGCCGGTCTGCGGCTTGCCCTCGCTGCTGGTGCGCACCAGGTTGAACATCCACTCGCCGTACTGGCCCAGGGTGGTCCAGGTCTTCTGGCCGTTGACGATGTATTTGTCGCCTTTGCGCTCGGCCTTGGTGCGCACCGAGGCCAGGTCGGAGCCCGAGCCGGGTTCGCTGTAGCCCTGGCTCCACCACACCTCGCCGCTGGCGATGCCGGGTAGAAAGCGCTTGTGCTGCTCGGCGTTGCCGAAGGCCATGATCACGGGCGCCACCATCACCGGGCCGAAGGGCACGATGCGCGGCGCGCCGGCCATGGCGCATTCTTCCTCGAACAGGTGCTTTTGCACGGCGGTCCAACCCGGGCCGCCAAATTCCTTGGGCCAGCCGTAGCCCAGCCAGCCCTGCTTGCCCAGAATCTTGGCCCAACCTTGCATGTCCTCGCGCGTCAGGCGCTGGTTCTTGTGCACCTTGTCGGCGACCTGGGGGGGCAGGTGCGCCTTGACCCAGGCGCGGATGTCGTCACGGAACTTCAGTTCCTCGGGGGTGAAGGCCAAATCCATCGTTCAAGTCTCCTTGTTGGGGGGCGTTTTATCATGTTCGGCGCCGTTTTCGGGTCCGTCAGGTGACACACCCAACTCGGCGCACAGGCGCGCGACGGTGGCGCGCAGGGCGGCCACCTCGGATTCCAGCGCCGCCAGGCGGGCGCCTTGGGTGGCGGTGGCGGCGTCGGGGGGCGCGAAGGCGCCAGCCGGGGCAATCGTGTCCGGGTCCACCGGGCCGCTGAGCAGGTGCGCCCAGCGTTCCTCGCGCGCGCCGGGCGCGCGGCGCAGGCGCACCACCAGCGGGCCGCCTTTTTCGGCGCTGCGTTCGGCCAATTCGTCCAGAAAACCCTCGACCGAGGAGATGTCGGCGAAGCGGTGCCAGCGCTCGGTGTTGATGCGCAACTCGCCCGAGGTCTGCGGCCCGCGCAGCATCAACAGGCCCAGCAGGGCGGCGGACTGTTCGGGCACGCCCAGCACGCGCGGCAGGTTGTGCTCGTACTTGGCGACACGGCTGCCGTGCGATTCGACCACCAGGCTCAGCTGCCGCAGGTCGTCCAGCGCGGTCTGGGCCTCGGCATCGCTGACGTTCAGCACCGGATCGCGGCTGGTTTTCTGGTTGCAGCCGGTGACCACCAGGTTCAGCGAGAGCGGGTAGGTGTCGGGCACGGTGCGGGCTTTTTCCATCAGCGTGGCCAGCACGCGGGCTTCGATGGCGGTGAGGGGGCGCAAGGGCTGGGTCATGGGGGCAAGGATAATCCGGGCCGGCATGAAGAACATCGTCATCCTGATTTCCGGCACCGGCAGCAACATGGCGGCCATCGTGCGGGCCGCCGAGCGCGAGCGCTGGGCCGAGCGCCTGGGCGCGCGGGTGGTGGCGGTGCTCAGCAACCGCCCCGGGGCCGCCGGCCTGGACACGGCGCGCGCGGCCGGCATCGCCACCGCCGTGGTGGACCACCGGGCGCACGCCAGCCGGGAGGCCTTCGACGCCGCCCTGATGCAGGCCGTGGACGCGCACCAGCCGGCCCTGCTGGTGCTGGCCGGCTTCATGCGCATCCTGACGCCGGCTTTCGTGGCGCACTACGCCGGGCGGCTGGTCAACATCCACCCCAGCCTGCTGCCGGCCTTTCCTGGCCTGCACACGCACCAGCGCGCCATCGACATGGGCTGCCGTTTCGCCGGCGCCACCGTGCACCAGGTGACGGCCGAGCTGGACCACGGCGCCATCCTGGCCCAGGCCGTGCTGCCGGTGCTGCCGGGCGACAGCGCCGAGGCGCTGGCCGCGCGCGTGCTCACGCAAGAGCACCTGATGTACCCGCGCGCCATCGCCGAATTGCTTCTAAAAATATAGCTGACTTGGATGATTTCACGCCGGCCAGTGCGGTTTTTTGCCTGAAAACCGGCCGGCCACGGAATGCGACAATCGCCCCCATGCACCCCAAAGCCCTGCTCGACCACGCCGCCGAACTGACCCTGCGCGCCCTGCGCTTCGAGCACCCGGCCGACGCCGTGGTGTCGCGCTATTTCCGCGAGCAGCGTGCCCTGGGCCCGCGCGAGCGCGCCACCCTGGCCGAAACCACCTACGCCGTGCTGCGCCGCAAGCCCTTGTACGAGCACCTGGCGCGCTCGGGCCAGGGCGGGCGCCAGCGGCGCCTGGCCATTTTGGGCTTTCAGGCCCCGCGCGACTTTCTCAAGCAGGCCTTGACCGAGCCCGAGAAGGCCTGGGTGGACGCCTGCGATGCCGCCATGCGCGCGCCGGACCTGCCCGAGCCGTTGCGCCACAACCTGCCGGCCTGGGTGGTCGCGCCGCTGCGCGAGCAACTGCCCGAGCACGAGTTCGAAGCCCTGGCCGCGGCCTTGCTGGAGAGCGCGCCGCTGGACTTGCGCGTCAATACCTTGCTTCAGAAACGAGAGCAGGTGGCCGAATCCCTGCGCCGGCAAGGGGTCAATTCGGTGCCCACCCCGCTGTCGCCCTGGGGCTTGCGGCTGGCCGGCAAGCCGGCGCTGCAAAAGCTGGAGCTGTTCACCCAGGGCGCGTTCGAGGTGCAGGACGAGGGCTCGCAGCTGCTGGCCCTGCTGGTCGACGCGCGGCGCGGCGAGATGGTGGCCGACTTCTGCGCCGGCGCCGGCGGCAAGACCTTGGCCCTGGGCGCGTCCATGCGCAACACCGGACGGCTGTACGCCTTTGACGTGTCGGCCAAGCGGCTGGACGCCCTCAAGCCCCGGCTGGCGCGCAGCGGCCTGTCCAACGTGCACCCGGTGGCGATTGCCCACGAACGCGACGACCGCGTGCGGCGCCTGCGCGGCAAGATGGACCGCGTGCTGATCGACGCCCCGTGCTCGGGCCTGGGCACGCTGCGCCGCAACCCGGACCTGAAGTGGCGCCAGTCGCCCGAGGCCGTGACCGAGCTGGTGGCCAAGCAGCAGGCCATCCTGGACAGCGCCGCGCGCCTGGTCAAGCCGGGCGGGCGGCTGGTGTACGCCACCTGCAGCCTGCTGCAGGCCGAGAACGAGGCGGTGGCCGAGGCCTTTGACGCCGCCCAATCCGATTTCGCCCCGCTGGCCGTGAGCGAGTTGCTCGGCGAGCTGAAGCTGGCCGAGCCGGCCGCCCTGTGCACCCCGGACGGCCGGTTTTTGCGCCTGTGGCCACACCGGCACGGCAGCGACGGCTTCTTTGCCGCCGTGTGGCAGCGGCGCGGCTGAGCCGCGCAGTGGTGCACGGGTTAACCCCAGCTTGAAATGCGTGTAAACCGTTGATTTTTCAGGTTTTTTCGGCCCTGGCTCAGGGGCGCCGCATAGAATTGAACCTTGGGTGCCCCGGGTGTGTCGAACTGGCGCCCTGCCTTGTTGCCCGATCTCTGAAGGACTGTTGCCTGTGACGACCCCGTTTCTCGATTCCCCGACCCTGGCCGCCCTGACGGACTGGCTGGCCGGTGGCCTGCTGCAACTGGCCTGGTGGCAGGTGCTGCTGGTCGGGCTGGTGCTCACGCACATCACCATCGTCAGCGTCACCTTGTACCTGCACCGGCATTCGGCGCACCGCGCGCTGGAGCTGCACCCGGCGGTGCAGCATTTCTTCCGTTTCTGGCTGTGGATGACCACCGGCATGACCACCAAGGCCTGGACCGCCATCCACCGCAAGCACCACGCCAAGTGCGAGCAGGCCGAGGACCCGCACAGCCCGCAGGTGCGCGGCTTGCGCACCGTGATGTGGCAGGGCGCCGAGCTGTACCGCGCCGAGGCCAAGAACCCCGACACCCTGGCCCGCTACGGCCACGGCACGCCCGACGACTGGCTGGAGCGGCACCTGTACGACCGCCATTCCGTGCTGGGCGTGAGCCTGATGCTGATCCTGGACGTGCTGCTGTTCGGCGCCCTGGGGCTGGCGGTGTGGGCCGTGCAGATGGCCTGGATTCCGTTCTGGGCCGCCGGCGTCATCAACGGCGTGGGCCACTACTGGGGCTACCGCAATTTCGAGGCGCAGGACGCCTCCACCAACGTCAGCCCCTGGGGCTTGATCATTGGCGGCGAGGAGCTGCACAACAACCACCACACCTACCCGACCTCGGCCAAGTTCTCGGTCAAGCCCTATGAGTTCGACATCGGCTGGGCCTATATCCGTGCCCTCAGCGCCCTGGGTCTGGCGCGCGCCAAGAAGACCCCGCCGCGCCTGGCCTACGGCGAGGTGCGCCCGGTGGCCGACCACCAGACGCTGGAAGCGCTGATCGCCCACCGCTACGAGGTGATGGCGGGCTACGCGCGCCAGATGCGCGCCGTGTTCCAGCAGCAAACCGCCCACGCCGACGGTGGCCAGCCGCTGCGCGCGGCGCGCCGCTGGCTGCACCGCGACGCCGACAAGGTGCCCGCCGCCGCCGTGCCCCAACTGGCCGAGGCCCGCGCCGCCTACCCGGTGCTGGACAAGATGGTCACCATGCGCGAGGAGCTGCGCCAGCTGTGGCTGAACACCGGCCGCACGCGCGAGCAACTGGTGGCCGACCTGCAGGCCTGGTGCCGCCGTGCCGAGGACAGCGGTATCGCGGCGCTGCGGGAGTTTTCGTTGAGTTTGCGTGCGGTGAAAATTTAACCCCCCCGAAGCGCCTGCGGCGCCTCCCCCCAGGGGGCGGGCCGGCCGCTTCGGAGCGGCCGTGCGCAGCGGCCCCTGGGCTGGCCTGCTCCGCGGCCTGCTGATCGTTCGCGACCTGGCTTCACTGCCTGCGGCATGTTGCGCCTCCCCCCGTCCGGGGGCGCAGCCGGTGGCCAGGGGAACCCCGGTCACGGCTGCCGCTGGACTGGCCGGCTCCGCGGCCATTGTTGCCCGGCGGCATGTCGGGGTTTTCATGCCGTGTGCCTATTCGCTGTGGAAGAATGGTCCGCATGCAAACCTGGGACGTGCTCATCGTCGGCGCCGGCATCGCTGGGGCTTCCTTGGCCTGGCGCTTGGCGCAAACGGGGCGCCGTGTCTGTGTGCTGGAGCGCGAGAGCCAGCCGGGCACGCACAGCACCGGCCGGTCGGCCGCCATGTTCATGGAAAGCTATGGGCCACCCGGCGTGCGTGCGCTGACCCGCGCCAGCCGTGCCTTCTACCTGGCGCCACCGCCCGGCTTCGCCGACGCGCCGCTGCTGCAACCGCGCCATGCCCTCTTTGCCGCCTTGCCCGAGCAGCTGTCGGCGCTGGATGCACTGCAGGCCGAACTGGCCGCCGCCGGCACGGTGCTGGAGCGTTTGGACGCCGCCGCGCTGGCACGTGCCGCGCCCATGCTGCGGCCGGGCCGGTTTGGCGCCGGTCTGCTGGATACCAACGGCTACGACATCGACGTGAACACCCTGCTGCAGGGCTTCCTGCGCGGCGCCCGCGGCCATGGCGCGGCGCTGCGCCCCCTGGGCGAGTTGCGCTCGGCCACGCGCCAGGCCGACGGCCACTGGCGCGTGGAGGTGGCCGATGGCGAGCTGCTGGCCGCGCCGGTGCTGGTCAACGCCGCCGGCGCCTGGGCCGATGAGCTGGCCGAACGCTGCGGCGCCCGGCCGGTCGGGCTGCAGCCGCGCCGGCGCAGCGCCTTCACCTTCCGGCCGCCGCCGGGCACCGACGTGTCGGCCTGGCCGATGGTGGCCTCTGTCGACGAGGCCTGGTACTTCAAGCCCGACGCAGGCCAACTGCTGGGCTCGCCCGCCAACGTCGATCCGGTGCCGCCGCACGACGTGCAGCCCGAGGAGCTGGACATCGCCATCGGCATCGACCAGATCCAGCAAGCCACCACCTTGGAAATCCGCCGCCCCACGGCCACCTGGGCCGGGCTGCGCAGCTTCGTGCCCGACGGCGAAATCGTCATCGGCTTTGACGGCGCCAGCCCCGGCTTCTTCTGGCTGGCCGCGCAGGGCGGCTACGGCATCCAGAGCGCGGCCGGCGCCAGCCTGCTGGCGGCCAGCCTGATCGAGGGCGCGCCACTGCCCGATGAGCTGCATGCCGCCGGGGTCGACCCGGCGGTGGTGTCCCCCAATCGCCTGCGCTGAACACGCCCCAAGGAGCACAAGATGCAAGCCACGAGCCCGCTGGACCACACCCTGGCCGAGATCATCGAGCGCTACCGACAGGCGCACCCCGCCAGCGAGCGCATCCACCAACAGGCGCTGCAGGTGCTGCCCGGCGGCAACACGCGCAGCGTGCTGTTTTTTCCGCCCTTTCCGCCGGCCATGGCGCGTGGCGAGGGGTGTTACCTGTGGGATGCAGACGGACACCGCTACCTGGATGCGCTGGGCGAGTTCACGGCCGGCCTCTACGGCCACTCCGAGCCGGCGATCCGCGCCGCCATCACCGAGGCGCTGGCCGGCGGCTTGAGCCTGTCGTCGCACACCGCGCGCGAGGGCGCGCTGGCGGCCGAGGTGCAACGACGCTTTCCCTCGATGGCACTGCTGCGCTTCACCAACTCGGGCACCGAGGCCAACCTGATGGCGCTGGCCACCGCCAGCGCCCACACCGGGCGGCGCAAGGTGCTGGTCTTCAAGGGCGCCTACCACGGCGGCGTGCTGGCGTTTGCCGGCGGCGGCTCGCCGGTGAACGTGCCGCACGAGTGGATCGTGGCGCGCTACAACGACCTGGACGACGTGCAAGCCAAAGTGGCGCCGCACCGGGGCGAACTGGCCGCCATCCTGGTTGAGCCCATGCTCGGCTCGGGCGGCTGCATTCCGGGTGACCCGGCCTTTCTGCTGGGCTTGCGCGCGCTGGCCGACGAGACCGGCGCGCTGTTGATCCTGGACGAGGTGATGACCTCGCGCCTGTCTTTTGGCGGCCGGCAGGGCTTGCTGGGCCTGCGGCCTGACTTGACGACGCTCGGCAAGTACTTTGGCGGCGGGCTGTCGTTTGGGGCCTTTGGCGGGCGTGAAGATCTGATGCGGCGCTACGATCCTCGTAGCAGCGAAGCCTTGCAGCACGCCGGCACCTTCAACAACAACGTGCTGACCATGGCGGCGGGACTGGCCGGCCTGACCGAGGTGCTGACGGCCGAACGCCTGCAGGCGCTCAACGCCCGCGGCGAGGCGCTGCGCGCGCGGCTGAACGCCGTGCTGGCCGGACACGGCGTGGCCATGCAGTTCACGGGCCTCGGCTCGCTGATGCAGTTGCAGCCGCTGGCCGGGCCGATCCGCAACGCCGACGATCTGGCCGTGGCCGACGACCGGCTGAAGGCGTTGGTGTTTTTCGAGCTGCTGGCGCGCGGCGTGTTCATGGCGCGGCGCGGCTTTGTCGCCCTGTCGCTGCCGTTTGACGAGGCGGCTTGCGATCGGTTTGTGTCGGCGCTGGACGGCGCCGTGCAGGCGCACCGCGCGCTGCTGCCCATCCGCGGCTGAAACCGCGCAGACCGCGGCCACCCTGCTCCTGTTGTGACGTAGCGCGGTCGGCGCCCCTTGATCGGCGCGGCGGCGCGCTGAGTCAGACCCCCGCCAGCGCGCGCAGCCCGTTCAGATCGACCAGGTTCAAGACCCGGCCCGAGCCGCTGATCAGGCTACGCTCGCGCAGCTGGCGCAGCACGCGCGACAGTGTTTCGGGGGCGATGCCGAGCTGGGCGGCGATGGTGCGCTTGCGTTGGCGCAGCAGCACGGCCAGGGCACCTGGCTCGTCCTGAGCCGGCTCGGCATGGCGCAGCAGCCATTCGGCGCAGCGTGCCTCGGCGTCCTTGACCAGCCGGCTCACGGCCAGTTCGGTCTGCTGCTGGTGGGCTCGCGCCACGTCGCGCAACACGTCCTGCGCGGTGGCGGGCAGGGCGCTCAGGCTGCCTTCGAATTCGGCCAGGGGCACGCGGGTGGCGTGTACCTCGGTGTCGGCCACGGCGTCCACCACGGCCGGCAGACCCAGCACGGCACAGGTGGCGTTCAGCCAGGACGGCCCCTCGACCAGCCCCATCTGGTGCGCCAGACAGCCGTTCTCGGTCAGGCCCAACGCCACGCGGCCATGATCGACGTGGTAGACGTACGTCGCCTTGGCCCCGCGCTGCATCAAGGCGGTGCCGGCCGGCACGGTACAGGGTTCGCCCGGCCCATGGAAGGATTTGGGAGGCAGCATGGGCGCACTGTGCCGCGCGTGGCCGGCCATGGCCTTGATGCACATCAACCGCAGGACGTTCGCCATCCCCTGTTCGCGGGGGCGAGGGGCGGCCCTACAGCACCAGCACGGCGCGAAAGTCGTTCACGTTGGTGTGCGTGGGGCCAGTGATCAGCAGATCGCCCAGGCCGTCGAAAAATCCGTACGCATCGTGGCGCGCGATGTGCTCGGGCAGGCTCAGGCCAGCTGCCCGGGCGCGGGCCAGGGTGTCGGGGGCGACCAGGGCGCCGGCGTTGTCTTCAATGCCGTCGATGCCGTCGGTGTCGGCGGCCAGGGCCCAGATACCGGGCTGGGCCTGCAGGCCCTGGGCCAGGCCCAGGCAGAACTCGCCGGCGCGTCCGCCGCGGCCAGGCCGAGCGCCGTCGGTGGGCGGCGCGCCCAGGGTCACCGTGGTTTCGCCGCCGCTCAGCAGCACGCAAGGGCGCTCGAAGGCGCCGGTGCCGGTGGCCACCGCGCGCGCCAGGGCGGCGTGCATGCGGCCGATCTCGCGCGATTCGCCCTCGATCTCGTCGCCCAGGATGTGCGCCGCCAGCCCCGCCGCCCGCACGGCCTCGGCGGCGGCCAACAGCGACTGGCGTGGGGTGGCGATCAGGCGCACCTGGTGGCGCGCGAACAGGGCGTCGCCCGGCTTTGGGGTTTCCAGCGCGCCGCTTTCCAGGGCCGCCACCACCGCCGGCGGCAGGGCGATGCGGTAACGGCGCGCGATGGCCAGGGCCTCGGCGCAGCTGCTTTGGTCCGGCACCGTGGGGCCGCTGGCGATCACCGACACCTCGTCGCCCGGCACGTCGCTGATGGCCAGGGTGAGCACCTGGGCTGGCCCGCAGGCGGCGGCCAGGCGCCCACCCTTGACGCGCGAAAGATGCTTGCGCAGCGTGTTCATCTCGTCGATGGCGGCGCCGCTGGCCAGCAGTTCGCGGTTGATGCGCTGTTTGTCGGCCAGGCTCAGGCCTTCGGCCGGCAGGGTGAGCAGGGCCGAGCCGCCGCCCGAGATCAGGCACAGCACCAGATCGTCGGCCGTCAACCCCTCGGTCAGCGCCAGCAGGCGGCGCGCGGCCTGTTCACCGGCGGCGTCGGGCACCGGGTGGGCGGCTTCGACCACCTCGATGCGCTCGGGTGCGCCGGCCTGGCGCGGCGGTGTGTGCCCGTAGCGCGTGACCACCAGGCCCCGCAGGGGCGCGTCGGCGGGCCAGGCGGCATCCAGTGCCTGGGCCATGGCACCGGCGGCCTTGCCGGCGCCCAGCACCACCGTGCGGCCCTTGGGCGGCGGCGGCAGGTGCGCGGCCAGCACCTGCGCCGGTTGCGCGCGCGCCACCGCCACGTCGAACAAATGGCGCAGAAAGGCGCGGGGGTCTTGCTGGGGGGAGGGGGGCGGCAGGGGCATGGGGCCGAATTTACCGCCTGTGATGGGCTGGCCCAAGAAAAAGCCCGCACGTTCAGGGAACTGTGCGGGCTTAAAGATGGTGCCGACTGCCGGAATCGAACTGGCGACCTACGCGTTACGAGTGCGTTGCTCTACCAACTGAGCTAAGTCGGCGAAACTTAGCCTTCAATTATAGCGTGCGCCGCCGGCGGGTGTGGTGGCTTCGGGTGTGGGGCGTTGCGACCGGCGGAATCCGTCAAATCCGTCTAGACTGGCCCATTCGAGCTTGCCAGGAGAGTTTCAAGATGCTGAAGTCCGACCACGTTCTTGACACCCAGTCGCTGCTGGATGTGCCCACCGAGGCGCCCACGCCTTCGCGCCGCTCGGCGCTCAAGCTGGGGCTGGGCGTGGGTTATGCGGCGGCGGCCATGCCGATCATGGCGCAGACGGCGATCAAGACGCCGTCCGACGGCCTGACGGTGGGCGAGGTGACGATCGAGGTCGGTGGTTTCAAGATGCCCGCGTACCGCGCCCAGCCAGCCGGCAAGACCGGCTTGCCGGTGGTGCTGGTGATTTCCGAGATTTTTGGCGTGCACGAGCACATCGCCGATGTGGCGCGGCGCTTTGCGCGCCAGGGCTACCTGGCCATTGCGCCCGAGCTGTTTGTGCGCCAGGGCGATGCGCAGAGTTATGGCGAGATTGCCAAGTTGCAGGCCGAGGTGATCTCCAAAGTGCCCGACGCGCAGGTGATGGGTGATCTGGACGCCACCGTGGCCTGGGCCGCGGCGCAGGGTGCGGATGTCAACCGCCTGGGCATCACCGGCTTTTGCTGGGGCGGGCGCATCACCTGGCTGTATGCGGCGCACAGCGAGAAGATCAAGGCCGGCGTGGCCTGGTACGGGCGCCTGGTCGGCACCGCGTCCGACCTCACGCCGCGCCACCCGGTGGATCTGGCGGCCAAGCTCAACGGCCCGGTGCTGGGCCTGTACGGCGGCGCCGACACCGGCATTCCGCTGGACACGGTCGAGAAGATGAAGGCCGCGCTGGCCGACGCTGGAGCCAAGGGCAACAAGGCCGCCGCGGCGTCGCGCTTTGTGGTGTACGACGACGCGCCGCACGCCTTTCATGCCGACTACCGCCCCAGCTACCGCAAGGCGGCGGCCGAGGATGGCTGGACCAAGGCGCTGGCCTGGTTCAAGCAGAACGGCGTGGTTTGAGGCTTTTTGGGCCAGATGTCGGTGTGGATAAATCGTGAGAAGCTATAAAAATATGAGCATCACGTCAACATCAGGCTGCGCAGCCGGGCGGCCGGTGCGCGCCGCTACGGCATGATCCGCGCATGACGCTGGACGAATTTCTCCACCAGATCCCCAAGGTCGAGCTGCACGCGCACCTGCTGGGCACGGTGCGCCAAAACACTTTTACCGAGCTGGTGCACCGCGCCAAGGCGCCCATCACCGACCAGGAAATCACCGCCTTCTACACCCGCGGCGAAAAACCTGTGGGGGTGCTGCGCGTGCTGCGGGCGCTGGACGCCTGGCTGCTGCGCACGCCAGACGACTTTCACCGCCTGGTGTACGAATACCTGCAGGACGCCGCCGCCCACCAGGTGCGCTATGCCGAGTTCTTCTGGAACCCCACCGGCACCGCACGCGAGGGCGGCTTGCCCTATGGCCGGGCGCTGCAAGGCATCCGCCGCGCCATTGCCGACGCCGAGCGCGATCTGGGCATCACCGGCCGGCTGATCGCCGCGATCGACCGCGAGGCGCCGCCGCGCGACGCGCTGGAGATGGTCGAATGGGTGCTGGCCGAGCGTTGTGACGAGGCGCTGGGCATTGGCATCGACTACCGCGAAAACGACTTTCCGCCCGAGCTGTTTGTGGATGCCTACGCCCTGGCGCGGCGCGGCGGCCTGAAGACCACCGCCCACGCGGGCGAGTTCGGCATGCCCTGGACCAATGTGCAGACCGCCGTCGACGTGCTGAAGGTCGACCGCATCGACCACGGCTACACGGTGATCGACGCGCCCGATTTCGCCCGCCGTTGCGCCGACCTGGGGCTCATCTTCACCGTGGTGCCCACCAACTCGTACTACCTGCGCACCCTGGCGCCCGAGCGCTGGGCGCTGGACCATCCGATCCGCCAGATGCCGGGGCTGGGCCTGCGCCTGCACCCCAACACCGACGATCCGACGCTGCACCACGTCAACCCCACCGGCGCCTGGGGCATGATGGTGCGGGACTTCGGCTTCACGCTGGACGATTTGCGCGGCTTTACCGAGAACGGCCTGGACGCCGCCTGGATCGACGACAGCACGCGCCGCACCTGGCGCGCCGAGCACCTGGCCGCGTTTGACGCCCTGCGTGCCCGGCACGAAGCCGCCGCCGCCACCTGATGCGCCTCGGGCGCCCCGATTCATTTCCTTGAAGGACCTCGCATGAGCATGCTGAAACCCCTGGCCGCTGTGGCCGTACTCGGGTTGACCACCACCTGGGCGCCGCTGGCCCAGGCCCAGGCCGCCTGGCCCACGGCCAAGCCCATTTCCATCATCGTGCCCTTCACGGCCGGTGGCAGCGTGGACACCACGGCGCGCCTGCTGGCCGACGAGCTGGGAAAACGGCTCAAGCAGTCGGTGGTGGTCGACAACGTCACCGGCGCTGGCGGCACGGTGGGCGTGGCCAAGGGCGCCAACGCCGCGCCGGACGGCTACACCCTGGTCATGGGCGCCGACAGCCCCATCGCCATCGCCCCCTACGCCAACCCCAAGGCTGTGCGCTACGACGTGGCGCGCGACCTGGTGCCGGTGGGCCTGGTCAACACCGCGCCCCTGCTGCTGGTGGCCAAGCCCGACCTGCCGGTCAAGAACCTGGCCGAGCTGGTGGCCCTGGCCAAAAAGGAGCCGGGCAAGCTGAACTACGCCACCTCGGGCATCGGCACCGTGCTGCACCTGGGCATGGAGATGATCAAGCAGCAGGGCCACTTTTTTGCCACCCACGTGCCGTATCGCGGCGGCGCGCAGATCGCCACCGACGTGATTGGCGGCCAGGTCGATCTGGCCATGCTGGTCAGCGTCAGCGCGGCGCCGCACGTCAACGCCGGCAAGCTCAAGCCCATTGCCGTCACCGGCGCCCAGCGCCTGTCCATCCTGCCGAACGTGCCCACGGTGGCCGAGACGCCGGGTTTCAAGGGCTACGACGTGGTGTCCTGGTCGGGCCTGTTCGCCCCGGCGGGTACGCCGCAGCCGGTGATCGACCAGCTCAACCAGACGCTGAACGCCGTGCTGTCCAGCCCCGAGGTGCGCCGCAAGATGCAGGACCAGGGCGCCGTGGCCGGCAGCGGCAGCGCCCAGGACTTTGGCGCCTTCGTGCAGCGCGAGCAAAAGCGTTACGCCCAGGCGGTGCAGACCGCCGGCATCAAGGAGTAGCCACTGCCCCCGTCCGACCCGGCGGGGAGGGGGGGTTGACAGCTTCTATAAGATATTTGAGAGGCTACCGGCGAGGGGCCTGCACAAGCGCCCCACGCCGTCCCAGCGCCCTGCGCCAGCCTGACCCGAGCCGCCCGATGAGGCGGCTGTTTTTATGTGCGGAAGGTGGTTTAACCATCAAAAATAGGTCTGGCGCTGGTGCGTCTAGCGTGTCCAGTTATGAATTTAATAGCAATCTTGATCGGTACCCTGGTGGCGGGTGTGGGCAGCGTGTGGATCGCTGCCGCCCTGTCTTTTGGGGTGTTTGCCCGTTACACGCAGCACATGCTCAGCCTGGCGGCGGGCGCGTTGCTGGGCACGGCCTTTCTGAAGTTGCTGCCCGAAGCTTTTGAGAGCGGGGTGGCGGTCGACACCTTGTCGGCCACGCTGCTGGCGGGCCTGGTGTTCTTCTTCCTGCTCGACAAGGCGGAGCTGTGGCACCACGGGCATGAGCACCACCACGCGCCCGGCGAGCCCGATGCGCAGGGGCACGACCATGGCCACGAGCACGCGGGGCACGACCACGCTGCCCACAGCCACGGCACGCACCCCCCCGCCCACGGCGGCAACTGGGCCGTGCTGATGGGCGACAGCGTGCACTGCTTTGGCGACGGCGTGTTGATCGCTTCAGCCTTCATGGCTGACCTGCACCTGGGGCTGGCGGCCGCGCTGGCCGTGCTGGTGCACGAGGTGCCGCACCACATTGGCGACCTGGCCGTGCTCCGGTCCAGCCACGGCGACCGCCGCGCGGCGCTGGTCAAGGTCTCATTGGCCGGCGCGGTGACCGCGCTGGGCGGCCTGGTCGGCTACCTGCTGCTGGCCCAGCTCACCCACTGGGTGCCCTACCTGCTGGTGCTGGCGGCCAGCAGCTTCATCTACGTGGCCCTGGCCGACCTGATCCCGCAGCTGCAGCGGCGCCTGAGCACCGGCGAAACGGCCGCGCAGATCCTGTGGCTGGCGATGGGTATTGGCCTGGTGCTGCTGGTCAGCTTGCTGGGCCTCGGCCACTCGCACTGAGAGCGCGAGTTCAACCCTTGGCGCAGGGCAGATCCGGCGTGCGACTCCACTCGCTCCAACTGCCCGCATAAAGCCCGGCCGGCGCGTAGCCCGCCAGCTCCATGGCGATCACATTGGGCACGGCGCTGACGCCGCTGCCGCAGTGGTGCACCACGCTGGCCGGGTCGCGTCCGGCCAGCAACTGCTCGAATTCGGTTTTCAGCTCGGCGACGGACTTGAAGCGGCCGTCGGCGCCCAGGTTGTCGCTGAACGGTCGGTTCAGCGCGCCGGGGATGTGGCCGGCGATGGGATCCAGTGGCTCCACTTCGCCCCGGTAGCGCGCGGCGCCGCGGGCATCGATCAGGGTCTGCGTGGGGCGGCCCAGCTGTTCCCGCACCTCGCCCACCTGCACCAGGCGGCGCAACGCCGGTCCGAGCTGAAAATTGCCCCGGGCGGGCGCTGACGCCGGCCCCGAAGCCAGCGCGCCGCCCGCCGCCTCCCAAGCCTGCAGGCCGCCGTCCAGCACGGCCACGGCCTCGTGGCCGGCCCACTTCAGCATCCACCACAGGCGGCCGGCGTAGTTGACGCCGTTGCGGTCGTAGACCACGGCCTGCTCGCCCTGATTCAGGCCCAGGGCTTGCAGGGTGCGGGCGAACAGCTCGCGCGTGGGCAGCGGGTGGCGCCCACCGTTCACGGCCTCGGCGGCGGAGTGGGCGCTCAGGTCGCGGTCCAGGTGCGCCTGCACGGCGCCAGCGATGCGCTTTTCGGCGAACAGGGCGTCGGCCCGGGTTGGGTCGGCCAGGTCGAAGCTGCAGTCGAACACGCGCAGCGGCGTGCCGCCGGTTTGCAGGGCTTGCAGCTGCGCGGCGGAAATCAGGAGGGGATAGGTCATGTCGGTAGTCCAGGTCACCGGGTGTCGGTCATCTCAATGCTCCTCGGCCGGCGGGTTGGGCAAGGCCCGGGCGCGCAGGAAGGTGGCGAGCATGCCGCTGGCGATGATGGTGACCATGCCGGTCCAGCCGAGCAAGGTCATTCGGTCGCCGAACAGCAGCATGCCGAACAGCGCGGCAAAGACGATGCCCGAGTATTGCAGGTTGGCCACGATCATGGTGGCGCCGCGGGTGTAGGCGCGGGTCATGCACAGCTGGCCCAGCGCGGCCAGCACGCCGATCGGCAGCAGCCAGAGCGCCTGCGGGGTGTTCAGCGGGTGCGTTTCGAAAAACTGCATGCCGATGGCGCCCGACAGCGCGGCGCCAAGCGAGAAGTAAAACACCGTGCGCGCCTCGGGCTCGCCGATGCGGCCGAGCGCCGCCACCTGGATGTAGGCCAGGGCCGAGAGCAGGCCCGAAATCAGGCCGACGACGCCGGCAAACAGCTGGTTCTGGTCGAGCGTGGGGCGCAGCATCAGCACCACGCCGGTAAAGCCCGACAGCACGGCCAGCACCAGCGGGCCCTGGCGGCGGATGTCGGACAGGCGCCCCATCAGCAGCGTGCCGCTGACCAGGAAGGCCGCCACCCACACGCCGCTCATGTAGTTCAGGGTGGTGGCGGTGGCCAGCGGCAGGTGGGCGATGGCGTAGAACCAGGCCACCAGCGCGGACACGCCGATCACGTTGCGCCAGACGTGCATCATGGGTACCTGGGTGCGCAGGCTGACGCCGCGCGAGCGCGCCAGTGCCCACATGAACAGAATGCCGATGGCGCCGCGGTAGCAGACGATCTCCAGTGGCCCGAAGTGGGGCGAGGCGTACTTGATGCACACGCTCATCAGGGCAAAAAAGAGCGAGGCGGCGACCATCCAGGCGGCTTGCATGGGAGCCCATCATCAAAAAAACGACCCAGGCACGCCGCGCATGCCTGGGTCGCCGGGGTTGCGAAAAAGTCGTTCAGGCGACGGGGGTGATGCCCATCACGCGCCGGTACCACTCGTGGAAGTGCTGCATGCCGTCTTCCATGGGGCTCTGGTAGGGACCGACCTCGTTGTCGCCGCGCAGCAGCAAGGCCTTGCGGCCGGCGTCCATGCGTTCGGCGATCTCGTCGTCCTCGATGCAGGTTTCCATGTAGGCGGCGCGCTGCGCCTCGACGAACTCGCGCTCGAAGGCGACGATTTCCTCGGGGTAGTAGAACTCCACCATGTTCAGCGTCTTGTCCGGGCCGAGCGGGTGCAGGGTGGACACCGTCAGCACGTGCGGGTACCACTCGACCATGATGTGCGGGTAGTAGGTCAGCCAGATGGCACCGCGCGAGGGCAGCTGGCCGCCGCGGTACTTCAGCAGCACCTCGTGCCATTTCTTGTAGACGTCGGAGCCGGGCTTGCCGAAGGAAGCGGCCACGCCCACCGTCTGCACCGAGTACTCGTCGCCAAACTGCCAGCTCAGGTCGTCGCAGGTGACGAAATTGCCCAGGCCAGGGTGGAAGGGGCCGACGTGGTAGTCCTCCAGATAGACCTCGATGAAGGTCTTCCAGTTGTAGTTGCACTCGTGCAACTCGACGTGGTCGAGTGCGTAGCCCTCGAAGGACAGCTCCGGCGCCACCTGCATGTCGGCCAGATCGGCGGCGATGTCGCGGCCGTTGTCGGCGAACAGCAGGCCGTTCCACTCGCGCAACTTGTAGTTGTTGAGGTTCAGGCAGGGGTCGTGCTTGAAGTGCGGCGCGCCCAGCAACTGCCCGCCGCTGGAGTAGGTCCAGCGGTGCAGCGGGCAGACGATGTTGCCGCCGGCGTGGCCCTTGCCGTGCTGCTGCAGCGAGCCGCGCCCCTGCAGCATGACGGCCTGTCGGTGCCGGCACACGTTCGAGATCAATTCGACCTGGCCGTGCGGATTGCGCACCAGCGCGCGGCCCCCGGCTTCTTGCGGCAGGGCGAAATAGTCGCCTGGGTTCGGCACGACGAGCGAATGCCCGACGTAGCGCGGCCCGGACTCGAAGATGAGCCTCATCTCGCGCTCAAACAGCGCAGCATCGAAATACGAGGGGACGGGAAGTTGACTTGCCGCCTGCTGTAACTGAAGACTTAAATCAGACATGGTGTTCCGATCTTTAAGACTCCCCCTATGAAGGGGCAGGAAGTAAGCGCGTGGCATCCGAGGATATTGGCGCGTGAAAATCCCCAGACACAGGGCCCGGGGAACTGGGTATTGTACCGCCTTGGTGCCGGATGGGTGGCGCCGAGTTCCCCGGCCGCCGGGACAGCCTCCCGGCGTGGGGGTGCGCGCCACCGCCCTGGGCACCTAAAATAGGGGTTTTGCCCGAGATGTCCCGCAAGACCCCAGCCCCTCCCGCCCTCCCGGCCAGCTACGGCGATGCCGTGGCGCAGCTTGAACAGCTGATCGCCGGCCTGGAATCCGGGCAACTGCCCCTGGAGGACTTGCTTGGCCAGTACCAACGCGGCACCGAACTGCTGCGCTACTGCCGCGAGCGCTTGCAGGCGGTGGAGAGCCAGGTCAAGGTGCTGGACGACGACGCGGCCGAGGCCCAACCCTGGACAGACGAATGAACGCGGTGGAATTTTCCGCCTGGTCGGCCGCGCAGCTGGCACGGGTCGAGCAGGCCCTTTCCCGCTGGGTGATTGCCGACGCACCGGCCGGCCTTGGCCAGGCCATGCGCTACTCCGTGCTGGACGGCGGCAAGCGCCTGCGTCCGCTGCTGGTGCTGGCCGCCAGCGAGGCGGTGCGCGGCCACGCCGAGGCCGCCTTGCGCGCCGCCTGCGCGGTGGAGCTGATCCACGCCTATTCGTTGGTGCACGACGACATGCCCTGCATGGACAACGACGTGCTGCGCCGCGGCAAGCCCACGGTGCACGTGCAGTTTGGCCAGGCCCAGGCGCTGCTGGCCGGCGACGCCCTGCAGGCGCTGGCTTTCGAGCTGCTCACGCCCGAGGGCGACATGGTGCCGCCCGCGCTGCAGGCCCGCCTGTGTGCGTCGCTGGCGCGAGCCGCCGGGGCCAATGGCATGGCGGGCGGGCAGGCCATCGATCTGGCCAGCGTCGGCAAGACCCTGACCGAGCCGCAGTTGCGCGCCATGCACCGGCTCAAGACCGGGGCGTTGCTGCAGGCCAGCGTGCGCATGGGCGCGCTGTGCGGAGCCGGCGTGTCCGGTGCCGCGCAGGCGGCCCTGGACGACTACGGCGCCGCCCTGGGTTTGGCGTTCCAGGTGGTCGACGATATCCTTGACGTTGTCGCCGACTCCGAGGCGCTGGGCAAGACGGCCGGCAAGGACGCCGCCGCCGACAAACCGACCTACGTCTCGCTGCTCGGGCTGGACGCCGCGCGAGCGCTCGCCGACGAGCTGCTGGCGCAGGCCCAGGGCGCGCTGGACGCCAGCGGCCTGGGCACCGTCGATCGCCTGCGCGCGCTGGCCGACATGGTGGTCAAACGCAGTAACTGACATGAGCCTTCTGGAAAACCTTCACGATCCCGCCGACCTGCGCCGCCTGTCGCGCGCGCAACTCAGCGGCCTGGCCGACGAGCTGCGCGAATGCGTGCTGCAGAACGTTTCGCGCACCGGCGGGCACCTCAGCTCCAACCTAGGCACGGTGGAGCTGACGATTGCCCTGCACTACGTGTTCAACACCCCGCAAGACCGCGTGGTGTGGGACGTGGGGCACCAGACCTACCCGCACAAGATCCTGACCGGGCGGCGCGAGCGCATGCCCAGCCTGCGCCAGCTGGGCGGCATCTCGGGTTTCCCGCGCCGTGACGAGAGCGAGTACGACACCTTCGGCACCGCGCATTCGTCCACCAGCATCTCGGCCGCGCTGGGCATGGCGCTGGCCGCCCGCGCCAAGGGCGAGGACCGCAAGGCCGTGGCCGTGATCGGCGACGGCGCCCTGACCGCTGGCATGGCCTTCGAGGCGCTGAACAACGCCGGGGTCGAGCGCGATGCGCGTTTGCTGGTCATCCTGAACGACAACGACATGTCCATCAGTCCGCCGGTGGGCGCGCTGAACCGCTACCTGGCGCAACTGATGAGCGGGCAGTTCTACGCCGCCGCCAAGAGCGTGGGCAAGACCGTGCTGGGGCCGGTGCCGCCGCTGTTCGAACTGGCCAAGCGGCTGGAGCAGGGCGCCAAGGGCATGGTGGTGCCGGCCACCTTGTTCGAGAAATTCGGCTTCAACTACATCGGCCCGATCGACGGGCACGACCTGGAGTCGCTGATCCCCACCCTGGAGAACATCCGCGATCTGATGGCGCGCAAGGCCGGTCCGCAGTTCCTGCACGTGGTCACCAAGAAGGGCCAGGGCTACAAGCTGGCCGAGGCCGACCCGGTGGCCTACCACGGCCCGGGCAAGTTCGACCCGGCCGTGGGCCTGGTGGCGCCGGCCACGCCGCCCAAGCAG
>JAIUOM010000065.1 GCA_020161215.1 Pseudomonadota bacterium
CTACCAGCGCGATCTGCGCAGCCTGCTGGTCGAGTTCAAGGTCAACAACGCCCCCGAGGCCTACGCCGCCATCGCCGACCTGGCCGGAGTCAATGCCACCGAGGTCGGCGAGGCGCTGCGCGCCGGTGGCCGGCTGGAGCGCATCGGTCTGGTCGAGAACCTGATCTCCGAGCACAGCATCACCGACCTGGCCGACCTGATGAAGGTCAGCGAAAAACTGCCGCCGGTGCTGATGCGCGAGTACCGCGACCGCGCCGAGCTGATGGCGGTGTTCACGCGCCCGGCCACGCCGAGCGAGCTGAAAACCAACGACTTCGACTTCGTTGGTGACGACGTGCAGGTGCTGATCCAGTTGCTGCGCAAGGCCCAGGCCACGCAGGCCGTGGGCGTCAACGTGCTGATGTACGGCCCGCCCGGCACCGGCAAGACCGAGCTGGCCAAGGTGGTCGCGCGCGAGGCCGGCCTGGCGCTGTTCGAGGTCGAGTACGCCGACCGCGACGGCAACAGCCTGTCGGGGCGCGACCGCTACCGCTCGATGCAGATCGCGCAGGTGTTCCTCAAGGGCTCGCACGAGGCGGCGCTGCTGTTTGACGAGGTGGAGGACGTGTTCCCGCCCATCAGCGTCGATGCGGCGGGCCTGATGGCGCGTGCCGAGCAGCAGGCGCTGCCCGCCGCCAGCGGCCACAGCGTCAGCGGCAAGGCCTGGGTCAACCAGATCCTGGAGAGCAACCCAGTGCCCACGCTGTGGGTCACCAACCGCATCGAGCAGATCGACCCGGCCTTCCGGCGCCGCTTTGCCTACCACCTGGAGCTGAAATCGCCCCCGCCCGGCGCGCGCGAGCAACTGGTGCGCAAATCGCTGACCGGCGTGGCCGTGAGCGACGCCTTTGTCGCCAAGCTGACCGAGCGCAAGGGCCTGACGCCGGCGCAGATCCGCACCGCCGTGCGCTTTGCCGATCTGGCGCATGCCGCCGAGCAGCCCGGGGGCGAAGCCTTCGAGGCCCTGATCGAGCGGCAGCTGCGCAACTCCGACGCCGCGCTGGGGCGCGCCGCCGCCAGCCAGGGCCCGCGCGGGCGCCGCCAGGTCACCACCTACGACCTGGGCATGCTGAACGTCGAGACGCGCTTTGACATTCCGCGCATTGTCGAGGCCCTGAAGGCGCGCGGCCATGGCGCGCTGTGCTTCTACGGCGCCCCCGGCACCGGAAAAACCGCGCTGGGCGAATACATCGCCGAGCAAATGGGCCAGCCGCTGATCGTCAAGCAGGCCAGCGACCTGGTCAGCAAGTTCGTCGGCGAGACCGAGCAGAACATGGCTGCCATGTTCAAGGAGGCCACCGAGGAAAAAGCCGTGCTGCTGCTGGACGAAGCCGACAGCTTTTTGATGGACCGGCGCGGCGCGCAGCGCAGCTACGAGGTGACCGAGGTCAACGAGATGCTGCAGCAGATGGAGCGCCACGACGGTGTCTTCATCTGCACCACCAACCTGCTCGACCGCATCGACCAGGCGGCGCTGCGGCGCTTTACCTTCAAGATCAAGTTCAAGCCGCTCACGCCCGAGCAGCGCGAGCGCATGTTCGTCACCGAGGCGCTGGGCGGCCAGGCGGAGCACCTGGATGCGGCCATGTGCCGCCGGTTGGCCCGCCTGGAGCAACTGGCCCCCGGCGACTTCGCCGCCGTCAAGCGCCAGACCGACATCCTGGCGGCCGAGTTCACGCCCGAGGAGTTCCTGGAGCAGCTCGAAGCCGAGCACCGCATCAAGCCCGAGGTGCGCGAGCAGCGCTCGATGGGGTTTGTGCACTGAGTGAGCTGAGCCGACGCCGGCGTGGCGGGCCGCCGTGCCGTTTGACCCTCAGGCGCCCTGAACCGCCGCCTCCAGCACCGGCTTGGCCCAGTCCGGCGTGCGCTGGAGTGTTTCCAGGTCGCTGAGTGCGGGCCAGACCAGTCGACCTTGGCGGATGACGGCCAGCGGCAGCGGATCGGGCACCGGCTGGCCCGGCGCCACGCTGGCGCTGTTGTCGAACACACGCACCTCGGCCAACAGCGGCAGCAGGCCGATCAGATTGGCTGTGGCGCCGACCCAGCGCTCGCGGATCTTCGCCTCAGGAATGTCGTGCCCGCCCGCCGCCACCCGCGCCTGTACCCGGGCGATGTGCAGCTCGGGGCTTGCCAGGCCGCAAAACCACACCAGCACGTCGTGCGTGCGACTGGCCTGACGCAGGCGCTCGGCCACGCCGCGGCCACCCAGGGTGGTTTCAAAAGCAAATGAGCGGTCCTGCGCCAGCGCCTCGTCCAGTCGACGCATGCCTTCCTGCCAGGCGGTGGCGTTGGCGGCGGTGGGGTCGGCGCCGGTGGCGGCGCGCAGCTCGCGCGCAAAAGCATCGGGGTTGTACCAGGCCAGACCGGCGCGCGTGAGCAGGTGACCGCCGACCGAGCTTTTGCCGGCGCCGTTGACCCCAGCCAGCACGTAGATGACGGGGCGCGCGTTCATGCGGGTGGCTTTCAGCCTAAATTTTAGCCAGATGTCGGCGTGGAAATTGGGCTGTGCGCTATCAAATCAGGAATTCAGGCGCAAGCTGCCGCCCGATCCTTCACTGCGGTGCGTCGGTCTTGACCTGCCCTTGCAGCGCCGTCGACTGGCCGAACACCTGGCGCAATTGCTCGCCGGCGGTGTCTGCCGCCAGTCCCGCCAGCCGCTCGTCAAAGCTGCGGCGCAGGGTGTCCAGTGCCGCTTCCTGCTGCGTTTGCGCACCTTGCGCGGCTTGCAACAGGCGCTGGTATTCGTCGGTGGAGAGGATCACCGCCTCGGGCTGGTCGTGGTTGGTGACCAGCACCGTGCCCTCGCGCCCCACCGCGCGCATCACGCCGCGCCAGCCGAGCTTTTTCACGTCGGAGGCCGGCGTGCGCGGCAGTTGCGCAACGCGCTGGTTCCATTCGTTCAGACGCAGGGCTTGGGCCATGAGCATGCTCCCTTGGGCAAATGGTGGGGAATTAGTCCATTTTACCCATTTTGGTCTTTTTTGACCGGCCGCCCAGTCTGATCCGAAAAATACGAATGATTCAAGCGAGAGGTCGGCGTGGAAGTTGGCGTGTTAGCTATTAAAAACGAAGCAAACGCGGGCCACTGACATCACCCCACGTGGCGCGCGAAGAAAGCCAGCACGCGCTCACGCGCCGCCTTGGCCGACGGAGCGTCGTAGGCCCCGCGCTGGTCGCAGTTGAAGCCGTGGTTCGCCGGGTACAGGAACACCTCGACCGCCGGGTGGGTCTTCCTGAAGGCTTCGATGCCGTCCATCGGCACCCACTGGTCGCGGTCGGACAGGTGCGCCTGCACCGGCACCTGGGGCTGGCGCGCGAGCTCCTCGGGCGTGGTCATGCCGCCGCCGTAGTAGGGCGCCGCCGCCGCCAGGCCTTTCAGCGTGCTGGCGGCGCGCCAGGTCAGCAGGCCGCCCCAGCAGTAGCCGACGATGCCCACCTTGCCGCCGCTGGTCTTGGCGGCGTAGTCGATGGCGGCCTGGATGTCCTGCATGGCGCCTGGCGCCGGCAGCGCCTCCACGGCCTGCTTGAGGGCAAAGCCGGCCTGCATGTCGGCGTCGCCGTAGCCCAGGTCGACACCGGGCTTGACCCGATGAAAAGTGCTGGGCGCCACGGCCAGGTAGCCGTCGCGGGCGTAGCCGTCGGTGACGTCGCGGATGTGCGAGTTGACGCCAAAAATCTCCTGCAGCACGACCACGGCGCCTTTCGGCTTGCCGAGCGGCTCGGCCACGTAGGCGGGGAAGGTCTGGCCGTCGGCGGCGGTGAGGTCGATGAACTGTCCCATGGGATGCTCCTGAGGTGGGGGTCTTGAAGGGGGGCGGGCGTCAGCCGAGCAGCCTGCGGGCGACGAAATCCAGCCGGTCCTGGCCCCAGAACAACTCGCCGTCCACCACGTAGGTGGGCGCGCCGAACACGCCGGCGTCGAGAGCGGCCTGGGTGTGGGCATCGTAGCGCGCCTGGACTTCGGCGGCGCGCGCGCCGGCCAGCCGCTCGGCGGGCAGATCGGTTTCCTCCAGCAGCTCGCTCAGCGTGGCTTCGCTGGCGATGTCGCGCTCCTGGCACCAGCAGGCGGCCAGCACGGCCCCGGTCAGGCGCATGGCGGCGTCCATGCCGTCCAACTGGGCCACGGCGGTGATCAGGCGCGCCGAGGGCGTGCCATCGACCGGGAAAAAGCGCGGTTGCACGTTCAGCGGCAATTCCAGTTGCTCGGCAAAACGCTTCAGTTCCACCAGCCGGTAAGCCTGGCGCTGCGGTGCGCGCTGGCCCAGCGGCAGCCCGCCCGAGGCCGGAAAGATGCGGCCATAGTCCACCGGCAGCACCGCCACCTCGCGCCGGCCGCGGCGCAGCAGCTCGGCCAGGCGGGCGTGGCCAAGGTAGGTCCAGGGACTTTGCGGGGTGAAGTAGTACAGCACGGTGCGGCTCATACGGGTCTCCTCAATAATGGTTGCCAGAACGCGGGTGATGGCGGAGTTGTACAGGAGATTGGATGTGGCGGCAGGCAAAGTGCTTCTCGTGACCGGCGGCAGCCGCGGCATCGGCGCGGCCACGGCGCGGCTGGCGGCGCGGCACGGCTGGACGGTGGCCGTCAACTACAGCGCCCAGTCGCTGGCCGCCGACGAGGTGGTGCGCGCCATCCGCGCCGGTGGCGGCACCGCCATCAGCGTGCGCGCCGACGTGGCCGACGAGGCCCAGGTGCTGCGCATGTTCGAGCACGTCGATGCCAAGCTGGGGCGTTTGACCGGCCTGGTCAACAACGCCGGCGTGGTCGATCGCGCCCAGCCGCTGGCCGAGCACAGCCTGGCGCGTTGGCGCCGCATGTTCGACATCAACGTCATCGGCACGCTGCTGTGCGCGCGCGAGGCGGTGCGGCGCATGAGCACCGCTCAGGGGGGCGCTGGCGGCAGCATCGTCAACCTGTCCAGCGCGGCGGCCCGACTGGGCGCGCCCAACGAATACGTGGACTACGCCGCCGCCAAGGCCGCCATCGACGCGCTGACCATCGGCCTGGCCAAGGAAGTCGGCGGCCAGGGCATCCGCGTCAACGCCGTGCGCCCGGGCCTGATCGACACCGACATCCACGCCAGCGGCGGCCGCCCCGACCGGGTGCGCGAGCTGCAGGCCGGCGTGCCCATCGGCCGCGGCGGCACGGCCGACGAAGTGGCCGAGGCCATCGTCTGGCTGCTGTCCGAGCAGGCCAGCTATACCACCATGTCCCTGATGGACGTTTCCGGAGCCCGTTGAATGAGCAGTGAAAACCAAGACCACCCACAGCAGCACATCCAGTACTTCTGGGAAGACCTGCCCGTGGGCAAGCGCATCGAGATGGGCAGCATCACGGTCGACCACGACGAGGTGGTTGCCTTTGCCAGCAAGTACGACCCACAGCCTTTTCACCTGAACGACGCGGCGGCGGCCAAATCGATGTTCGGGCGCCTGTCGGCCAGCGGCTGGCACACCTGCGCCATGGCCATGGGGCTGATGGTGCGCAACTTCCTGAACGAATCGTCCAGCCTCGGATCGCCGGGGCTGGAGGCCGTCAAGTGGCTGAAACCGGTCTACCCCGGCGACACGCTGACCTTGTTTCAGGAGATCCAGGACAGCCGTCCGATGAACTCGCGCCCCGACGTCGGCCTGACCCGCACGCTGTGGGAAATGTTCAATCAGCACGGCGAGCAGGTGCTGCTGATGGACGGCTGGGGGATGTTTCGGCGGCGCGAGCGGGGCGAGGGTCGCTCCGACACCGCTGGCTGAGCCGCCTCAGCCTTGATTTTCTTGCTCGCCAAACGTCGTTTGTGACCGACGGCGGGCCATTTCCACACGGGCGCGCCACACGGCCCACCTTTTGAAAGGAATACGCATGCCTCCCATCAACGCCTACCTGATCGAAGACGACGCCCAGCCGGCGCGGGCCGGCTTCACCACCTTGGCGTCGACGCAACTCGACCCCGGTGACGTGGAGGTGGACATCCACTACGCCAGCGTCAACTACAAGGACGCGTTGGCCGCCACCGGGCGTGGGCGCATCATCCGGCGCTTTCCCTGCGTGGGCGGCATCGACGCGGTCGGCACGGTGGCGGTGTCCGGCAGCTCGCGCTTCAAGGCTGGGGATTCGGTCGTGGTGCACGGCCACGGCTTCGGTGTGTCACACCACGGCGGTTGGGCCACGCGGGCGCGCGTGCCGGCCGACTGGGTGAACCGGATTCCGTCGCCTCTGACCGAGCTGGACGCCATCACCATCGGCGTGGCCGGCTACACCGCCGCGCTGGCGGTGGACTTGATGGAGCTCAACGGCCTGAAACCCAGCGGCGGACGCGTGCTGGTCAACGGCGCCACGGGCGGCGTGGCCGGCATCGGCATCGACATGCTGGCCCAGCGCGGCTTTCATGTGGTGGCGGTGACCAGCAAGCCCGAACACGCGCCCTACCTGAAAGAGCTGGGCGCGCGCGAGGTCATCACCGCCGCCGAACTGCCGCCGGCCACCCGGCCGCTGGAGAAAGCGCAGTGGGCCGGCGCTCTGGATTCGCTGGGCGGCGAGCCGTTGGCCGCGCTGACGCGCACCATGGACCGCGACGGCGTGATCGCCAGCTTCGGCAACGCCGCCGGGCACGACTTCACCACCAGCGTGATGCCCTTCATCCTGCGCGGCGTTCGGCTGATTGGCGTCAACTCCGACAACCCGCCCGACGTGCGCGAGCACGTGTGGCAACGGCTGGCCACCGATCTGCGCCCGCGCCACCTGGGCCGCATCGCCCAGGTCAAACCCTTCGAAGCGCTGCCTCAAGTGGTGCTGGACGTGGCGGATGGCCGCAACCGAGGACGCAACGTGATTGCCGTCAACCCCACCCCATGACCGCCGCCGCCCTGGCCGCCCGCGCCATCCTGGGCCTGCCCGTCCACACCGCCCTCAAATCCCCCGGCGCCAGCGCCGTCATCTACGGCGGCGTGGATGCGAAAGGCATCGTCTTCGAAGGCGTTGCCGAAGCCCTGCAAGACCCCCAGACCGACCTGCGCCTGTTCGGCAAACCCGAGAGCTTTGCCAAGCGGCGTATGGGGGTGGCGTTGGCTTGGGATGCGGATGTGGAGCAGGCCCGCCAGCGCGCCAATGCGGCAGCGGCCAAGGTGAAGCCGCAAGTCGCCTCACGTTGTGCTTGATTTATTATTGACGAAAGAAATTTTGTTAACAACAAACTGCGTTGACCTTCACGTGCCAACAGCAAGTTGCGTTGTTGTTAATAAAGACGAGAAAATTGATATCAAATCAGTTCGATGTTGGTTGGTGAATGACGACGCCATTTGTCATTAAAATAATATAAATTATTGACGACAAATTCAGGCAAGCCGCAGCCTCATGGTTCTCGACACCGACAACGCCGTCCATTACCACCTGGGCAAGTTCCCGCCCTCTCAGCTTGACTTTGGCCGGCTGCTGCCCGGCCTGCTGGACGCCACCGCCGCACTGGCACGCTACGACCAGATGCTGCGCGGCATGCACAACAGCGAAATCTTCCTGGCGCCCCTGCGCGGCCAGGAGGCGGTGATCTCCTCCCGCATGGAGGGCACCATCAGCACGCTGGACGAAATCCTTCAACTGCAGGCTGAATTTGGCGACGACGACGAGGGCGCCGCCACCGAGTTCCGGGCCGACGTCATCGAAACCGCGCTGTACCGGCGCGCCCTCAACACCGCCCAGCGCCAGCTCGAAGAAGGCCGGCCGCTGACCGAATCGCTCGTCAAAAGCATCCACCGCCAGCTGCTGTCCTTTGGGCGCGGCGCCAACAAGTCGCCCGGCGAATACAAGCGCGAGCAAAACTACATCGGCGAGCGCGGCAGCCGCAAGGTCAGCTTTGTGCCCATCGCGCCCGAGCACCTGACGAGCGGCACCGAGGCCTTGTTCAAGCTGGCGGGTGATGGCGCCATGCCGGTGCTGCTGCGCACCGCGCTGGCCCACGCCGAGTTCGAGTCGCTCCACCCCTTTGAAGATGGCAACGGCCGCGTCGGCCGAATGCTGATCACGCTGATGTTGTGGCAAGGCGGCGCCATCAGCGCGCCGCACTTCTATATCAGCCGGTACTTTGAAGACCACAAAGACGACTACATCCACCGCCTGCGCGAAGTGTCGGCCAACGACGACTGGGACGGCTGGTGTCAGTTCTTCGTGCAGGCGGTGGCGCAGCAGGCCGTCCGCAACCTGGAGGTGGCGCAGAGCATCCGCGATTTCTACGAGGACATGAAGCAGCAGTTCATCAAGCTCCTGGCGTCCAGATACGCCGTGGCCGCGCTCGATTACCTGTTCACGTCCCCGGTGTTCAGCAACAGCCGGTTCACCAGCAAGGCCGGCATCCCGTCACAAACGGCGGCGCGCTTTACCCGCGTCCTGTTGCAAGCGGGCCTGCTGGAAACCGTCATCGAGCCTGCGGGCCGACGCTCTGCGGTCTATCGGTTTGAGCCGCTGATGGCGAGGGTGCGGGTTTAGGTGGTCGCCGTAATGCGCGGCATGAGGTGTCCAGAAACCACCCGCAAGATGATCAGACTGACCTACGCCTGATCGGCAATCCCGAGAGCTTCGCCAAGCGGCGGATGGGGGTGGCGTTGGCGCGGGGTGCCGACGTTGAAGAGGCGACGGTGAGCGCGAAGAGGGCGGCGGGGACGGTGAGGCCGGTGCGGGCAGTGTGGTGAGCCTATCGCGAAGGAAAGCAGCGTGCGCCGTTTCCTGTCTTTGAGTTGAAGGAGTGAACGGCTGGTTCGCAGCGGGTGCAGTCTTCCGCTGCAGGTTGCTGGATCCAAGCCCCGGGGCATGAAGCCGTCATTGGAATGCCTGTCTCTGCGCCGGCAGCGATGACCGTTGTCGAGAGTGAAGCAGCCTGCCAAGTGGCTTGGCGGCCGCGCGCCACTCCTACTCTTCGCCGTACTCAAACTTCCGAAGGGCAATGGAGCATCCGCACGACGACGCTCACTCTCACTCATACCGGAGCTGAAGGCCAAGTTATTCAAGCTCGACCGCTTGCCGCGCACGCGAACGGCGATCTTCAAAGTGACAGGTCGAATGCGTTCTATTAAGCGTCACAAACGAAAGGTCCAACGGTCGAAAGCATCTCGACGCACTACTCCCATGGAATGGTCAGCGTCTTGCCGGGTGCGCCCGTCGAGAGCAGGACGACTGAGCTGCCGTAGTCGAGCACCAGCAATCCCTGCGGCACCGAATAGGTCGGTAATACGCGGCCGCTCAAGCGGGCTGCGAGGGTTACGTCTCCGTGCAGCGTGTCGGCTGATGCATCCAGCACAACTTCCCCGATGCGGCTGCAGTTGCCGGGGTTTCGCGGATCGAACAGTGCTGCGTCATGCAACTCGACGAGCCAGACCAGACGCGGCAACTCGATGGTGCGATACCAGTCCTTCAAGGCTGGATCGAGTTCCTCATCGTTCAATGCCCATCTGCGGAACGCGTGCCGGCGCACAAGCAGTGTGCGAAGCACGATATCTCCCTCCGGCGTGAGTCGAGGCGGCTTGCCGGTGTCATAGCCAGACAGCACGACGCAACTGAAGGCCAGGGCCTTCAATGCAGCCTGTTCAGCCTCTTTGGCTGTCATATGGACGGCTTCCGGCAGCGGCACGATCAGGTTCTTCGCATGCTCAAGGCAATAGTCCTTTTGCAGCGGATCGCCCGACGTGATCGGCAGGTACGGTCCCGTGTTGTCGTTGTGGATGATGAGTGCGTCCACCCAGTCCGATGCGGGGCGATATCGAATGCCAAGCGGGGTCACGATGCGGGTCGTATCTACTGCAGGATGTGCGACGAGTTGGCGACCTATGCACACCACGGCGTGGCCGCCACTCGTCGGAAACAGCGTCGCAATCACCGGCAGGCCGGACTCAATGTATGGCGCCGCCTGCTCGATGACCTGCGCGGCCGTCGGCGACATGCTCGGTGGGGTGGGGTCACAGGTCAGGGCCAGCGGATCGTGGCCGGATGAGCGCACGGCCTCTAGCATCTGCTCGATGACAAGACCCTGCCGGCCCGGAAAGACGCGGTCGAGCGCGACGTAGCGAGTGGCCGCACGCGTAAGGTCGGCGGGGTTGTAGGCGGTATTGCCGACCCGCTTCATCTGGGTCCGCAGCGCGATCCAGATGCTCGCCTGGGCGCAAGCGCCCACCGCGTTGTCTTGCTGCAGGTACGGAGTACCGCAGACCTGGAAGTCCTTGCCGGCAATATGCACAGGAAAGCATTCGTGGCAGGTCACATCGCAGACGTGCGCGGGAATCAGGATTGAGGCGCCGACGGGCGCGTGCCGCAGGGGACGGAATGTCACGAACCCAAGGTACTGGCGCGAAGGCTCGGCCAGGTTGTCGAGGAAATCGAGCACCGCTCGGGCACCTAAGGCCTCCCCCTCTACTTGTGCTCGCATGGGCGCAGCGAACGCATGCAAGCGCGAGCACAGATGCGAGATCACGCGGTGCTGCTTGCTATAGAACGCTTCGTGTTCAGCGAGGAAGTCTGGGTCGCGGACAGAGTCTTGAAGGAGCAGGGTCTGGGCGCCGATCCCGCGGAGGTGTTCGACGACCCGCTGGAAGGGCACCAGCGGCTGCCCGATGAGCGCGAACCGCTGCATATCGGAGGCCGGCGGCACGATGGTGCGCAGGAGTTCTGATGCGTCGGCGATCGATTCGAGATCGATGAAGCGGTAGCGAAGACTCATGCGTGCATTTTTGCACGCAGTGAACCACTGAGTTAAGTTAGCGCACAGTCAGACGCAGATTTTCAACCGGCACTGTACGCTCGCGCTCCCGCAGGGCCAGCACGTCGTCAAGCATCGCGTTGGATAGCAACTCGTTCAGCTTGGCGCTGAGTTGCTCCGGTATCTGCACCGCCTGGCCGGGAGCGCGGAGAGTCTGCTTCACCATAGGTCTGGCGAGGTCCGCAACAAACTCCAGAGCGCCAGCATCGATGATCGGCATGGGCAGACTCCTGTAAGTTTGACGGCTAAAAAGCCGTGGATTATGGACTGGAATCCCCGATGCGTCCAGCGCGCATCGGGGATTTCCTTATTTCCAGACGTTAGCACATCGTCAACGTCCGCGACAGTGCGAATTGCACGGCAATTTCGGCACCCAGAACTGAAAAAGGGGCCGAAGCCCCTTGGAGGAGGATATTCGAACCCCTTCGATCAACCGGAGTGCAGGCGCCTGCACCACGCCCAAAACCGCGCAAAGGCAGAAATTTTGGGCATTAGCACCTCTGCATTCAGCGGGGGCGGAGCGGCCTCCACTGCTGCGGACCCGTTCGCGGGCAAATCCCGCTGCTGCCGTTCGTAATACTGTTGCTTTGACGCCTTGTCCCAAACTCGCCCGCGCGCGATGGCGCGATCCGACATGTCCCCCGCCCTCCAGATCGCTCCGTTCTCGATGAAGTAGTGCGAACGGCAGGGAAAGGCCCAGTTGCCGATCGACGGCATCAAGGTCACCCCCTGCCGGCCGAAACTGATCGACCAATCGGTCGGTGATAGAGGTGTGACAACCTCGCGGCCGCAGCCGCAGGCGCAGAGATGACCGGCGACATCCCCATCCGTGGTGACGTACAAGGTGAGGGGCCGCAATGCCTCCGGCAGCGCGGCGACCACCTCGCACCTGAACCGGAGGCGCTTCACCGCCGTTCGAGCCGGCTGAGCTGGTTCAGGTTCACGCTGAACGTCGTCTCATACTCTTCGTGGTCATCCAGGTAGAAGCCGCTCATGCGCTTCCACTTGGCGACCGCCAGACCGGCATTCAAGCAGTTGAAGTCGGCGACCTGGATGTTCGAGGCATAGAGTTCCTCGTCGCGGTCGGCGCGCGGAATGCGCGCCAGTGCGATGTCCCGGGTCGAGGGGGTGCTGACCGTCACGCGGCACGTGCCCCAGATCGATTCCTGATCGTCGGAGAGGTTCAGGCCCATGCCGGCATCGATCACCGTCACTCCCGTTTCGGCCAGTGCGCGCAGGACCAGCTGCCTGACTTCGCCGCGATCGACGCAGAGGAACACGTAGTCGAATCCGGCAAGCTCCATCACGTTGCCTTCGTCGATCATGACCTCGTGCGGCACCACGCCACGGCGCATCGTCGAGTAGTGCTCGCTGAGGTATTTCACCTTCGTGATGCCGCGATCCAGGATCTCCCGCGAGATGGCGCCTGGCAAGCGGAACGCGTTGTGCGGCCGCAGCAGGTCGGCGTCGAACAGGTGAATTTCAACCACGTGCGTCTTGGCAACCAGGTCCAGTGCGTAGCTGCCCGTGCCGCCCAGGCCGACGAACGCAATCCGCTGTTGGCGGAAGCGCGCCGCGAGACGCTGGATACCGGCTCGGCTTGACGCGGTGTCCTGGTACAGGAACACCGAATCATCCTCGATCGGCTCGTGGGTCCGGAAGGTCCGTGCGTCGGCGGTGGGGTCCAACGCCTTGGCCTGACTCGAGATGACCCGCACGTAGGTGGTGATCTTCTCGTAGTAGCTCTCGTAGTAGCCGCGCTGCGGCTTGTTGGAGAAATGATGCCGCGCCGTGATCCCCTCGGCCAGCTTGAACTCCGCGCTCTGGCACCGGATCTGAACGAGATCAGCGCCGTTGGCTTTGCACGGGTGTTCGCCGATGAAGTGGACCTGGTGCGTAGGCGGCCGACCGAGCACGTCCGGCATGGCCGTGGTCAGTTCGGACACGATGATCCCGCGCGCGACCTCCTTCTTCGCATTGACGTACGGGACCGAGTGGACCAGCAAGAAGCCGGGCCGGACCTCGATCTCGTAGCCCTCGTCGATAAGGCGCTGCAGCTCCGGATTAAGACTTATCAGTCGGTGTGACATAGAACTTCATCCCTTCTTTGACGATGACGGATTGGCCTTCCACCAGCGAACCGTTCGGGTTCTGGCGTGGGCCAGAGGCGTAGTCGATCGAGTAGATGATCTGCTCGCTCGGTCCCGCTTCGGGATAGGCGAGCTTGACCACTTCCCAGTAGCTCAGCTGGCGGCGGTCGACGACGCGGTCCCGGGAGTTGACCTTGATCGTGATGCTGACCGGGCGCGTGATGAAGCGCTCGGTGCCCGCGCTTGAGAGGTCAACCATCTCCTTGTCCTCGATCAGCCGGTCTTCACCCCCGGCCGGCGCGTCCAGCCAGACATCGGTGGTCGCGGACGGCACCTCAGCCAGGCGCTTGATCGTGCTGCCAGAGATGCGCGTCGCGCCCCAGTCGAACGCTCGCTCGTCCAGGAAGAAGCGGTACGAGCGGTCGCTGCGGAACACGAGAAACTTCTCGGCACCAGCGCTGCGAAGGTCCACGGTCTCATCCGGGCGAACCGTCTCCAGCGCACCATCGCGCAGGACTTGGAACACCAGGAAGTCGCTCGCAGGACGCGCGCACGCGGCGGCCAAGATCTGGCTGCCTGTCACCACCGGATCGTCGACCACCACCGGCACGAACCGCATCGCTTGATCTCCGATCTGGATCTCGAACGGGCCGTGCTCACGAACAGGACGGCCGGCCGACACCGCGGCGTAGACGTCCTCGATACCTTCATCAGATTGCTTGCTCATTTTCAGCTTTCGGTTGTTCACGCGGAGAGCCGCGCACTTCGTTTTGGCGCTTGCTCAACGAGGCCGCTGCTGAGCGCTTGATTGCAACTATGCACAAGCATGCTAAATTTGTCAAGCACTTTAAGCATGCTTTGAAAATTTAGCAAAAGCGCCTAGACTTAAGGCAGGCGGGCGGTCGTGGGGGTCACGGGTGCTGTCGCCAAATTGGGCAATCCGTGAAAGTCACCCTAGGTCAGTACCTTGCATCGATCCGCGACGATCGAAAGATGTCGCTCAGACAGGTCGAAGAGGCCAGCGGCAAGGAGGTATCGAACGCTTACCTCAGCCAGTTGGAGAATGGGAAGATTCAGCAGCCGAGTCCGACCATCCTCAACAAGCTGGCCGAGATCTACAACATCGACTATCTCAAGTTGATGGACCTGGCGGGCTATATGCCGTCTGCCGCAACACGTGGCGACAACCAGCGGCATGGAAGGATTGCCACTTTCGCGGAACACAACCTGACCCAAGATGAAGAGGCGCAACTCTTGAACTTCTTAAAGTTCATGCGTTCGCAAAAGGGGAGCTAATGAAGCCTGACGACAGCAGTCTTCATTCATTTGAACTAGCCGCTGTCGAAAGGCAGGCGCTGAACCTACTCAATCGAGCCTCGGCCTTGGATGTCTTCCCTACGCCAGTCGAAGACATCTTGGCCGCCGCAAAGCTGCGCGTCGCGCCCAAGGGTATGTTCGATACCGCAGCGTTTCTTGCCTTTGTCAATAAGAAGACCGCGCAGGCAGCTCAATCGCTGAAGTCCGCTCTTTCGAAAGTGTTCGGGCTTTATGACGCCAACGAGCAAATCATCCACATCGATGACAGCGTCGTTCCCTCCAAGCAGACCTTTCTGAAGCTCCACGAGGTCGGGCATCATGAACTGCCGACCCACCGGAAGATTTTTAGCCTCTTCCAGGATTGCGAGAGGACGCTTGCGCCAACAGTCGCCGACCAGTTCGAGCGAGAGGCAAACAACTTTGCGCGCTTCGCTCTGTTCCAAGGCGATGGGTACAGGCGCATGGCTGCCGATATGGCGATGGGAATAAAGACGCCCATGGCTTTGGCTAAGAAGTTTGGCGCTTCGCAGTACGCATCTGCGCGGGAGTTCGCCAGAACCAACCATCGCCAGTGTGTCGTACTCATCCTCGAACCCATCGAATTCGTGCCAGACGGGCAGACTTACGCCAATGTGCGTCGCATTGAAGCCTCACCATCCTTCGCTCAGCAGTTCGGAATTCCAACCATCGAACGGATCGATGTTTCTCACGCACTGGGCGGCCTCTTACCGGTCGGCAGGAAGATGACCAAACCTACTCTTTTGGTCTATAGCGACCGCAATGGCGACAGACACGAATGTCTTGGTGAAGCTTTCGACACCAAGCACAACGTGCTGCTCCTTGTCTATCCGATCAAGGCGCTGACAGGATCACCAATTGCACTGCCAGTGCAATTCAGCGCCAAGTAAACGGGTACCACTCAGTCACCGCAGGCAGGACCGGTCGTTCACGATTCGTCGAGGACCGCGCCCAGTCGAATACTCGGTCTCCGGGGTGCTGCGGACATACGCGCCACTGTCCGCCGAAAGGCAGCTACCGATCAGAGCCGCCGCCCAGGCCGCTGAGAGCGAATGACGCTGACCAGCCTGAAGCGGCCGCAGCGTAAGCCGGTGATAATTTTGCCGAGCAAACGCTTTGCAAAATTAAACGAACACGCTATGCTGCGCCCATGCGCCCCGCCGAGCCCGTTCACGACACATCTGCGCCCCCCCGTCGCGGCCGCCCGCCCAAGACGGCGGCTGAGCGTGACGAAGGCAACCGCCGCCAGGCGCTGATCACCGCTGCGGCGCGCTTGTTTCGCACCAAAGGCTTCGACGGCACCAGCACGCGCGACATTGCGGCGGCGGCGGACATGCAGAGCGGGTCGCCGTTCTACTTCTTTCAAAGCAAGCAGGCGCTGCTGCATGCGGTGATGCAGGAGGGCATGGCGCGGGCCGAGGCGCACCAGGCGCAGGCGCTGGCCACGCTGCCTGCGCGGGCCGCGCCCGAGGACCGGCTGCGCACCCTGGTGCGCCAGCACTTCGAGGTGCTGCTGGGGCCGGGCAGCGATTTCATCCCGGTGATGCTGTACGAATGGCGCTCGCTGGACGACGCGCAGCGCGCCAGCATCTCAGCGCAAACGGCCGCGTACGAGGGCGAGTGGATGCCGGCGCTGCGCGCGCTGCACCGCGCGGGCCGGCTGAAGGCGCGGCCGGCGGTGGCGCGGCTGTTCATCTTTGGGGCGCTGAACTGGGCGGTGCAGTGGTATTCGCCCGGCGGCAAGCTGTCGCTGGACGAACTGACGGCGCAGGCGTTGGCGCTGTTCATCGGAGAAACGGATCCCAGGAGCAGCGGTTGATCGCTCGCAACCTCAAGAAGGATCACATGTGTACTGAATTTCTTGGTTCCGTGGACAGACACCTGCGAGGTGACCACGTTCCGCACTCGACAGCACCGCGTTCGCCGCGCCATGCGGCGTTGCTCGTCCTGGCAGACGCGAGCCTGCCGCGTCCTCGCGCCTTGCACGGCACGCCGATCACGGCACTGTCGAGCGCGTTCAACGACCGCTTCTAGGATCATGTACCAGTCGATTTTTGCCCCCGGCCTGCTGGCGGGACAGGTGGTGGTGGTGACGGGCGGTGGCTCGGGCATTGGCCGCTGCACGGCGCACGAGCTGGCGGCGCTGGGTGCGCGCGTGGTGGTGGTCGGACGCAATGAGGACAAGCTGCGCGCGGTGGAGGACGAGATCACGGCCGATGGCGGCCTGGCCAGTCGCGTGGTGTGCGATATCCGGCGCGAGGAGTCGGTCTTCGTGGTGGTGGCCGCCATCATGGCGACGTTCGGTCGCATCGACGCGCTGGTCAACAACGCGGGCGGGCAGTACCTCTCACCGCTCGAGAAGATCGGCGCCAAGGGTTGGCGCGCGGTGATCGACACCAACCTGACGGGCGGCTTCTTGATGGCTCGCGAGTGCTTCAAGCAAAGCATGCAGGCGCGCGGCGGCGCGGTGGTCAACATCGTCGCGGACATGTGGGGCTCGATGCCGGGCATGGCGCACAGCGGCGCGGCGCGCGCGGGCATGGTCAGTTTTACCGAGACGGCGGCGCTGGAATGGGCGCCCCACGGCGTGCGCGTGAACGCGGTGGCGCCGGGCTACATCGCCAGCAGCGGCATGGACCACTACCCACCCGAGGCGGGCAAGATGCTGCGCCGCATGCCGAGCACGGTGCCGCTGGGCCGCTTTGGGACCGAGGCCGAGGTGTCGGCCGCCATCGTCTTTTTGCTCAGCCCGGCGGCCAGCTTCATCAGCGGCACGGTGCTGCGGGTGGACGGCGCGCGCCCGCAGGTGCGCATGGGCACGGGCGAGGTGGCGGCGCCGGCCGATGTGCAGCAGCGCACGGCGGTGCGGCCGTTTGACGGCTTTCACCGCTATGCCGAGCCCAAGGTGCTCAAGCCATGAGCAGCAGCTTCACGTCCAGCTGGAACCCGCAGTCGGCTCAGGCGCAGGCGCGCCGCGCGGCCATGCTGGCGCGCATCGAGGCCTGGCACGAGCTGGAAGAGCGCGCGGCGCACAAGTCCGCCGGCGCCAAACCGCAGTTCGACAAGCGCGGCCAGTTGCTGCCGCGCGAGCGCGTGGCCCTGCTGCTGGACCGCGGCGCGCCCTGGCTGCCGCTCAGCACGCTGGCGGGCTATCTGCAGGACACGCCCGACGCCGCCAAGTCGGTGCCGGGCGGCGGCATGGTGGCGGGCATCGGCTTTGTCGAGGGTGTGCGCTGCATGGTGGTGGCCTCGGATTCGGGCATTGACGCAGGCGCTATCCAGCCCATGGGCCTGGACAAGATCCTGCGCGCGCAAGAGATCGCGCTGCAGAACCAGCTGCCCTTCGTCCACCTGGTGGAGAGCGCCGGCGCCAACCTGATGCGCTACCGCGTCGAGGGCTTTGTGCACGGCGGCGCGCTGTTCCGCAACCTGGCGCGCCTGTCGGCGGCGGGGCTACCGGTGCTGACGGTGCAGCACGGCTCGGGCACGGCGGGCGGGGCGTATATGCCGGGGCTGTCGGACATCGTCATCATGGTGCGAGGGCGCTCGCGTGCCTTCCTGGCCGGCCCGCCGCTGCTGATGGCCGCCACGGGCGAGGTAGCGACCGAAGAGGAACTGGGCGGCGCCGAGATGCACACCAGCGTGTCGGGCCTGGGCGAATACCTGGCCGAGGACGACCGGCACGCCCTGGGGCTGGCGCGGCAGGTGGTGGCGCAGTTTCGAGGTATTTTTGGGCCAGATGTCGGTGTGAACATTACGCCATCAGCTATCAATACAGGAGCGTTTGATGCCGATGACCTGCTGGGCTTGATGCCCGCCCACCACCGCGAGCCGGTGGACATGCGCGAGGTCATGCTGCGCCTGGCCGACGCCGGCGCGCTGCTGGAGTTCAAGCCGCTGTACGGCAGTGCCACGGTGTGCGCGCAGGCGCGCATCGGCGGGCATGCGGTGGGCCTGATCAGCAACAACGGCCCCATCGACGTGGCCGGCGCCAACAAGGCCACGCACTTCATTCAGTGGATGTGCCAGCTGGGCCACCCCATCATCTACCTGCAGAACACCACCGGCTACATGGTCGGCACGCAGGCCGAACAGGGCGGCATGATCAAGCACGGCAGCAAGATGATCCAGGCGGTGACCAACGCCACGGTGCCGCAGATCACCATTCAGTGCGGCGCCAGCTTTGGCGCCGGCAACTACGGCATGTGCGGGCGTGGTTATGCGCCGCGCTTTCTGTTCAGCTGGCCCAGCGCCAAGACGGCGGTGATGGGCGGCGAGCAGGCCGCGCGCACCATGCAGATCGTGACCGAGGCCGCGCTGGCGCGCAAAGGCCTGCAGCCCGACGCCGAGCAATCGCAAAAACAGTTCGACCAGATCGTCGCCATGTTCGAGGCGCAGGCCGACGCCTTCTACACCAGCGGACTGTTGCTGGACGACGGCGTGATCGACCCGCGCGACACGCGCGCCGTGCTGGCTTTTTGCCTGGACACCATCGCAGAAGGCGCCGCGCGCAGCCCGCGGCACATGCAGTTTGGCGTGGCACGCATGTGAGATGGAACACCCCCCTGAGTCGCTGACGCGCCTTCCCCCCGGAGGGGGGACAACGCCAGTGCCCGGCGCAGGTCCGGGCACGGCGTTCGCTGGCTTGGCCTGCTCCGCGGCCTTCTGCAGGGCGCGCAGCGCCGCGAAGAAAGTGAATTCCCCAAATAACACCTGAGGAGACGACCCATGCAATGGACGCACGAGCACGAGGAAATCCGCAAGACCCTCACGCGCTACATCGACGAGCACATCAACCCCTACGTGGACGAGTGGGAGGCGGCGGAGATCTTCCCGGCGCACCAGGTGTTCAAAGGCCTGGGCGACCTGGGCCTGCTGGGCCTGACCAAGCCGGAGGAATACGGCGGCATGGGGCTGGACTATTCCTACTCGATCCTCATGGCCGAGGCCCTGGGCCACGTGAACTGCGGCGGCGTGCCCATGGCCATTGGTGTGCAGACCGACATGTGCACGCCCGCGCTGGCGCGCTACGGCAGCGATGAGCTGAAGCGCGACTTTCTGGCCCCGGCCATCGCGGGCGACATGGTGGGCTGCATTGGCGTCAGCGAGCCCGGCGCGGGCAGCGACGTGGCGGGCATCAAAAGCCACGCGCGCAAGGACGGCGACGACTACGTCATCAGCGGCCAGAAGATGTGGATCACCAACAGCTTGCAGGCCGACTGGATGTGCATGCTGGTCAACACCGGCGAAGGCGCGGTGCACAAGAACAAGAGCCTGGTGATGGTGCCCATGCGCGACGGGCCCAATGGCAAGTTGACCAAGGGCATCGAGATTGCCGGCAAGATCAAGAAAATCGGCATGAACGCCAGCGACACCGGCCTGATCTACTTTGACGAGGTGCGCGTGCCGCAGCGCTACCGCATTGGCGCCGAGGGCCAGGGCTTCATCTACCAGATGCAGCAGTTTCAGGAAGAGCGCCTGTGGGGCGCGGCCAGCTGCATCCAGAGCTTTACCAACGCCATTGACTGGACCATTGAATGGGCGCAGCAGCGCCAGCTGTTTGGCGCCACGCTGGCCGACCAGCAGTGGGTGCAGTTCAAGCTGGCCGAGGTCAAGACCGAGGTCGAATGCCTGCGCGCCCTGGTTTACCAGGCCTGCGAGCGCTACGTGGCCGGCCACGACGTGCTGGAGCTGGCCAGCATGGCCAAGCTGAAAGCCGGCCGCCTGGGCCGCCAGGTGCCCGACACCTGCATGCAATTCTGGGGCGGCATGGGCTACACCTGGGAGAACAAGGTCGCCCGCATGTACCGCGACACGCGCCTGACGGGCATTGCTGGCGGCGCCGACGAGGTGATGATGGGGATCATTGCCAAGATCATGGGGATCGCCAAGAGACCCATGCGATGAAGCGCATCCTCATCGCCAACCGCGGCGAGATCGCGCGGCGCGTGATCGCCACGGCGCGGGGCATGGGCATCGAGACGGTGGCCGTGTATTCGGACCCCGATGCCGACGCGCTGCACGTGCGCGAGGCCACGCTGGCCTTTGCGCTGGGTGGCAGCGCGTCGGCCGACAGCTACCTGCGCGTCGACCGCCTGCTGGAGGCCGCGCGCGCCACTGGCGCCGATGCGGTACACCCCGGCTACGGTTTTTTGAGCGAGGACGCGGGCTTTGCCCAGGCCGTGCAGGATGCGGGCCTGATCTGGATCGGCCCGCCACCGGCCGCCATCCGCGCGCTGGGCAGCAAATCAGCCGCCAAGGCGCTGGCCCAGGCGCACGATGTGCCCTGCCTGCCCGGCTACGCGGGCGATGACCAGAGCGACGCGCGCTTCGCGGACGAGGCGGCGCGCATCGGCTACCCGCTGATGGTCAAGGCCGTGGCGGGCGGAGGCGGGCGCGGCATGCGCCTGGTCCGTGAGGCGGCGCAACTGCCCGGCGCGCTGTCCAGCGCACGCGCCGAGGCGCTGGCCGGCTTTGGCAACGGCGATCTGCTGATCGAGCGCGCGCTGCTGGCGCCGCGCCACGTCGAGGTGCAGGTGTTTGCCGACGCGCACGGTCAGGTCATTCACCTGGGCGAGCGCGACTGCTCGGTGCAGCGCCGCCACCAGAAGATCATTGAAGAAGCACCCAGCCCCGCCGTCGACCCCGCGCTGCGTCAGCGCCTGGGCGAGTGCGCCGTGGCCCTGGCGCGCGCGGCTGGCTACGTGGGTGCGGGAACGGTGGAGTTTCTGCTGGATGGGGAAGCGTTTTTCCTCATGGAGATGAACACGCGCTTGCAGGTCGAGCACCCTGTGACCGAAGCGTTGACGGGCCTTGATCTGGTCGAATGGCAGATTCGCGCGGCGCGCGGCGAGCCGCTGCCGCTGCGCCAGGACGACGTGCGCTTGCACGGCCACGCCATCGAGGTGCGCCTGTGCGCCGAGGACGAGCACTTCACCCCGCACACCGGCCGCGTATTGCACTGGCAGCCGCCGCCGCACGCGGCCGAGTTCGCCCGCGCGCCGCTGCGGCTGGACCATGCGGTGCAGACCGGCACCGAGGTCACGCCGCACTACGACGCCATGCTGGGCAAGCTGATCGTGCACGCCGACACGCGCGACGCGGCCATCCACCAATTGGTCACCGCACTGGGTCAGCTGGAGGTGCTGGGCCTGCCGACCAACCGCGCGTTTTTGGCCAAATGCCTGCGGCACCCGCAGTTCCGCGCCGGGCAGGCGCTGATCCCCTTCCTCACGACGCACGGCGACGAACTGCGTCAATTGCTACAAATGGAGGAGCACTCTGCGCTAGACCCACTAGCGCCAGCGGCTGTTTTGGCATGCAACCCCCATGCCTTGGTCTGCCGCTTTGCGCTGCCGCTCCGGCTGACGCACCGCGACCGGCAGCTGGACCTGACGGTGCAGGCCGTGTCAGGCGCAGCCTGGTCGGTGGCGCGCACGGGCGAGCCGGCTACGCCGCTGGCCGTGTCCACCCAGGCGGATGGCAGCCTGGCCGTCACCACTGCAGGCGGGGTGCGCCAACGCCTGCGGGCAGTGCGGGTGCCCGCGGCAGGCAGTGGCGCCGAGCGCTGGCACTTGCAGTACGGCGCGGTGGATGGCTGGGTCGAGGACCGCAGCTTTGAACCCGCCGCCACCGCAGGCGCCAGCGGCGGCGCCAGCGAGCTGCGCGCGCCCTTCAACGGCAAGGTGGTACGCATCGCCGCGCAGGCCGGCCAGCCGCTGGCCGCAGGCGAGCCGGCGGTGGTGATCGAATCCATGAAGCTGGAGCACAGCCTGACCACCCGTGCCGACGCCGTGGTGGCCGAAGTGCTGGTCAGCCTGGGCCAGCAGGTGGCGCCGGGCCAGGTGCTGCTGCGCCTGGCGCCGCCACCGGATGGCGCCAAGCCATGACCGACGCCGACGAACTGCGCCAGGCGCGCGAGGCCCTGGCCGCTACGGTGGAGCGTTTTGCCCGCCGAGAGATCGCGCCGCACGTCAGCGCCTGGGATGCGGCGGGCGAGTTCCCGCGTGCGCTGTACCGGCAGGCGGCCGATCTGGGCCTGCTGGGTCTGGGCTACCCCGAGGCGCTGGGCGGCACGCCCGCGCCGCACGCGCTCAAGCTGGTGATGTGGGTGGCGCTGTGCCGGTACGGCGCCAGCGGCGGCGTGCTGGCCAGCCTGCTGTCGCACAACATCGGCCTGCCGCCGGTGCTGGCGCTGGGCAGCGAGACCGTCCAGCGCGAGGTGATCCCGTCCGTGCTGGCCGGCGAGCGCATCGCCGCGCTGGCCATCACCGAGCCCGGTGGAGGATCGGACGTGGCGCAGCTGAGCACGCGCGCGCGGCGCGAGGGCGATGAGTACGTGGTCGATGGCGAAAAAACTTTCATCACCTCAGGCATGCGGGCCGACTGGCTCACGGTTGCAGTCCGGACCGGGGAAGCCGGCTCCACAGGCGCCGGTGGCATCTCGCTGCTGCTGGTGCCGGGCGACAGCGCGGGCCTGTCACGCAGCCGGCTCGACAAGATGGGCTGGCAATGCTCCGACACGGCCCACCTGCGCTTTGACGGCGTGCGCGTGCCGGCGCGCTACCTGCTGGGCGAGGAAGGCGCGGGCTTCAAGGCCATCATGGGCAACTTCAACGGCGAGCGTTTTGGCATTGCCTGCGCGGCGCTGGGCTTTGCCCAGGCCTGTTACGACGAAGCCCTGGCCTGGGCGCAGCAGCGCAAGACGTTCGGCCGCGCCCTGGTCGAGCACCAGGTGCTGCGCCACAAGCTGGTCGATATGCAGCAGCGCACCCGCAGCACCGCCGCCTGGCTGGAGCAACTGGCCGCACGCGCCGACGCCGGCGACACCGGCGCCGACTGGGTGGGTGAGGTCTGCGTGCTGAAGAACCACGCCACGCAAGCCATGGCCTTCTGCGCCGACGCCGGCGTGCAGATTCTGGGCGGCATGGGCTACATGCGCGGCACCGTCTGCGAGCGCATCTACCGCGAAGTGAAGGTACTGACCATCGGCGGCGGCACCGAGGAAATCATGAAGGAGCTGGCGGCGAGACAGTGGAGGGTGTGACCCCTCTCGTGCCACCCGTCGCTACAGAAATTCCGAAGGCTGCGGAGCAGGACAAGTGCCGCAAGTTTTGCTATTTATACGATAGCATAGAACGATTTATCCACGCCGACATCTGGCCATTAATTCGGCTCTCTTCCGTTTCGTGTGGAACGCTACAGTTCAAGAGATTGAATTGACAGCGACCCAACAGGAGAGTGCCAAATGCAAGAAGCACTGTTTTGTCAGGCCCTTGGGCTGAGCGCGCCCTGGGCGGTGGAACGTGTTGCGTTGGATGTACAGCGCAGCCGCATAGACCTGTACGTTGCCTGGCACGGCAGCAGCGCACCATGCCCGGCCTGTACGGCTGCCGAGCAAAAGCTGCATGACCACCGCCAGCGCAGCTGGCGGCACCTGGACTTCTTTCAGTTCGAGGCCTACGTGC
>JAIUOM010000066.1 GCA_020161215.1 Pseudomonadota bacterium
GGTTGTGGGTGCCAAACAGCGGGTGCTGGCCGCCCGGCGCCGGCGTCACGCCCAGCGTGGCCTCGCACCAGGCCACGCCCTGGGTCAGGCTGTCGGCGAGCACCACCAGGTGGTCGAGACGGGGTGGGGAATCGGGGGCGTCAGCGCTCATGGGCGGGCTGGCCTGCGCCGCTCGGCGAGGTCGCTGGTGGGGGTCAAGTTTGCTATCAATACCATTGCTGGATCAGGTTTATACACGCTGACCCTCTGGCAACCCGGCCCGCGGGGTCACAGCCGGACCGTGCCCTCGATGCACCCCACGCAGTCGCCGCCCACCCAGACCTGTCCGGCGGCGTCGCGCGTCACGTGCACGCGGCCGGCGCGGCCCAAGGCCGTGCCCTGGGCCGCCACATAGGCTGCGGGCAGTTCGCCGGCGCCGATCAGCCACTGCGCCAGGCTGGCGTTCAAGCTGCCGGTGACCGGGTCTTCCGGCACGCCGATGGGGGCGGCAAAGGCCCGCACCTCGATCAGCGGCGCGTCGGCGGGGGTTCCAAAGGCGCGCGCCTCGCGGCTCGATTTTGCTATCAATGAAGTAGCTTCATCCTGTGTGTACACACCGACCACACCCACTTTTTGCTTCAGATTGGCCAATTGGGCATGGTCGGGCTCCAGCGCCAGCACGGTGTCGGCGCTGTCCAGCAGCAGGGTCAGCCATTGCGGGCCGTTGTCCAGCAGCCGGGCCTGGCGCACCTGGGCGGCCGGCAGGCCCAGCGCCGCCACGACCTTGGCCAGCACGGACGGCGCGGGCGCGCTGGCCTGCATGGCGGGCGCGGCAAAGGCCAGGCGCTGGCCGTCGCGCCGGATCTCGATCAGGCCCTTGGCGCACTGCTGCACGATGCGGTCCGCCCGCTGGGGCCGCCCACCCGCCGCCAGCCAGGCGAAGCACGAGCCCAGCGTGGGGTGGCCGGCAAAGGGCAGCTCGCCCCCGGGCGTGAAGATGCGCAGGCGGTAGTCGGCCGCCGGGTCGGTGGGCGGCAGCACGAAGGTGGTTTCGGACAGGTTCGTCCAGCGCGCGAAGCGCTGCAGGGCGGCATCGTCCAGGCCGCTGCCGTCCAGCACCACGGCGACCGGGTTGCCGAGGGTGGCGGTGGCGGTGAAGACGTCGATTTGGGCAAAGGGGCGCTGTGACATGGTGGTGGGGGGCAGGCCGGGTCAGGTCAGGGGCAGATCCAGCACGCCGCGCGTGGCCGGACGCGCCAGGATGCGGTCGAACCAGCGCCGCACATGCGGCGCATGGGGCTGGGGCTGCGGCAGGGCCCACCAGCGGTGGACATCGCAGGCGATGGGGATGTCGGCCATGCCGAAGGCCTCGCCGCCGACCCACGGCCGGCTCGCCAGGTGCGTATCGAGCATCGCGAGCAGGGGCGCCATGGCCGCGCGCGAGGCGTCGATCACCGCCGGCTGGCGTTGCTCGGGCGGCGTGCGCACCAGTTGCAGGAAGGCTGGGCTGCCCGCGCGGTTGAACGTGGTCTGCTGCCAGTCCATCCAGCGCTCGGCGTCAAAGCGCGCCCGCAGCTCCTGCGGGTACAGGGCCGGCGCATGGCGCGCGCACAGGTAGCGCACGATGGTGTTGGATTCCCACAGCACGCAGTCGCCGTCTTCCAGCAGCGGCACCAGGCGGTTCGGGTTCTTGGCGCCGTAGTCGGCGCTGTCCACCACGCCGTACGCCAAACCGGCGTCGATGCGCTCGAACGGCACGGCGACCTCCTGCAAGGTCCACAGCACCTTGCGCACGTTGATGGAGCTGACGCGCCCCCACAGGCGGATCATCGGCCGTCCCCTTGGCGCCGTCAGCCGCCGCCGGCGGCGGCGCGCACCACCTTGGCCAGCGCCGCCATGCCCTGCTCGATCTGCGCCACGGTGGAGGTGACGAAGGACAGGCGCAGCGTGCGCGGGTCGGGCGCGTGGGCGTAGAAGGGCGCACCGGGCACGAAGGCCATGCCGGCCTCCACGGCCTGGGGCAGCAGGGCCGACGCCTGGACGCCCTCGGGCAGGCGCACCCACACGAACATGCCGCCGACGGGTTGGGTCCACTGCACATCCAGGCCAGCCATGTGCTTGCCCAGCGCCGCCAGCATGGCGTCGCGCTGCGACTTGTAGAGCGCGCGGATGGTGGGCACGTGGCGGTCGAGGAAGTTGTTCTTCAGCACCTCGACCACCACGCGCTGGTTGAAGCCGGGCGTGTGCAAATCGGCCGCCTGCTTGGCCTGCAGCAGCTTGGGAAACAAGGCCGGCGGCGCGATGACGTAGCCCAGGCGCAGGCCGGGGGCCAGGATCTTGCTGAACGAGCCCAGGTAAATCACGCCCTCGGGCCAGCGCGCCAGCAGGGGTGCGGGCGGGGGCTGGTCGAACCACAGCTCGCCGTAGGGGTTGTCCTCGACGATGGGCAGGCCGTGTTCGCGGCACACGGCCAGCACCGCCTCGCGCCGCGCCTCGGGCATGGTGCGGCCGGTGGGGTTCTGGAAGTTGGGCAGCAGGTACATGAAGCGCGGGCGCTGGCCGCCGGCCGCCGGCGACGCCGCCAATTGCGCGCGCAGCGCCTCGGGCTGCACGCCTTCGTCGTCGCTGGCCACGCTGTCGATGGTCGGCTGCATGGGCGCGAAGGCCTGCAGAGCGCCCAGGTAGGTGGGGGTTTCGACCAGCAGCGGGCTGTCCTTGTCGAGCAGCACCTTGGCGATCAAATCCAGGCCTTGCTGGCTGCCGGTGGTGATCAGCACCTGATCGGGCGAGACATGTGCGCCCTGCTTGGCCATCTCGGCCGCGACCCAGGTGCGCAGCTCGGCCAGGCCCTCGCTGGCGGCGTACTGCAGCGCCGGCTTGGCGATGGTGCTGCCCTCGGCCAGCACGGTGGCGCAGGCGGCGCGCATGGCCTCGACCGGAAAGGTCTCGGGCGAAGGCAGGCCGCCGGCGAAGTTGAGGATGCCGGGGCGTTCGGTGACCTTGAGGATCTCGCGGATCGCCGAGGGGTTCATGGTCTCGGCGCGTTCGGCCAGGCGCCAGGGGGATGCGCTGCTCATGTCGTGGGGATGCATGGGGTTTCTCCTTGGAGGTGGCCGTGCGGCACGGTCGGGGTCACGGAATCGACACAGGGGTTCATGGCCGGCCCTCGGGCGCGGCGGCGGGGCGCGCGAAACGCCGCGCCAGGAACACGGTGGCCACCACCGCCAGCGCGAAGCCGATGGACACGGCGTCCAGCGACTCGCCCAGCAGCGGCAGGGCAAACAGCATGCTGAGGAAGGGCTGCAGCAACTGCACCTGGCTGACGCGCAGCGCGCCGCCCCAATCCAGCCCGCGGAACCAGGCAAAGAAGCTGGCCCACATCGAAAACACCCCCACGTACACCAGGCCCCACCAGCTGGCCGCGCGCACCGGTTCGGCCACGGTGTCGGGCCACAGCCACAAGGTGGCCGGCAGGCTGAACGGCAGGGCCAGCACGCACATCCAGCAGATCACGCGCTCGGCGCCCAGCGCCGGCGTGACCTGGGCGCCGTAGACGTAGCCGATGGAGGCCACCACCACCGCCACCAGCAGCAGCGCGTCGGCGCCGGCCAGGCCAAAGCCGCCGGCCTGCGTCTCGCGCAGCCAGGCAAACACCAGCACCAAGGCACCACCGACCACGGCGCAGGCCCAGAAAGCCGGGCGCGCGCGCTGCCCCAGGATGAACGCCGCCGCCATCGCCGTCACCAGGGGCCCCAGGGCGGTGATCACCGCCGCGTGGGTGGCCGTGACGCTGCGCAGCGCCAGGCCCAGCAGCAGCGGGTAGCCGACCACGTTGCCGGCCGTGGCACACAGCAGCGGCCACCACAGTTCGCGCCGCGGCCAGGGCGTGCGCGTGGCCAGCAAAAACAGCACCGACAGCGCGCCGGCCAGCGCCGCGCGCGCCACCGTGACGAAAGCCGGCGACAGCTGCGGATCGGCGGCCGAGCCGGTGGCCAGGCGCGTGGCCGGCAAGGTGATGGCGAAAAAGGTCACGCCCAGCGCGCCCAGCCAAAAGCCGGCGACCAGGCGCGCCTCGCCCTGCGGCGCCTTCATGCGGCGGCCCCCGGGGCGCCGCGCACGGCGTGCCACAGCATCCACAGCGCGGTGGCCGCCAGCGCCGCCGCCATCAGGCGGTTGAAGACCAGCAAGCGCCGGCCCCGCGCCAGCCAGCGGCGCAGCAGCGAGCCGATCAGGGCATAGAGGAAATTGCTGGCGAAGGCGAAGAAGATCATCAGCGGAATCACCAGCAGGCTGCGCGCCAGCCAGTCGGGCCGCCCGGCGATCCAGCCGGCGACGATGGACAGCGCCAGCATCCAGGCCTTGATGTTGACGAACTGCAGGCCCATGCCGGCGACGAAGCCGACATCGAGCTGGCGCGCGTCGGCCTGGCCCAGCGCGGCGCTGCCGGCCAGCCGCCAGGCCAGCCACAGCATGTAGCCCACGCCCAGCAGCAGCACGCCCCAGCGCAGCAGCGGCACGGCCATCACCAGCGAACCCACGCCGACGGCGCACAGCACGAACAGCAGCGACCAGCCCACCGGCACCGCCAGCACGAAACGCATGGCGCGCGCCAAGCCGCGGTTGGCCGCGATGGCGGCCGACAACGTGGTGTTGGGTCCCGGCGTGAAGCTGACGGCGGTGGTCATCAGCAGCAGGGCACTGAACTCGGCGGCGGTCATGGCAGCTTGCACTGTAGCGTCCAAACCAATACACCATCAGCACAGTTGACGAGCGCAGATGGACAACTGTATGGTTCAGCAAGTCAATACAGAACCGCCCCTTGCCGCCATGCTGCTGCGCACCAGCCTCCAACCCCTGACCGAACAACTGGCCGAGCGCTTCGCCAGCCGCATCCGGGACCGCCTGCTGGCGCCGGGCTCGCGCCTGCCCAGCGTGCGCCAGTGCGCGGCGCAGCAGGCGGTGAGCCCATCGACCGTGGTGGCCGCCTACGACCTGCTGCAGGCCCAAGGCCTGGTCGAGGCGCGGCGCAACCGGGGGTTTTTTGTGCGCGACGGCGCCGCGCGCCCGCGCACGGGCGACAGCGCCCCGGCCTTGCCCGAGCGCCCGCTGGACGCCGGCGACGCGCGCCGGCGCAACCTGCCGATCAGCGCCGCGACCCTGATGCGCGGCATGTTCCAGCCCATCAGCGGCAAGCCGCAGCCGGGCATGGGCGTGCTGCCGGCCGACTGGATCGAGACCGAACCCTTGGCCGCCAGCCTGCGCAAGGTCACCGTGGCGGCCACCGTGCGCGAGACCAGCGTGCGCTATGGCGAGCCGATCGGCGATGCGCGCCTGCGCCGCGTGCTGGCCGGGCGCCTGGCGGCCATGGGCATCGATGCGCGCGCCGAGCAGATCATCACCACCGTCGGCGCCACGCAGGCGCTGGACATCATCAGCCGCACCCTGCTGAAACCCGGCGACACGGTGATGGTCGAGGAACCCGGCTGGGCGGTCGAGTTCGCCCGCCTGGCCGCGCTGGGCATGCACATCCTGCCGGTGCCGCGCGGCCCCGAGGGGCCCGATCTGGCCGTGATGGCCCGCTACTGCGAGGCCCACGCCGGCACGCCGCGCGCGCCGCGCCTGTTTGTCAGCGTCAGCGTGCTGCACAACCCGACCAGCGCCTGCCTGGCGCCGGCCAGCGCGCACCGGGTGCTGCAGCTGGCCGAGCAGCACGGCTTCTGGGTGGCCGAGGACGACAGCTACAGCCACCTGGCGCCCGAGCACGCCACGCGCCTGGCCATGCTCGACGGCCTGCGCCGCACCATCTATGTCGGGGGGTTCGCCAAGATCCTCACGCCCAACTGGCGGGTGGGTTTTCTGGCCGCGCCGACCGATCTGGTCGAGCCGCTGCTGGACACCAAGCTGCTGTCCACCCTGACCACGCCCAGCCTGCTGGAGCGCGCGCTGGCGCACTGCATCGAGCTGGGCCAGCTGCGCCGCCACGTCGAGCGCGTGCGCACCCGCCTGGACGCCGCGCGCAGCCGCAGCGTGCGCCTGGCCAGCCACGCCGGCTGCAGCTTCGCCGCCGAGCCGGCCGGGCTGTTCGGCTGGATCGACACCGGCGTGGACACCGACCAGCTGGCCCTGCGCATGCTGGACGAGGACTACCTGCTGGCGCCGGGCGCGCTGTTCCACGCCAACCGCCGGCCCAGCACGCTGATGCGCATCAACTTCGCCACCACGCAGGACGCGGCGTTCTGGAAGGTGTTCGAGCGGGTGCGCGGGTCGATGGCCTAGCGGCCGGTTTCGCGCGCCACGTCGGACAAGAAATCCGCCTCGTGCAGGCGGCTTTGCTGGGCCTGATCGGGCAGCCAGGCGGGGTACACGCGGCGGAACTCGGCCACCAGGTGGTCCAGCGGCAGGTCGTCGAAGCTGCCGCGCTCTCGCACGTACTCCATGTGCCGGTTGCCGCGCTGATCGAAGGGGTGGTAGATGGAGTCGTGCACGCCGTCGAAATCCAGCGGCAGCAGGCCGAATTTCTCGCACAGACTCAGGTTGAAGGCGGGCGTGGCCTTGCGCCAGGCGCCGTCGATCCACAGCTCGGTGTAGCCGTGCCAGATGAACAGGTCGGTCTGCATGGTCTGGCGCATGCGCTCGGTCGAAAGATGGTTGCGCACGTCGGCAAAGCCCAGCCGCGCCGGGATGTCGGCCGCGCGCGCCACCGCGGCCAGCAGCACGGCCTTGGGCACGCACCAGCCGTAGCCCTGCGCCAGCGCGGTGCTGGCGCGCATGCCCTGGGGCGAAAGATCAATCTGGTAGGGGTCGTAGCGTATGGCGTCGCGCACCGCGTGCGTCAGCGCCACCGCCCGCGCGCGCGGGTCGGCGCCGCGCGCATGCTCGTGGGCAAAGGCCTGCACCGCCGCGTGGGTGCTGTCGATGGCGTCGGTGGGCGCCAGATGGGCGGGGGTAGGTGAGGCGTTCATTGGTGCACCGTACCAAAAAAAACTGGCCAGCGACGCCCGGTGGCCCGATAAGCTTGGGTTTTCCCCGGAGACCCGCGCCATGCCCAGATTCGCCGCCAACCTGAGCCTGATGTACACCGAACTGCCGTTTCTGGAGCGCTTTGGCGCGGCGGCGCAAGACGGTTTCGAGGCGGTGGAGTACCTGTTTCCCTACGCCTTCGCCCCGGCCGAGCTGGCCGCGCGCCTGCGCGCGCACGGGCTGCGCCAGGTGCTGTTCAACGCGCCCCCGGGCGGCACCGACGCGGCCGGCGTCGACGCCGCCTGGGGCGCCGGCACGCGTGGCACGGCCTGCGTGCCGGGGCGCGAGGACGAGTTTCGCGCCGGCTTCGCGCTGGCGCTGGACTATGCCCAGGCGTTGAACTGCCCGCGCATCCACTGCATGGCCGGCCTGCTGGCGCCCGGCACGGCGCGCGAGACGGCGCGCGCCACCTACCTGGCGAATCTGCGCTGGGCCGCCGCGCGCGCGGCGCAGGCCGGCCGCACGGTGCTGATCGAGCCCATCAACCCGCGCGACATGCCGGGCTTTTTTCTGAACCGCCAGGACGAAGCGCACGCCATCGTGCAAGAAGTCGCCTCGCCGCACCTGCAGGTGCAGATGGACCTGTACCACTGCCAGATCGTCGAGGGCGACCTGGCCACCAAGCTGCGCCAGTACCTGCCCAGCGGCCGCGTCGGCCACCTGCAGATCGCCGGCGTGCCCGAGCGCCACGAACCCGACCTGGGGGAGCTGAACTACCCCTACCTGTTCGAGCTGATCGACACCTTGAGCGCCGAGGGCCGGTGGGACGGCTGGGTCGGCTGCGAATACCGGCCGGCCGGCGCCACCTCGGCGGGGTTGGGGTGGCTGAGGCACGAGAAGCCACCGGGAGGGCAACTGTGACAGCCCATGAAAAGCCAGCCGATCCCGGCTGGCTTTTTTGGGTGCTTGGGGAACGCTCAGGACTTCGGCTCCAGCTTCGTGACCTGACCGTTCATACGCCTCACGTACAAGCCATCAGAGGCTTGGCGCAGCTCGCCACAACCCGAGGGAAAGATTCTGAACTGGGTGCACACGCGCCCGTCCTCGGCGCGCCAGGTGCCCGAGTCGGCGCGTCCGCCCAGTGCGCCACTCAAGCTCTGATCCGCGCCAAAGCCGACCAGGAAGGTGCCACTCTGAAAAGACTTGCCGGCCAGCGCCGCCTGAATGGCGCGGGCATCCAGGGCTTGAGCCCCGGCGGGAAACTCGGTCAGCACCGGCGACGTGGCGCAGGCGCCGAGCAAGGCGACGGCGCACAGTCCGACAATGGGGAAGTATGTTTTTTTTACTTTCATGGGAAGCTCCTGAACAAGGGGAAGGCGCCAGCGGGCAAGGCGCCGCCGACGCAAGGCACGCTCACAAGCCGAGCTGGGTCTTCAGCGCGCTGCCTGCCGTGGGGTTAAAGCGCAGGTTGCCACTGGCGCGCGACGTGGCGTCGGTGTTCAGCTCACGCGCCATGAACACCCACTTGCCGTTCGTGCCACCCCAGTCCACCTCGGCGTAGAGCCGGGTGTGGTTCTGGTAGGTCTGGGCCGGCCCGCCCATGAAACGCATCACTCGCACGCCGTTGACCGTGGTGATGGCCTGGGTGCCGCTGACGGTGGCCGCGCAATTGCTGACGTTGGCGCCGGTGGCATCCAGGTCGCATTCGTAGAACTGCACGGCATTGCCGGTCTTGAACGCCACGCGCAGATTGCGCAGGACGGTGGTGGTCACGCCCAAGCTCAGCGTGCCACGGGGATCGGGCAAGACCACGGCGCTGGCCGGATACCCAGCCACCAACTGATCCAGCGTGGTGGCTTGGCTCTGCGGCCTGGCGTCGATGCTCAAACTGTTGATCCAGATCACCGGCTGGTTGCTGACGACCAGGTTGCGGCGCAGGAAATTGGTGCTGCCGACCGGGAAGGCGGCGGTGCCCACGGCGCTCAGCAAGCCGTCCATGGCCAAGCCGGTGTTGATCGCTCCGTACGGGGACGCGTGCATCTCGGTGAGCACGCTGGCCATCGTTTGGCCGTCCAGCGCGTTGTCCGGGCCGTTGTAGCCGATCTGCGGCAAGCCGTCGTTGCAGAACCCCGAGCGCGAGGGGTTGCCGGCCATGGAGCGGAACGGCCGCTCGTCGCAGACCCACCAGCCCTGGGCCGTCAGGTAGGCCTGGTTGTAGAGCACGCTGTGGGCGGTCGCCACGCCGGCGGTCGTACCCGAGCGTCGGTCGATGGCGGGGCGACCCACGCCGGCCCCGGCGGCCTGCTCGGCTTGGTTGAGCAGGCGCAGGTAGTTGTTGCTGGCGCTGGTGTAGTTGAGTGCCACCAGATTGCCCACCGCAGCCGGGGAGGCCGCGCTCTGATCGCCCACCGAGAGTGTGGCGCCGTCGCGCAGCGCACTGGCGGTGATCCGGGCCGCGGTGCGGGCGTTGTCGCCGATGCGGGCCAGATCAAAGGCCGGATCGTCCTGGTAGCCGTCGATCTTGGCGGCCGCCACGCCCAATTGCAGCGCCGCGTTTTCCCGCGCCACCGCCTCGGTCATGCCAGCGGCCACGCCGGCCTGCACCAGGGTGGTCAGGGGGTTGATATCGCCACCGGCGCCGGCCGGGCGCTTGAGCACGTAGGCCGACGTGGTGGCGGCGGCATCGGGGGCACTCATGTCGATCGCCGTCGTGCTCTGGTCCACGGTGCCTGTGGCGACCGGCGCAATCAGCGCGGCCACCGAGGTTTGAGTGGCCGGCAGGGTATTGGCGTCCCAGGTGACGGCGTAAGCGCCGTCGGCACCGGTCGCGGCCGAGGCCGGTTCGCCCGCATCGCAAGCGTTGTTGGTGTTCAGGTCCAGGCAGACCACCACGTTCTTGACGCGGCCGTCGATGGAGACCGTGCCGGAGAGCGCCATCGGGGCCGGCGCGGGCGTTGGCGCGGGGGCTGGCTCAGGCGCGGGAGCCGGTGCGGGGGCGGGCTCAGGTGCGGGCGCTGACGAATCACCGTCGCCTCCGCCGCCGCAGGCCGACAGGCTCAGGGCGACGGCTGCGCACAAGCTGGTAGCAGAAAAGAGATGCTGCAAACGTGAGCGTTTCATGATGTGTTCCCTCGAAAGTTATGGTGACTGACCTGAGCGCATGTCCTCGCTCCCAGGTTTACGCAGTCTCCGGCGATCGCGCACGGCTGGCTTCACCTAATGGTCTCGGCCGAGGTCTTGTGCATCCCTGAACTTTGGTTGGCTTGGTCTCGGCCCTGGGTCGAGTTGGTGATCGCTCGGGGATGCCGTATGCTGAGCAACGTGTTTGGAGGTTCGTGTGCGCATCCTCTTGATTGACGATCACACCCTATTTCGCCGCGGCCTGCGACTGATGCTGGGCGAGCTGATGCCGGAGGCGCAGGTGTACGAATCAGACTCCTGCGAGGGAATGGCGCAATTCGAGAGCATGGCTTTCGAACTCGTGCTGTTGGACCTGAACATGCCGGGTACGGCTGGCCTGAACGCACTTGACGTCATCAAGAACTATTTCCCGACCAGCGCGGTGCTGGTGGTGTCGGGCGAAGAGCAGCCAAGCATCATCCGCTCCACCATTGACAAGGGCGCCGCCGGCTTTCTGCCCAAGGCAGCCAATCCAGACACCATGATGGGCGCCTTGCGCATCGTGCTCTCGGGTGGCGTGTACGTGCCGGCACAGGCGTTGGCCGCCGCGCCCGCCGTGCCGCTTGACCGGCTGACGGAGCGTCAACGGACGGTGCTCAAGTTAGCGCTGAAAGGCACCCCCAACAAACTCATTGCACGTGAACTCGGACTGTCCGAAGGCACCGTCAAATCTCACCTCTCGGCAGCGTTTCGATCACTGGATGTACGCAATCGGACCGAAGCGCTGTACGCCGTGGCGCAGTCCGGATCACCGCTGTAGTTGGGCGCACAGGGCCTTCGATCGAGCCGTCCATGTGGGCACCGTTCCTTGACCCGGGCACGTCACGGTGCGTACCAAGTTGAAGCTCTCGCAGCAAGGGTTTTCATGAAAATTCCTTTATTTGCGTCAAGCTCCTCCGCTGAATCCGTCGGCGAATTAGCTCCTGGCCAAAAAATTGATCAATTACAGCTGCATTTCACAATTGATCGATCGGTTAAGAACAGTTGGTCGGTGGGCGTGCTCAGCGTATTTTTATTGCTGATTGCAACAAAGCATCACTTTATAAAGAACGCACTCATTTGGATTATTTTAATTATTATTTTTTATTCACTACGAGTTTATTTTCTCTGGCCCGGAACAAAACTGGGAAATATTAAAAAAAATCTAATGCTCTGGCGAAATCGTCTTTTTTGGATGACTTTTTTCCCCGCTGCGACTGTCGCCGCAGGTCCCGTCTTTATTTTTCCCTCGATCAATGAAAGCGCTCAACAACAATTGACTTTGGTGATTTGTTGTTGGTTGTCCGGCTCAATGGCAGTACTAGGTGCAGAGCCGCGTGTTTATAAAATGTATGCCTCATTATTTGCCGGCGGATTGGCGATAGGATGGATTTTTACGGAGAATGAATTTCGACTGGAATCTGCAGTATTACTGATTCTATATGCCATCGTAATGATTGGATTTTCTAAAAATTTTTCCACCCTTATCGGAGAGGGGATACGCATTCGAGATATCAACGCCCGCCTAGTTCAGGAGTTGAGTATTGCGCGAGACGCCGCCGAAGAGGCCAATCTGGCCAAGTCGCGTTTTCTGGCTTTGGCAAGCCACGATCTCCGCCAACCCCTGCATGCGCTCACCTTGCTCAACGGTGTACTCAAACGCGCCCAGTCCATAGAGAGAACCCAGGAAATTTCCCTGCAAATGTCCAGCTCGCTGGATTCACTGGCACGTCTTTTCGAGTCGATTCTCGATTTGTCCAAACTGGATGCCGCTGAGCTGACACCAGATCTGCACTGGGTCTCCCTGAATACCCTGCTCCGCAGGGTGTGCGATGACTGCGGGGCGGCCGCCCACGCCAAGCAGCTGCAACTTCAGTGGCACGCACCGCCCGTCGAGCTGCACACCGATCCGGAGCTTTTCGAGCGCCTGGTACGCAATCTGGTCGACAACGCCATCAAATTCACGAACCACGGCACCGTGCAGGTCGAGGCGACAAGCGCGGCTGGCATGTGCGTACTGAGTGTCGCGGACACTGGCGTCGGCATACCGAGACATCTGCGTGATCTGGTTTTCAAAGAATACTATCAAATTAATAGCGAAAATCGCCGAGGAGATGGTCTTGGTCTAGGCTTGGCCATCGTCCGAAAGCTGGCACATCTGTTGGGAATCGCGGTTTCCATTCACGAGAACCAGCCACATGGCACCCGCTTTGAACTTCAAATTTCGCTGCCGAACTGGCAAGTCGCGCAAACGTGCGTGGAATCGTTCCCGATGGCCCATCAGGAGCCCATCAGCCTGAGTGGCATGACCGTGCTCTGCATCGACGACGATGTGGCCAGTCTGAACGCCACGCAGGCCTTGCTGCGCGAATGGCAGTGCATTCCCCTGACCGCGGACTCCCCGGAGTCCGCGCAACGCATCGCACAGCGTCATCCGCACATTGACGTCGTGCTGAGCGATTACGCGCTGGGCGCGTCCATGCACGGCGAACAGTTGATCCATGCGTTGCGCAAGCACCTGGGAGAAGTACCCGGGGCGCTGCTCACGGGGGACGCCATGGCAGCGCTGGAACATCAAGCCGGACGCATCGAATTTCCGGTGCTGACCAAGCCGGTGCAAGCCACGGAACTCAGGCGGTTGCTGGAAGTGTTCAAGGAAATGAAATAGCAACATCACAACGAGGGAGGTGACATTTATGAGCAGTGCCGATCAAGACGCCAAGCCCAACCCCTTTGAAGGCCGTTTGTCACGTCAAGTCGACGTTCTATTTGAGGAGCTGACCCGGCAACCCGAGAGGATTCATGAGGCCGTGGTGGTGGGTTCGGGCTACGGTGGTGCCGTGGCTGCGCTGCGCTTGGCTCAGGCAGGAATTGAACCGTTGGTGCTCGAGCGCGGGGACGAGGTGCTCAGCGGGGAGTTTCCAGACGGTCTCGGTACGGCCATGGGATGCGTGCGAATAGAGCAAAACGGCAGATTCTCGGGTCTTCCTTCCGGACTGTTCGATCTGCGTATCGGCGACGGCTTGGTGGCGTTGGTGGGCAACGCCGTGGGCGGCGGAAGCCAGATCAATGCCAACTTGATGCTGCGACCGAACGCGTTTGCGTTCGACCAACAGCGAAATGGCCGCAGGGCCTGGCCAGCCAACGTCGACTTGAACGGCCTGCAGCCGTTCTACGACCGCGCCCTGCGGGAGCTTGGCGCGGAGCCGTTCACGGTAACCCCGGTGGGCACTGCTGCATCCGGCTTGGGCCGAGTGCCGATTCTGCAAGAACCCTTGAAACGCCAGCGGCTGCGCGATCTGGCCGGACGGCTGCAAGCACTGGCACCGAGCCACGTGACCTATGCGTTTGAGCCCGTCAAACCAGAATTGACGGTGTCCTTGTTGACCTCGGAAACTGTCAAAAATTTTCAGCAGGCAGGGGCGGACGAGCTGCCAGAGGGCGTTTGCGTCGGCTGTGGCGAATGCGTCGCGGGGTGCAATCGCAATGCCAAGAAGACGCTGGCACACACCTATCTGCAAAGAGCAACGGCGAGCGGCGCTCGGATTTATGCGGGTGTCAGCGTTCTCGACATCAAGCATCAGACAGACCACAAGGGCGACCCGTTCTGGGAGCTGCACCTCGTGGGGACCAGGGATGTCGGAAGTCGGCGACGCGGGGTAAAAGTGCCAGAGCCGGTGCTGCGTACGCGCAGGTTGGTCTTGGCCGCGGGCAGCCTGGGCAGTACCGAGATATTGTTGCGCAGTGTGAAAGAGGGGCACTTGACGCTTTCCGGAAAGCTTGGTCAAGGCTTGTCCACGAATGGCGACGGATTGGCCGCGGCGCACTTAGTCAAGGAACCGGTGAATGGGGTGGGGCAGGGCGCGGCGGGGTGGGCGCGTGATTTTCCTGGCGTGGGTCCGACCATCACGGCCTCCATACGGGTCAAGCACAAGAACGACGAGTTCCTGGATGTGCTGATCCAGGACGCCGCCATTCCGCGTGCGCTGGCGGGTCTGACGCACGAACTGGTCACCACCATGTCCATGTTGACTCAGCTGGATCGATGGCAGATACGGCCAGGAGACATTCCGGAGCTGGCACGGGTGTACGACTGGGCCGCGCCGCACCCGAACCTGCTGGCACATCTGCAAACCTTGCTGATCATGGGTCACGACCGAGGCGCAGGTACGCTGAAGCTGGACGCCGCGACAGGCCACGGCGTGCTTTCCTACGACAGGACAGAGACAAAACGCCTGGCGAAGCACCATGCCGGCCTGCTCGAGGGCATCGATGGTGCCGCTGGTATTCGGCTGGATAACCCATTGGTCGGGCTGCTGCCTGAACGCATCAGCGCCATCATGACCGGTGCCGCCATGTCGCCCAGCAGCATCACGGTGCACCCCCTGGGCGGTTGCGCGATGGCCGACTCCGCGGAGCATGGCGTGGTCAATGCATTTGGCGCCGTGTTTCAAGGAACGTCCGGGCACTCGACTTACCCAGAGTTGTACGTCCTGGATGGCGCGATCATTCCCACCTCGCTGGGCGTCAACCCTGCTCTGACCATCACCGCACTCGCGGAACGCGCGCTCGATCAGATCGTGGCGGGTTTGCCGTCCCACGCAAGCCAAGCCTCGCTCGACTGGCCTCCCCCTCCCACGGAAGTCACGTTGACCGCCAGCGTCAACAAGCGCACGGTAGCCGCCTGGCCGCGCCACATCCCGCTGCAGCTCTCCGAAGTCATGCGCACCAACCCCGGGGTCACCGCACGAACAACACCGCTCGATGAATCCCCGTATTTTGAGTGGCGGAATCCGGGTAGCAATGAATTCATCCGAGCGGACGCTCGTCTGACCTTACATTTGCCAATGCCCAGTCTCGACCTGTTCGCCGCCGATCCTCGGCACGTTGTGCAGCTGGTGCCCACGGCCTTGCCATCCCCGGTATTGGCCAATGACCGAGACTCTGCCAGTTTGCGCATCGACGTGGAACGCACTCGGTCCAGCAACCAGATCACCCAATTGGCCAACTTCCAGGTGATCGGCGGTAGCGTCAGCCTGTTGCCCGTGCGACGCACCGGTGCGTTGCGCCTGAGCATCACGATGCTCCGCACGCTGGTCACTTGGGCCATGACGAGAGGAATAGCCGAAGTCATGCGGAGCATGGTCCAGAGCCTTAGGCGGCTTGCTGATGGACAACCCCGCACGCGCTCAAGCGTCGCCGATGAGTCGACCTCCGAGTCAACTCGCCAGGGGTGGCTGCGACGACACATCAATCTTGTCATCGACACAATCATCCTCGCAAAGCACGCCAGTGAAGAGCGCGCCATGCACTATCGCGTTGAATTGGCGCGTGACGACGAGCCTCCTCTGCGTAAGCAACCTTATGTGCTCTCCGGGATCAAGCGGGTCGGCTACCCGGCGCGTTGGCGCGAAATGCCTGGTTTATTTCTCCGCATGCTGAGCCCCCTACTTCCCGCGGCCATGTTGCGCAACAGAATCACCCCATGGCGCGCCAATGTCTGGGACAGCTATATGAGCCTGCAGGTCGAATTGCATACGGCCTCGGGCGAACTGCTGGGACGAGGCACGCTCAAGCTCGACATGATGGACACCACACGCATGCACCCGCCACAACTGGGGTTACGCGGCAATTCACCCGATGCGATGGTCTCCTTGGCCGGCTACGGGCTGTGGTTCCTGCGCTATCTTCTGAAAACCCGCTTATGGGATTTTCGTGCGCCGGACTATCCTACCTGCATTCCCGAAGAGCTGGCCCAGGGTCGCAAAGACGCCCCCGTCCCGCGACTGACGGATCCCGACGTCCAATGGCCCTGGCCGGAGTTTCCCGAGCTACTGGTCAAGACGGACGAGCAAACGCTTGAAAAGATTAAGCCGGACCCCAGCATCACATTCCAGGTTCCCTCGTCAGGCAAGTCAGGCCATGCGTCCGGCGCCGCCAAAGTGACGCTGGCTTTAACACGCTACAAGCAGCTCCACCGCGTCGAGGCGACGCGGAACACAGGCTACCCAAACACCTGGCAATGCAAGGCCATGCTGATGCTCAACGGCTTTGCGCAGACCACGCTCGGATTCGTGCCGCAAGAACATGACCGATCCAAGGACGACATGGGCTTGGCCACCTTGTTTTACGAGATGGGCTACGACGTCTGGCTGTTCGACTACCGGGTCAGCCCGTTGCTGGAGTCGTCCAAGCTGCGCTGCAGCATGGACGACATCGCCGAGCACGATGTCCCCATGGCGATAGACCAGGTGCTGGCAACGTTGCGCGATGAGTTGACCGCTCGCGTTCATGGCAGCTCGCCCGGAGAAGACCCGCTACCCCAGGATGCTCGCCTGCAGATCAGCTGCTTTGCCCATTGCGTGGGCGCCGCATCCCTGGTGATGTCCCTGTTGAGCGGACGCCTGCGTCACCAGAAAGTGCCCGCCCTCGACACAGGCGACCCACCGTCGAAACTTTCCGCCATGACGCTCTCCAACATGCAGGCGTACCTGGTGGCCAGCAGCACGGCGCAGACACGGTTGGGTTTCGGTGCGTTGGCGCGCGACTTACTGAACATCGACTACTTCCGGTTGTCTGCGGCCGAGCGTGAGCCCAGTGCGTTTGAAGTCGTGCTCGATCGGGTGTTCGGTAGCCTTCCGGTTGACCCCGGCGAAGAGTGCCCAGGAGAATACAGCCGCTTCACACCGAACCCCGCCATGTGCACCTGCAAACGCATGAGTGGCACCATTTCTCGGCTGCTGCGACATGATCGTCTTCTGCCGGCCACGCATGAGAAGCTGCCGGTGTATTTCGGTCGGGCGAACACCGGGGTTTTGGCGCACGGTGCGCGTTGCGTGGAGCATGAAAGATTGGTCAACGCGGACGGCCAGAATGTCTACGTCACCGACGACAACGTGCACCGGCACATGGGTTTGCCGGTCGCGCTGCTGCATGGGCGTCACAACCCGCTGTTCCGGGCCGAATCGGCGGAACGGACTTACGACCAACTGGCACGTATCCATCCGCAGTTGGCCCAAAAACGGATCATTCGACTTCTGATCGCCGAGGACTTTGCGCACTTCGATTGCACCATTGGGCACGGGCAGGAAATGCGCCAACAGATCCTGGATCCCTTACGAATATTTTTCGATGACGCATGGACGTTCAATTGCCAGCAGGCTCAGCCCACCCAGGCTGTGGTCGCACCGGCAACTCGTCTCGTGCCTCCCCGAGGGGGTCCCATCATCGGATGGACACGCCCGCACACGCAGCCCGACAAATCCGTTGGCGTACTTCTACGGGTATGGATTGAAGTCAACGACACACAAGGCACTCTCGCGCACTGGGCGCTGACACGATTGACCTTGGGAAATCAGCAGCACATAGATGCGCTCTGGCCAGTTCAACGCATCCCTCTGTGGTCAGACCTGTCGATGCAACCCAACCCATGCATTGCCATCGCCCTCGCGGATGTGTTTGTCCCCGAGGCGGTCCTCGCGCAGGATCTTCCGATCACGCTCACCATGGTCAGCGCGCACGATGTCGTCGTACCTCCGAATGCTGCAACCGCCGCGGCACGCGAAATTGCGGCCCGAGTGGTGGCCCCCGCCAGCGCCATCCCAATGGACAGCCAGCGCCTTACGGCCACCCCCGAAACCGTGACCACGTGGCTGGCAAACATGCGTGATCGGGAGCGCGACGCCTTCCATCTGATGTCCAGCGCCAACCCTGGAACAACCTCGCGCATGCGACGCAGCGCTGCTCAGTCGCGCGATCTTCCAAGTGGAACACTCAGCGTCACTCCTCATGCCTTGCGCCTGAGCGACCAGGAGCCTTTGGCTTTTTTTACCGGCAGCTGCCGTCACCCAGGATTGATCTTCGACCGCGCACGTGCCAGTTTTGTGCTCAACGACCTGGCGGCGCGTATCCAACGCAATGAAACTCAGGGTCGTTTCATGCTCATGCTCGGTGACCAGATTTATGCGGACGCCACCGGCAAACTGGCCGACAGCCCGTCTCCGGTGGAAAAGGTGACCCTTGCCATGCAACAGGCACTGGCGTCGGATGGTTTCCGACGACTTTCTGCCCAACTGCCGCTGTACATGCTGATGGACGATCACGAGGTCGATGATTCGTGGTCCCTGGACGAATTGACCTTCTCGGACGCCGCGACTGAAGAGCAAAAACAGCAAGCCGCACGGCTCTATGACGCGGCAATGGCCACTTTTGCTGCCGGCCAATGGAGCCATTCGCCCTGTAACCAGAGCGCACTCGATGGGTTCGATTACAGCTTCGAGGCCAATGGCGCCGGTTTCTTCTGCCTGGACACCCGAAGCCACCGCACCCGAAGCCCAGAACCGTCGAAGTCACCGGAAATCTGTACACCGGCTCAGTTCAAGGCTGTAGAGGGCTGGCTCAATACAAGCGAGTATTGGCTCCACGTGTTGTCCACCGGCTCGGTCGTAGCGCCCGGGGAGTTGCGGTACGCCATCGACGAAAAGAGTGGCCTGGATGCCATACGTGCTGCCGACAATTGGCAACTTGCGCCCGGCCAGCGCCGCCAGTTACTTCGTATGCTGGCCGAATCCAACGCTTCCAGCATTCTGCTGCTGTCAGGGGACTATCACTGCGCGGCGCTGTCCGTCATTTGTTTTAAGAAAGATGACGCAGTGCGCAAGACGGCCTATGCCGTGGTCAGCCCGGGACTTTATTCGCCCTACCCAGCACTCAATATGCACCCGAGCGACCTGAGGGTCCGCCTTGCACAAGATAACAATGCTGCATGCGATGAGCTTCTCGATCTCGGTGGCGGTTGGACTGTGGAGATCTCCACCGAGGCGTGGCATGGCTTGGGGTACGCTGAATTCAAAGAGGGCGCACACGCTCAAAAGCGCTGGCTAGAGTTGACCTTCCACTTGACCTTGATCGACGCGCTTCAAGCCCCCAGGCGACAACAGGTGGTACGGCGGCTGCCGTACTGAGCATGGCAGCCCTGGGTTTTTATCCCAGCTTGCACCCGACGCCGGAATCCGACAGCGCCTTCACCGCCACGCCCAGCACCTTGTTCTCGCCTTTTTCGACCCGGCGCAAATAAAAGTCCTGCACCGGGTTGTGGGCGCGGCTCATGGTCCATTTGCCGCGCGGGCTGTCGATGGTGGCGCCTTCCATGGCCTTGTACAGCGCCGCCTTGGCCGACAGATCGCCCTTGACGGCGCGGGCGCCCTGCACCAACAACTGGCCGGCGTCGTAGCCCTGTACGGAATACACGTCGGGTTGCAGCTTGAAGGCCTTGGCGTACACGGTGCGGAACTGCTGGTTGCGCGGGGTGTCGAGCGAGTCGCTGTAGTGCATGGTGGTCATCACGCCCTCGGCGGCGGGACCGGCGGCGTCCAGCACGCCCTCGGTCAGAAAGCCCGAGCCCCACAGCGGAATCTTGTCCTTCAGCCCCGCGGCGGCGTAGTCCTTGATGAACTTGGCCGAGGCCGCGCCGGCGAACATGCAGGCCACGGCGTCGGGTTTCAGTGCAGCGATCTCGGTCAGCAAGGCCTGGAATTCCACATTGGGGAAGGGCAGCCACAGGTCTTTCACAATCGTCCCACCGGCCTTGGTGTAGCTTTCCTTGAAGCCGTCAAAGGCTTCCTCGCCGGCGGCGTACTTCCAGCTGATCCATGCTGCCCGCTTCAAGCCCTTGTCCATCATCGGCTTGCCCAGCGCCAAAGTGGGCTGGCTGTTGGAGAACGAGGTTCGGAACACGTTGGGCGCGCACAGCGCGCGCGTGGCGGCCAGCACACCGGCGTTGGGGATGATGCTGAGCACGCCGGTGTCGCGCGCCACTTTCTGGATGCCCATCTGCACGCCGGAGTGCACGGTGCCGACGATCACGTCGACCTTGTCGCGCTGCACCAGTTTTTGTGCGTTCTCGACCCCCTTGGACGGCTCGGACTCGTCGTCAAGCTTGACGAACTCGACCGCGCGGCCACCCAGCTTGCCGCCTTGCTCGTCCAGCGCCAGCCGGAATCCGTTTTCGATCGACACGCCGATCTGGGCGAAAGTGCCGGTGTAGGGCAGCATCAGGCCGATCTTGATGGGCGCACCCTGGGCCCGCGCCAGACCGGGCAAGGTGGCCGCGCCGACACAGGCGGCCCCCCGGACCAGGGCGAGACGACGGGACAAGGGGCGTGACGGTGCGTTCATGGGTATGGGCCTTTCGACAGCAGATCGGTGCGAAACAAAAACGGTGAATGATGAACGCTGAACGGCGGCTTGACTGCTGGGGATGACGCTGTTCGGGTTATTCCGGGGGCTGGTTCAAATTTTCTTGCGCCCCTGCCAGAACGGCTCCTTGAGCACGTTTTTCTGGATCTTGCCGATGGCGGTCTTGGGAAAGCCCTCGACAAACTTCACCAGGCGCGGACGCTTCAGGCGCGCCAATTGGGCCTCGCAACGGGCCAGCACCTCGGCTTCGCTCAAACTGGCGCCGGGTTTGAGCTGGATGTAGGCGGCCGGCACCTCGCCAAACTTGTCGTCGGGAATGCCAAACACCGCCACTTCGGCCACCGGCTCCAGGCCATAAATGGCGTCCTCGATCTCCTTGGGGTAGACGTTCTCGCCGCCAGAAATCAGCATGTCCTTGGCGCGGTCCACCAGGGTGATGCAGCCGTCGGCGTCCAGCGTGGCCACGTCGCCCGACAGGCCCCAACCGCCGCCGTGCTTGAAGAAAGCCGCCGTCTGCTCGGGCTCGTTGTGGTAGCCGATCATGACGTTGTCACCGCGCGTGGCCACCTCGCCGATCTCGCCCACCGCCACCGGCGTGCCATCCGCGCGCAGCACGGCCAGATCGACGTTGAACGGCTGGCGCCCGACGCTGCCCAGCTTGGCCGGCAGCAGGTGCGCGGGCAGGGCGGCGATCACGCCCATCTCCGACTGGCCGTATATCTGCGTCAGCTTGAGTCGCGGCAGGAGCCGCATCAGCTCGGTCTGCACCCAGTCGGGCATGGGCGCGCCGGCAAACGACAGCTTGGTCCAGCTGCCCAGCCGCGCCGGGTCGAACTGCGGGTGGGTGACCAGGCCGTTGGCCTGCGTGGGCACCATGAAGCCGGCGGTGATGCCCTCGGCCTCGACGGCGTCCATGAAGGCGGCGGGCGACCAGGGGGTGACGAACACGCTGGTGGCGCCGATCAGCACCGCCGGCTGGAACATGATGTTGAGCGCCGCCACATGAAACAGCGGCGTGACGATGGCCACCACGTCCTCGGGCACCAGGCGCTCCTCGACCACCACGGTGTGCGCCGTGACCTCGCGCGCCCGGTGGCTGACCAGCACGCCCTTGGGCCGCCCGGTGGTGCCGCCGGTGTAGGTCATGCAGAACGGATCGGATTCGTGCAGCGTCAGCTCGGGCGGGGTGATCAGTTGCCCGCGCAAGAGCTCATCAAAATTGATAGCGCCTTCGGATTGCTGGGCGCCGATCAACACCGTATTTTTTATGCATGGACAGTGCGCCCGCACCGTCGCCAGCCGGTCCGCAAACTGGGCGTCGAGGATCAGCACCTCGGTGTCGCTCTTGTTCAGCACCCAGGCCAGTTCGTCGTCGGCGTAGAGGATGGAGACGTTGTTCAGCACCAGCCCGGTGCGCGCCACGCCGAAGAACACCACGCCGTACTCCGGCAGATTGCGCGACAGTATCGACACCTTGCTGCCCTTGGGCAGGCCCAGCGCCAGCAGGGCGTGGGCAAGCTGGTTGGCGCGCGCGTCGAGTTCGCGAAAACTCAGCACCGCACGCCGATCGGGGCCGCGAAAAATGATGGCGGGCTTGTCAGGAAAGCGCGCGGCGGAGCGGCGCAGCATGTCTCCGGTCAGCATGGGCAATGGCAGCGGGGGAAAAGGGACAGGCACGCATGATCGCACTGCACCGCACCAGCGCCCATCCGGTGAAACGCTTGCCGCCCGCCTCAGTGCGTGGTCAGCAGAAAGTTGCGCGCCGTGCCCAGCCAAGTGGCACAAAGCAGCTCCTGGCCAGCAGCGTCCACCGAAAACACATCTGCGGCGCAGACGCTGAGCGTCTTGCCAGGCTGCACCACCCGCCCACGTGCGACGATGCGGCACCCCCGCGCAGGCGCCAGGAGTTTCACCGTGGCGTCCACGGTGCTGTTGGCCCAGCCAGCGGGCAGCAAGGTGCCGGCGGCGCCGACGGCGGCGAAATCGGCCAGGGCAAACAGGGCCGTGGCCTGCAGCTGCCCGGGGGCAAAGCACCACCCGTCCAGCACCGGGGCACTCAGTGTGGTGGTGCCCGGGCCGATGGCATCAAACGACAGTTGGAGCGTTTGCGCCATCGGCATGGCCAGCACGGCTCGCTGTATGTATTCGGTCATGGGGGTCGCGGCAAGCTGAGGGATCACGGCCGGGGTCTCCTTTTGGGTGCGCGTTGGAAGGGGGTCGTCGGTTCCGGCGCGCGCGGTTGGGCCCGCCGGTGTTCGAACCAGTGGATGTGCTCGACCAAACGCGCGCGCAACGTCTGCTGCTCGGCAATCAACGCATCGACGGCCACGATGCGCCCCTGCAAACGCTCGACCATCTCGTTGATCGTCAGCGTGCGTGCCCGGTAACGCGGCAGCAGCTCGGCCAGCTCTGGCAGCGAAAAGCCGATATCGCGCCCCATGACGATGAAGCGCGCATCGCGCACGGCCTGGGCATCAAATTCGCGGTAGGCACCGTGGGCACGCTCGGCAATCAGCAGGCCCGCGTCCGCGTAGCGGCGGATGCGGTGCAGCGACAGCCCGCTGAGCCGGGCAAGTTCCGAAATGCGCATGGGCCGACTGTAAAAAACCTCGCACCGTGCGAGGCTTGCGCCTCAGCCCGCCACCGGTCTCTTGCGCGACAAGCCGGCGTGCGCGGCCAGCGAGTCGGTCGAGTCCAGCGAGTTGGTCAACACCGCGACGCGCACCGTCGGGTCGTGCTCCGCTTCGGTTAAAGCTGCCGTCAATCCCGCATACATACCCAGCGTCAAGGCGTTTTTCTTGTCAGGGCGCTGAAGACGAATCTGCACGACCCCGTCCTGTCGCTCGGTTAAAATTTCCCGTGCTTCCTCATTCGTCATCGCCCAGGCTCCACAAAAGATCGAAGGTAACGCCATGATGATCGCTCACAGCGTCCTGTTGACTGATTTATATCAGCTAACCATGCTCCAGACTTACCATGCCGAGCGCATGCAGGAAATGGCTGTCTTCGACCTG
>JAIUOM010000067.1 GCA_020161215.1 Pseudomonadota bacterium
CCGATGGAACAAGGTCTACAACCTGACGGCCGTACGAGATCCGGCCGAGATGCTGACCCACCATGTGTTGGACAGCTTGGCGGTCATCCCTCCTTTGCGCCGTCACACCGAGGGGAGGGCGCTGCGTTTGCTGGATGTGGGCTCTGGTGGTGGCTTGCCCGGGGTGGTGCTTGCTGTGTGCTGCCCGGAGCTGGCGGTGAGCTGTGTGGACGCCGTCGGTAAGAAGACAGCGTTCGTCCAACAGGTGGCGGGCGCATTGAGGCTGACCAATCTGCAGGGCTTGCACGCCCGGGTCGAATCCGTCCCGGCGCCTTTCGACGTCATCACCTCACGCGCTTTCGCCTCCTTGCCCGATTTCACCCGTTGGTCTGCCGGGGCGCTGGCGGAGCAGGGGGTGTGGATGGCCATGAAGGGCAAGTACCCGCAAGATGAGATTCAGGCCTTGCCCCCCGAGGTGGAAGTGTTTCACGTGGAACACTTGATTGTCCCAGGGCTGGATGCCGAGCGTTGTCTCATCTGGCTGCGTCGCCACTGAGCTGGTGGAGGGCTGGTTTTCAGCTCGGCTGGGTCGGATTTTCAGCAAATCAACCACTTTGCCTGAGTTCCCGGGGCGATCCGGGTGCCGTTGTGCCCGCCCTGGCTTAAACTCACAGATTCCCCCTGTGAGGCCCCAGTTTCCATGTTCGGTATCTCCGACTACGGTGCGTTCGTCGTCGCCATCATCGTGTTCCTGGCCATTCCGGGTCCCGGCAACCTGGCCATTTTGTCGGCCACGGCCCAGGGTGGGGTGCGGGGCGGCCTGGGGTCCACACTGGGCATCATCGCGGGCGACCAGATTCTGATGTGGTGCGCCGTGGCGGGTGTGGCGGCGGTGCTCAAGACCTATCCGGCGGCGTTCGCCGCGGTGCAGTGGTTGGGCGCGGCCTACCTGGCGTGGCTGGGCGCACGCATGCTGCTGGCCAAGCCGGGGCAGGGCGCGGTGCTGAAGCTCAAGCCGCGCCATCTGATTCGCCAGTCTTTCTTGATCACGCTGCTGAATCCCAAGGCCATCGTGTTCTACATGGCCTTCTTTCCCTTGTTCGTCGATCCGGCCAAGAACCCCGGCTTGGCCACCTTCGGGGTCATGGCGCTGACGGTGGCGATTCTGACCTTTGCCTACGGCCTGGTGGCCACCCTGCTGGCGCATCATTTGGCCGAGCGTGTGCGCGCCAGCACCCGCTTGTCGGGGGCGCTGCAAAAGTTGGCCGGCGTGTTCCTGATCGGTTTCGGCGTGCGCCTGGCCCTGACCAAGTAACCCCGGTTCACACCTACCATGGCCCAAATCTTTTGCATCGCCAACCAGAAAGGCGGAGTCGGCAAGACCACCACCACCGTCAACCTGGCGGCGGGTCTGTCCAAGATTGGGCAACGCGTGTTGCTGGTCGATCTGGATCCGCAGGGCAATGCCACCATGGGCTCCGGGGTCGACAAACGTGCCATGGCGCTGTCGGTGTACGACGTGCTGCTGGAGTCGGCCACCGTGGCCGAGGCCGCGGTGGCCCCGGAACGCCTGCGCGAGGCCGGGGCCGGCTACACCGTGCTGGGCGCGAACCGCGAACTGGCCGGCGCCGAGGTGGAGCTTGTCGCCGAGGAGCGGCGCGAACGGCGCCTGAAGGATGCCCTGGCCCAGGTCGATGCCGACTACGATTTCGTGCTGATCGACTGCCCGCCGTCCTTGAGCATGCTGACCCTGAACGGCCTGTGCGCGGCCCAAGGCGTGATCGTGCCGATGCAATGCGAGTACTTCGCGCTGGAAGGCCTGGCCGACCTCACCAACACCATCAAGCAGGTGCACGCCAACCTGAACCGTGACTTGAAGCTCATCGGCCTGCTGCGCGTGATGTTCGACCCCCGTATCACCCTGCAGCAGCAGGTGAGCGAGCAGCTGAAGGCGCACTACGGCGCCAAGGTGTTCGACACCTTGATTCCCCGCAACGTGCGCCTGGCCGAGGCACCGAGCTATGGCATGCCGGGCGTGGTGTTTGACCCTTCCGCCAAGGGCAGTCAGGCGTTCGTGGCGTTTGCGCATGAAATGGTGGCGCGGGGTCTGGCGGATTGAAGTTTCGCCTTTTCATGGTCAAAACAAGGTCAGGTCGGCGCCGAATAATCCAGAGCAGCTATTGAATTTATAGCAAACCTGAAGGCCATGGAATTTCTCGGCACGGGTGGCCCAAGGTCTGGCGGATACGCCCGAGGCGGCCGGTTTCACGGGCATGCCAAAGGTGCCTGGCTTCCATTGACGCCCAGGCACCGCACCCCATCCGAAGTAAAACAGCCGGTCGCCAACGTCATACAACTGTCCGACTGAACCGGGCAGACGCCGGGGCAGTGCCATGCGCGACAGTGTCATACGGGATGGTGATCCGCGGCAATTCCCCAGGGCGCCCCGCCACGGCCGAGAAGCGGTGACAATACCGGGCCCTACCTTCCGCCAATTTCCCGTGCCACTCCTTCCCCGTCTTCTTCGAGCCTTGTGGCTGCTGTGGGGTGGCCTGGGCTGCGGAATCGCCGGGGCGCTGGCGGCGGCGCCCTTGGTCAAGCCGGCGGAGCTGCAGGCGCTGGCGCAGGGGGGGGCGGTGCGCATCGTCGACGTGCGCGATGCCGAGGCGTACCGCCTGCAGCATTTGCCCGGCGCGGTGTCGGCGCCCTATGCCCGCTGGCGCGGGCCGGCCAGCAACCCGGGCCTGGTGCCGCCCCTGCCTACGCTCACCGCCCTGGTGCAGGAGCTGGGTCTGTCTCCCGAGACGCGCACGGTGCTGGTCTACACCGGCGTCGATTCCACCGACTTCGCCACCGCCGCGCGGGTGTACTGGACGCTCAAGAGTATGGGCGCGCAGGAGCTGTCGATTCTGAACGGCGGCCTGAACGCCTGGCGTGCCGCCGGCCTGCCGGTCAGCGACCAACCCGCGCCCGTGCCGGCGCGCAGCGCCTGGCAGCCGCGCTTCAATCCGCAGTGGCTGGCCACGCGCGAGGACGTGCGCAAGTGGCTCGGCCAGCCCGACCTGGTGCTGGTCGATTCGCGCCCGGCGCCTTTTTTTCAGGGCAAGGTGGCGCACGAGGCGGCGCGCGCGCCCGGCACGCTGCCCGGCGCCGAAAACCTGGACAGCGACCTGTACTTCGAGCTGGGCAGCGCCGTGCTGCTCGACAAGGCCAGCCTGCGGCACGAGGCCGAGGCGGTTCCCGTGGCCGCCGGGCAGACCGTGGTGACCTTCTGCAACGCCGGTCACTGGAGCGCCACCGACTGGTTCGTGCGCTCCGAATTGCTGGGCGAAAAACAGGTCAGGCTGTACCCCGGCTCGGTCATCGACTGGAGCCAATCGGCCCGGCCCCTGCCCATGGCCCACGAGCCCGGCCGGCTGGAGAAGCTGCAAACCATGCTGGTGACCTGGGCGCGCCGCAACCTGGGGGGCGGCAAGACACCATGAGCACGTCGGCGACTTCTCTTTCCGCGCCCGCGCGCACGGGTCACCCGTGGGTGCGGCGCTGGCCGCTGGCCGTCGGCGTGCTGGCGCTGTTCGGCTGGCTCCTGTGGTCGGTGTCGGCGCGCCAGGCGCTGTTGTTGCTGGTGGGCGTTGGCCTGGGCTGGGGGTTGGCGGCGGCGCGCTTTGGCTTCACCACCGGCTGGCGCCATCTGGTGGAGCAGAAAGACCCCGCCGGCGTGTACGGCCAGCTGCTGTTGCTGGCCTTGCTGGCGGCCTTGTCGATGCCGATGCTGGCGCATTTTCCCGAAACCCAGGCGGCGCTCGGGCCGCTGTCGGTCAGCCTGATCCTGGGCGCTTTCGTGTTCGGCCTGTGCATGCAGATCACCGACGGCTGCGGTTCGGGCACCTTGTACAAGGCCGGACTGGGCGTGCCGCTGAACATGGCGGTGCTGCCGCTGTTCGCGCTGGGCAGCTTTGTCGGCTCGGCGCACCTGAACGCCTGGCTGGCCCTGGGCGCGTTGGAGCCGGTCGGCCTGGTGCCGCTGTGGGGCGCCGGCGGGGCCTTGGGCGCGACATTGCTGGCGTTGTTGGTGGTGGGCTGGGCGGTGGCGCGCTGGTGCGGGCAGGGCTTTCGCCTGCGCGACACGCCGCGGCGCTGGCTCTGGGGCGCGGTGGTGCTGGCGCTGTGTGCCGCGCTGAATTTGTTCATCGCCGGCCAACCCTGGGGCGTGGTGTACGGCTTTGGCTTGTGGGGCGCCAAGCTGGTCACCGCGCTGGGCCTGTTCGACCCGACCCAAAACGCCTTCTGGAGCGATCCGGGCCACGCCGAGCGCCTGCACCAGACGCTGCTGCTGGACATCACCAGCATCACCAACATCGGCATTCTGGCCGGCGCGCTGTGGGTGGCGCCCAAGCGGCCGCAAGACGCCCGGCCGCTCACGCGAGCGCAATGGATCGCCGGGTTGATCGCTGGCTTCATGCTGGGCTACAGCTCGCGCCTGGCCTTTGGCTGCAATGTGGGGGCTATGGTCAGCGGTATTTCCACCGGCAGCGTGCATGGGTGGATCTGGGTGCCGATGGCGTTCCTGGGCACCTTGGTCGGCGTGCGCCTGCGCCGGCGCATCGGCTTGTAAAGGGGGCGTGCACATGCGCCGCACGGCCCTCAACCGCTGGATCTTCTGGCTCGTCCTGATCGGCTTCGTGGCCTGGGATTTTGGGGTTTCCGCCCCCGTCAACCTGCGGATGGAGCCGCCGATTTTTGCCGCCGGCTCGGGCGTCACCCTGTCGGGCGGGCACTGCGCGCGGCCCAAGTAGCGCCCCGCGCCGAATGGGCAGAAAAACTGCCCGGTGGTCGGCACCAGTCCATCGTGATTTGCTATTGAAATATAAGCAAGCTATGCGCATCACAGGGTGCTTTCCCGCCCATGAGCCAGCGTCAGCAAGAAAGGCGCGGCGCCGCTACACTGCGCCGTTCTCCCCATTTTTAAGAAAGCCATTGGGCACTCCATGATCTCCTTTCAACTCAACGGCAAACCCCAGTCGGTCAATGTGCCGGACGACACCCCGTTGCTCTGGGTGCTGCGCGACACGCTGGGCATGACCGGCACCAAATTCGGCTGCGGCATGGCCTTGTGCGGCTCCTGCGCCGTGCACCTGGATGGTGAGGCGGGCCGCGCCTGCGTCACCCCCATCTCTTCCGTGGCGGGCAAAAAAGTCACCACCATCGAAGCCATGGCCGACGACAAAATCGGCCGCGCGGTCGAGGACGCCTGGGTGCGCCACGACGTGGTGCAGTGCGGCTACTGCCAAAGCGGCCAGATCATGTCCGCCGTGGCCCTGCTCAAGACCAACCGCAACCCCAGCGACGACGACATCACCACCGCCATGAGCGCCAACCTGTGCCGCTGCGGCACCTATGTCCGCATCCACGCCGCCGTCAAAGACGCGGCCAAGGCCCTGGCCTGAAGGAGCGCCCCATGAGATTCCTGCAACAAGCCACCTCCGACACCGCAGGCGTTGACCGCCGCGCCTTCCTCAAACTCAGCGTGGGCTCTGGTTTTGCGTTGGGCGCTTTTCCGCTGGCCGCGCAGACGACCGGGGGCGCCGCCGCGCCCGTGGCGCTCAAGGCCAACCAGCAGCCTTCGGCCTTTGTCAGCATCGCGCCCGACGGCATCGTCACCGTCACCATCGGCAAGATCGACATCGGTCAGGGCGTGCAGACCGCGCTGCCGCTGTTGGTGGCCGAGGAGATGGATGCTGACTGGTCCAAGATCCGCAGCCAGCTCGGGCCGGCCGGCGAGGCTTACAAAGACCCGATGTTCGGCATGCAGATGGTGGGCGGCTCCACCTCGGTGGCCCACTCCTGGGTGCAGTACCGCGAAATCGGTGCCCGCATGCGCGCCATGCTGGTGGCCGCGGCCGCCAAGAAGATGGGCGTGCCTGCCGCGCAGCTGCGCACCGAGCGCGGCGTCGTCATCGGCCCCAACGGTCGCCGCATGGGCTATGGCGAGTTGGCCAAAGCCGCGCAGGCTGAAGCGGTGCCCGCCACCGTGCAGCTGAAGACCCCCGCGCAGTACCAGCTGATCGGCAAACCCACCACGCGCCTGGACGCCCGTGACAAATCCAGCGGCAAGCAGAAATTCGGCATCGACATGGCACTGCCCGGCCAGCGCACCGCCGTGGTGTTGCACCCGCCGGTGTTCGGCGCCAAGGTGGCCAGCGTGGATGCCGCCGCGGCCAAGGCCGTGCCCGGCGTTGAAGACGTGTTCCAGATCCCGCTGGCCGATGGCGGCACCGGCGTGGCCGTGGTCGGCACCGGCTTCTGGCCGGCGCGCTCGGGCCGCGACAAGTTGAAAGTGGAGTGGGACACCAGCGGCGTCGAAAAAGTCGACAGCGCCGCCCTGCTCAAGCGCTACCGCGAGCTGGCCACGCAACCCGGCATGCCCACCGAGCGCAAGGCCGACACCACCGCCCTGGCCAGCGCACCGGGCAAGATCACCGCCGAGTTCAGCTTCCCCTACCTGGCGCACACGCCGATGGAGCCGCTCAACTGCACCATCGACTTCAAAGGCAATGCCTGCACCGTGTGGGTGGGCTCGCAGTTCCAGACCGTCGATCAGGCGGCGGTGGCGCGCGTGCTCGGCCTCAAGCCCGAGCAGGTCACGCTCCACACCATGATGGCCGGCGGTGGTTTCGGGCGCCGCGCCGTGGGCTCGTCCGACTACGTGTTCGAGGCCGCGCAAATCGCCAAGGCCCGCCACGCCGCTGGCCGGCGCGAACCCGTGCGCATGATCTGGCCGCGCGAGGACGATGTGCGCGGCGGCTACTACCGCCCCGCCCACCTGCACCGGGTCGAGATCGGCCACGACGGCAAGGGCAAGGTGCTGGCCTGGAAGCACGCCATCGTCGGCCAGTCGCTCACCGCCGGCAGCCCGTTTGAGGCCTTCACGTTCAAGAACGGCGTCGACAGCACCCTGGTAGAGGGCGTGGCCGACAGCCCCTATCCCTTCCCCATCTCGCTGCAGGTGCACCAGCCCAAGGTCAACGTGCCCGTGCTGTGGTGGCGCTCGGTCGGGCACACCCACACCGCCTTCGTCATGGAAACGCTGGTCGACGAGGTGGCTCACGCTGGCGGCCTGGACCCGGTGGCCTACCGGCGCGGCCTGCTGGCCAAGCACCCGCGCCATCTGGCGGCGCTGGACCTGGCGGTCGAAAAGTCGGGCTACGGCAAGGCCACCCTGGCCGCCGGCCGCGCCTGGGGCGTGGCGGTGCACGAGTCGTTCAACACCGTCGTCGCCTACGTGGTCGAGGTGTCGATGAAGGACAAGGCCCCCGTGCTGCACCGCGTCACCGCTGGCGTGCACTGCAATCTGGTCGTCAACCCGCGCACCGTGGAGGCGCAAATTCAAGGCGCCATGGTCATGGGCCTGGGCACCACCGTGCCCGGCGCCGCCATCACCCTCAAGGACGGCGTGGTCGAGCAGAGCAACTGGCACGACTACCGCATCGCGGGCCAGGGCGACATGCCCACGCAGGTGTCGGTGCATACCGTGCCCTCGGCCGAGCCGCCCACCGGCATGGGTGAACCGGGCGTGCCGCCCATCGCCCCCGCCATTGCCAATGCCATGGCGCGGCTGACCGGGCAGCGGCAGCGCAGCCTGCCGTTCGCAACGGCCTGAGTTCGGGCGGGCCCCGCGGGCCTCAGCCGGCCGCGCCCACCCGCGCCAGCAGCCCCGCCAGCGCATGCGCCACGGTCTGGGCGCGGACGGCGGCGCGGTCGCCGTCGAAGCGGCGCAGCTCGGCCGTGGTGTGGCCGGCCACGCGCCAGGCGAACCACACGGTGCCCACGGGTTTGTCGGCGCTGCCGCCGGTGGGACCGGCCACGCCGGTCACGGCCACGCCGCACTGGGCTTGTGATCGGGCCACCGCGCCTTCCGCCATCGCCCGCGCCACCGGCTCGCTGACGGCGCCGTGCGCGTCGATCAAGGCGGCGGGCACGCCCAGCAGCTCGGTTTTGGCGGCGTTGCTGTAAGTGACAAAACCCCGGTCAAACCACACCGAGGAGCCGGCCAGCTCGGTGCAGGCGCCGGCGATCAGGCCGCCGGTGCAGCTTTCCGCCGTGGTCAGCAGCAGACCATGGGCCGGCAGGCGTTGGGCCAGTTTTTGAACATATTCGGCCACTTGTCGGCGCCAATATTCGGCATCATGCTCTTGATTAGATAGCATTCAAGTCACCAGGCACTCAGCACAGCGATCACCAGCAGGGTGCAGAAGGCGGCCACCAGGTCGTCCAGCAGGATGCCCAGGCCACCGCGCCAGCCACCGTGGCCGTGAAACAGCCGGTCGGCCCAACCCACCGGGCCGGGCTTGGCGGCGTCGAAGAAGCGAAACAGCACGAACGCCGTCAGCTGCATCCAGAAGCCGGCCGGCAACACCAGCCACAGCACGGCCCAGAAGGCGACGATTTCGTCGATGACGATGTTGCCGGGGTCGGCCATGCGCAGGTGGCGTGCCGTCACCGTGCTGGCCCACCAGGCCACGGGCAGGGACGCCAGCAGCAACCCGCCGAGCTGGGCCGGGCTGAGCCAGTGCGCCAGCACCGTCCAGGCCAGCCAGGCCCACAGGGTGCCCACCGTGCCCGGCGCGGTGGGCGACAGGCCGCTGCCAAAGCCCAGCCCCAGCCAGTGCGCCGGGTGGCTGCACAGGAAGCCGATGCTGGGCAGCACGGTACCGGCCGGTGGCGGCCCGGGGGGCGTGCCGGTGGGCACCAACGGCAAGGGCCGCGGGGCCTGGGCCGGGCGTTCCGGCGCCCGGGGCAGGGGGCGCGCGGCCACGTCGGTCACGTCGTCGCGGGGTTGCTCGGCGAGGTTCATGGCGCGCGCCTGCCGTTCAGCGGTGTTCGCGCAGCTGGGCGTCCTTGGGCCAGCTGATCAGGTGTTCGGCCGTGATGCGCTGGGTGGCGCCGGCGGCCAGGGGCTGCTGCCACAGCACGGTGCCGGGTTGCCGGTTCCAGGCCGGGTCCTGGGGCGGTGGGTCGTAGCGCGATTCGATGCGCACGTCCTGGTGCTCGCTCACCGGGGCGGCGTCCAGCACCTGCAGCTCGATGGGGTCGCGGTGCCGGTTCTCGATGACGAATACGCGCTGGTCGCGCCGCTCGTTGCGGTTGCCGATGAAGCCGCCCGTGCCTTGCTGCTGCTCGGGGCGTTCCATGCGCACCGCCACCAGCTCGTCGCGGCCAAAGGACAGGCCCTGGCGTGGCAACTGGGCCACGTCGAGGCGGCCATTGCCGACAAAGGCGCCGTCGCGCAGCAACTGCACCGGGCCGGCCGGCCACACGCCGGCGGGCGGAGTCAGCTCGGCGATCAGGTAGGCGCTGGCGTCCTGCGCCGGCACGGTGCGGGTGCGCAACTGGGCCTCCAGCGTCTGCTCGCCCAAGGACAGCGCCACGCGCTGACCGCTGGAGGGCACGCTGATGCGCTGGGCGACACGGAATTCGGTGGCGAAGCGGCCATCGACGGCGCCGACGTCGAACAGCGGTGCGCCGCCGGCGGCATCCGCCGCCAGGGCCACGGGCGCGGGCGCGGCGGCCATCATCCGGCGCTCGCGCGCGGCCTCGGGAGGGGCGGGCGGCACGATGCCCACGCGCCAGGCTTGGGGCAGCGGCCCCTGGGTGCGCGCGCCGGGTTGGCCGGTGGACAAGGTCAACTGCACGCCGTCCCAGTCCTCGCCCGTGGCCTGCGCCACCAGGGCCAGGCGCTCCAGGCGCACGCGGCCGCCGCGGCTGTCCAGCGCGGCGCGGTAGGTGGGTTGCCAGCCGGGGCCGCGCACCTGGTAGCGCAGGCGCAACTCGCCGCCCTGCGCCGCCGCCAGCGTCACCTGCACGCTGCTGACCAGGGCGCCCTTGCCGCCGGCCCGGTCGCGCTCGGCCAGCAGGGGCTTGAGTTCCTGGTTCAGCAGCTCCTGCTGGCGCCCAATCTGGTGCTGGCGGGTCAGTGCGCCCAGGCCTTGCTGACGCAATGCTTGGGCGGTGACGGCGATCTGGCTCGGCGCGACCGGCGCGTGGGCCTGGCCCCCCGAGGCGGTGTGCTCAAAGCTCTTGAAATAACCCACCGCGTAGCCAATGGCCGCGCTCTCGGCGTTCAGGCCGGCGATCTGGTCTTCCAGCGCGCGAATGCGCTCGTCCAGCGGGCTGGCGCAGGCCTTGCCCAGCAACTCGCGCGGTTGCTGGCGCACGGCCAGCTCGCCGACGCGGATGGCGGGGTCGCTGTCCACCTGCAGGCTGGCCGTGTCCAGCCCGGCCGGCAGGCAGGCCAAGGTCGCCTGGCGCGCGCCGGCCGGCACGCGCAGCACACGTTCCACGGTGGCGCTGCCCGGGTAGACGGTGACGGCGCTGATGCGTGAGCCGCTGCCTTCGGGCGCCAGCGCCCAGGCGGCCGGCAGGGCGCCGCCAAGCAGCAGCAGGCCCGCGGCCAGCGGGCGGAAGGGAGAACGCAAGGGTCGGATCATGGGTACAGCAGCGTGTTTGCCGTACATCCTAGCAGTCCGGATGGCCGCGGCCACCGTGGTTCTGGGCTGGATTTGATTTTCAGCACACCTTGCGCATAAAACACGGTGGGTCGGCGTGAACTAACGGTTTAATGCTATCAAATCAGGAGTTTTTCTGGGGACGAACGCCCCTTGCTTGTCAACCCGGAGCCGTGGTCAGCCCCGCGGTCGACCTGCGCGCCGCGAGCCGGCCGATGCCGGCGGTGCCCAGCAGGGACGCACAGATTCGATGGAAGGCGCGCCGTCGCCTGGGCGCAGAGAGCCAGGCCCGAATGTGGCTGCCGATGTAGGCGTAGGCGGCGATCGCGATCCACGCCATGACCAGGAAGAGCGGGCCGAGCAGGGCGAACTGCGGCCCCGCAGGCCGAGACAGGTCGATGAACTGCGGCGGAAACGCCGTGAACATCAGGATGGCCTTGGGATTGCCCGCCGCCACCAGAAACTCCTGCCGCGCCAGGGACCGGAGGCTGTGCGTCGCCGCTGCCTTGTCGGCTTGGGCGTCCGTCACCGGCGAGGCACGCCACAACTGAAAGGCCAGACAAAAGAGGTAAGCCGCCCCGCCCAGCTTGATGGCGCAAAACAGCAGCAGGGAGGTCTGCAAAACGGTTGCCAGCCCCGCCGCCGCAGTGGCGATCATGCCCACAAAGGCCAGCAGCCGTCCGATACCGGCGACGGTGGCGATCCAGAACCCGTGGCGCGTTGCGTTCGAGATCGACAGCAGGTGGTTGGGGCCCGGCGCCATGTTGAGCGCGAAGCACGCCGGAGCGAACAGCAGCAGCGCCTCGGTGGACATGGAGGGGTGAGCGGTCTAAAAAAGGACGCACGGCGGATGACGCCGTGCACTCGCCCATCTGATGGTCACGGTGGTCCGCAGAGGGGCCAACCCGTCCAGCGCGAGCTGCGCCTGCGCCGGCAGTTCAAGCCGCGTGTTTGGACGGCAGCCGGCGGATCTGCCGGTCTTGCGTGCGAGAGAACAAGAGCAGCGCCGTCACCGCCCCCAGCAGCGCGCAGAACATGTCCGACTGCGTGTCCCAGGGGTCGCCCTGCGTGCCCAGAAACTCTTCCGCGCCCTGGCCCATGGCCAGCGCGGCGGCCCATTCGATCAGCTCGTAGCTGGCGCTGATGGCCAGCACCACGCACACCACCAAAAAGTTCAGCATCTTGCCGCGCGGCAAATAGCCACCGCGCAGCAGAATCTCGCGCGCCACCAGCGCCGGCACAAAGCCCTGGGCGAAGTGGCCGATTTTGTCGTACGGATTGCGCTGCAGGCCCAGCCAGTTGGCGATCTCAAAGCCCAGCGGCACCCGCGCGTACGTGTAGGCCCCGCCCAGCAGCAGGATCGCCGCGTGCACAAAGATCAGCACGTACAGCAGCGTGCTGAGCGGAAAGCGGCGGTAGGTCGCCATCAGCAGCGGCACGGCGATCAGCACCGGCGCCACCTCCATCCACCAGGTGGCGCGGTCGTACGGCTGCCAGCCCGACCAGACCAGCAAGCCGGTCAGCACGATCAAGGCAGCGATCAAAGGGCGGGTGCGGGAGGTGGTGGGCACGGGGGGTGGGAAGGTGGTGGCGTGCCGTCGATTGTGCGGCCGCTGCGGTGGCCCGGCGCCGCAGCGACGCGGGGCGCCAGAAAAACCGCCGACAACGCCCGCGGATCAAGCGCTTTCAGGGCTCGGCTTTGTAATGCCTGGCCGCGTCGATGGCGCCGCTCACGGCGGCGCGCGCCTGCGGGCTGTTCTTCCAGCAGCTGGAGCCGGTCAGGCTGGCGCCGCGCGCCAGAATGTCGGCCGCGTTGGCCTTGGCGAGGTGGGGGAGCGACTCGTAGCCCATCTGCTCCAGCCGTGCGATGACGGTGGGGCCGACGCCTTTGACGGCCAGCAGGGCACGGCGTTCGCTGGGTGCAAACGGCATGGCGGCGTCAGCCTGCCTTGGCGGCCGCCTGCAGTTCGGCCGCCAGCGCATCGTCCAGCGCCGAGGCTTTGACATAGGCCGGGCGCTGCAGGATGGGCGCCAGGTAGCGCTCGAAGGCCGGGCGCGCTTCGATGGTCTTGAACTGCATGCCCCAACTCAGGTGCGCACCCAGGTACAAATCGGCTGCGCTGAAGGGGCCGCACAGGTGGCCACCGCGCGCCAGCGCGTGGTCGACGGCGAACTCCAGCGTGCGCATCACGTCCTCGTAGGTGCCGTAGCCGGCCTGGGTGCGCTTGTCCTCGGGCGCCAGCAGGCCCATGGACTTGGCGGTGGCGGCCGCCTCCAGCGGGCCAGCGGCAAAGAACAGCCAGCGGTAATAGCTGCCGCGCTCGGGGATGGTGGGGGGCGGCGCCAGATTTTTATCGGGGAACTGCTCGGCCAGGTAGGCGCAGATGGCGGCCGCCTCGCTCACCACCAGCTTGCCGTGGTGGATCGTCGGCACCTTGCCCATGGGGTTGAGCGCCAGGAAGTCCGGCGCCTTCATGCTGGTGCCGTACTGCAGTACGTTCACGTCGTAATGGGCGCCGCATTCTTCCAGCATCCAGCGCGCGATGCGGCCGCGCGACCAGGGGTGGGTGTAAAGGGTGATGGCTTCGGTCATCTCGTCTCCTGATGGGTAAAAAATATAGGACAGACCTTACCAGCCCACCCGCTCGTCCGAGCCGCCAAACGCGGGCGGAAAGGCTTTGAAATGCGGCAGCGCGTCCACCACCGGCAGCACCGCGTGCTGGCATTGCACGTGCATTTGGGGCTTGAACGCCCCCTCAGGCAGCAGCCAGGCGTTGACGCTGCGCATGCCGACGATGGGAATCTCCGAGAACAAATGCGTCGCGCAGGCCGCGCAGCGCATCCGCGGTGTGCGGCTGATGCGGACTTCGGCCAGGGCGCCGCCGCTGGCCTGCACGCTGGCGGCCGGCCAGATGGCGCCAGCCACATAGGCGCCGCCGTGCGCGGCACGGCAGTCGTCGCAGTGGCAATACAGCTGCACGACCGGCTCGCCGCTCATCGTCAGTTGCACGGCGCCGCAGCGGCAGGTGGTGGTCAAGGTGGTCATGGTGGGGGCTCGATCAAGGGGTGGTGGTGGTGGCTTGCGGCCAGCCAAATTCGGAATAGGGCACGCCGCGGGCGATCTGCCCCAGCGCGTGGCGCACATAGGGCACCAGGGGTTCGGGCAGGGCGCCCTCGTCAAACCAGCCGAGATGGCTGCACTTGTGCGGCTCGCGGTTCACCGGCTCGCCCTGCCAGCGCGTGGCGCTGAAGAACATCGACAGCCGCTCGCCGTCGCTCAGGCGGTGGATCACGTGGCGCAGCGCCAGGTCATCCGGCGCGATCGTCAGGCCCGCTTCCTCCCAGGCCTCGCGGCACATCGCCTGGCGCACCGTCTCGCCGCCATCGGCATGGCCGGCCACCAGGCTGTACTGGCCGTCGGCGTAGCCCGTGTGGGCGCGCTGCAGCAGCAAGAGCTGCCCTCGCTGCTGCAGCACCAGGTGCACTTCGGGGATCAGTTGAAAGCGGGGCATGGGGCAGGGCGGCGAGGGCGTGGCGGTCAGCTTAGCCTGTGGCGCGGCAAGGGCTTCAAGCGCGTCAAGTCGGCGTGCTGGGCCGCGCGGCCGCCCACTGCATCACGTAGCAGGGGTGGCCGTCGGCGTCGTCGATGCTGAAGATGCGGCCAAAGGGCAGGTCTGTCAAAGGCATGCGCACGCGGCCCTGGGTCTGCAGCTGGCCCCAGGCGGCGTCGATGTCGTCCACCAGCCAGCACAGCTCGGCCGCGCGGTCGTCGCCCAGCGGCGCGTCGCTGGCCAGGGCGAAATGCGCGAACTGGATGAAGCTGGCGTGCTCGCGCTGGGGCTTGAGGCCCAGCACGTCGACATAAAAGCGCCGCGCGGCGGGCATGTCGCGCACATAGCGCACGGCCAGGGCAAATTGGGGGGTGGTCATGGTGCTTGGCGGCTCCGGTGGGTGCGACCCCGCTCGGGCCGTGCCGGCAGTGTCTGCCCCGGTGCTGCCAGTTTCTGTCAGCAGCGTCACGCCGCTGGCCGGTGGTCGGCGGTTTGTGCGCGCCAGCGGCGGATCAGCGCGTGGCGGCGCTCGGGGTAGGGCTGGCCGGTGTCCGCCAGCGCCAGCACCCGGTCGGCGCGAAAGTGCCTGAAGTCCTGCCGCAGCTCGCACCAGGCGGCAATCATCCGCGCCTGGTCAAAAAACGCCATGGCAAACGGCCACACCCGCCGCTGGGTGGCCTGGCCCGATTCGTCGCGGTAGTCCAGCCGCAGTGCGTGCTCGTGGCGGATGGCGCGGCGCAGCAGCGGCAGCCAGGGTGCGGGCGGCAGCGTCTGCGGCCGTTGCGGCACAAACAGGCCCGACGTCTCCACCGCCAGCCGCAGGTTGGCCGGCAGCGTGCCGCCAATGCGGTTCATTGCGCTCAGAGCCGCCTGCGCCAGCTCCGGGTCCGACGCCTGGCCCGCCACCCAGCGCGCGCCCAGCGCCAGCGCCTCCAGCTCGTCGGCGCTGAACATCAGCGGCGGCAGCGTGAAACCCGGGCGCAGCACATAGCCCAGGCCCGCATCGCCCTCGATCTGCGCACCCTGCTCGCGCAGCGTGCCGATGTCGCGGTACAGCGTGCGCAGGCTCACCCCCAGCCCGCGCGCCAGCACCGAGCCAGGCACCGCCTGACGGTGTTGGCGTAGGTGCTCCAGCAGTTGCAGCAGACGGGCGGCGCGGGACATGGGGGGTTTTCAGACCATTTTGGGTTCAGCGGCGCCGAACCACACCGACCAGAAGTCGAGGCAGGCGCGGATCTTGGGCAGGCGATGGCGCGCCGGCGGCGTCATGGCGTAGATGGGCAGGGCCGCTGGCGGTGTCCAGTCGGCCAGCACGGGCGCCAGCTGGCCGGTCTGCACCAGCGGCGCGGCGGCAAAGGTGGCGATGCGGCCGATGCCCAGGCCCTGCAACGCCAGGCTGGCAACCACGCCGGTGTCGTCGGCGCGCCAATGGCCGTCGGCCACGTGCTCAATGCGCTGGCCGGCGCGCTGAAACACCCAGCGGTTCAGGTGTGTGGCGGCGCTGTTGGTGATCAGCTGGTGTCGCCCCAGTTCGCTGGGGTGCACAGGCGTGCCCGCATGCGCCAGATAGGCCGGGCTGGCGAACAGCCCGCGCCCCAGCAGGCCCAACTGGCGCGCCACCAGGCCGGGCGGCGGCGTTTCGGCGGTGCGCACCGCGATATCGATGCCTTCGCGCGCGAGGTCGGACAGACGGTCGCCCACCAGCATGTCGATGCGCAGCTCGGGGTGGCGCTTGGCCAGCGCTGGCAGGCTGGGCAGCAAACGGTGCTGCACCACCACGCTGCTGGCCGCGACCCGCACCAGGCCGCGCGGCGTGGCGGCGGCCTGGCTGAACTCGCCCTCCAACTCGTCCAGCGACGCCAGCATGCGCTGGCAGTGCGCCAGAAAAGCCTCGCCCTCGGGCGTCAGCGTGAGCGCGTGCGTGGTCCGGTGCGCCAGTTTGGCACCGCAGCAGGACTCGATGCGGGCCAATGTGCGCGACACCTGGCTGGCGGGCGCGTTGCGTTCGCGCGCCGCGCCCGACAGCGAGCCCAGCGCGGCCACGCGCGTGAAAAGGTGCAGATCGTCCAGCGACAGGGTGCGCATGGCGCTGATGGTAGTGCTGCCGCGCCTGCGTGGATGTGCAAGTGCAGCAAAAGCGTTTTGCGGCACGCGCGGTTTCCGTGCCCTGGGGTGGTGCCTAGAGTCGAGCTCACCCCCAATCACCCAGAGGTTCGACATGCCTTCCCGTCCCTATCTGCCCCCCGAAGTGTTCGATCTGGCGCGTCGTCGCGCCCTGCGTTTGCGCCGCGCCGCCATGCTGCGTGGCCAGCGGCGGCAGCGTCAGGCGGTGCGCCGGCTGCTCGCGTGGGCCGCCAGCTGTCTGACCGTCCGCCAGGGCGCCGCCACGCCCGTAACCATGCCGGGGAGCCAAGCATGCCGACCCTGACGTTGCAAATCTGCCCGCCCCAGCCGCCACAGGTCCACGCCAGCATCGCCCGGGGGCTGACCCAGCTCACCGCGCAGACCCTGGGCAAGCGCGCCGACCTCACGGCGGTGCTGATCGAGGAGTGGCCGCCAGGGCGCTGGTTCATTGGCGGCCAGGCCGTTCAACGGCCCACCGCCCTGCTGAGCATCCGCATCACCGCCGGCACCAACAGCGCGGCGCAGAAAGCCGCCTTCGTGCGCGAGGCCCATGCTTTGCTCCGCCAACTGCTGGCTGTCGAGGCCGGCCTGGAGGAAGCCAGCTACGTGGTGGTGCACGAGCTGCCCGCCCCCGACTGGGGCTACGACGGGCGCACTCAGCAGGCGCGCCTGGACGAGCGTCAAGGTGCGTGCCCTGCGTCAGCGCAGTTGGCGTAGACAGCCGGCCCCCGGCGTGACACCTCGGTTTCAGGGCCACTACCGGTGCGGGCGCCGGCAGGGGGCGTCACTTGTCGAAGTGGTCGAACGCGCGGTAATGCGTGGCGAGTGGCTGGCCCTGGGCATCCCGCAGGCGCAGGCCGGGTTGGGTGTCCAGATGGCCGATGCGGGTGACGGGGGTGCCGGTGGCGTGGCCGGCGGCCTGCACGGCGGCGCGGGCGGCCGGCGGGGCGCTGAACAGCAGCTCGTAGTCGTCGCCGCCGGCCAGCACGGCGCGGCGACGGGTTTCTGGATCAATCCTGGCCTCTGTCGGCGTGGATAAAGCCGAATATGCTATCAAATTCGATGCAATATCGACCTCCACCACGGCCCCCACGCGGCTGGCCTTGAGCACGTGGCCCAGGTCGCCCACCAGACCGTCGCTCAGGTCGATGCAGCTGTTGGCGATGCCGCGCAAGGCTCGGCCCAGGGCCAGGCGCGGCGTGGGGCGCTCCAGCCGCTGGCGGGTGGCGGCCAGCAGGGCGGCCAGGGCGTCGGGTGGCAGGGGTAGGCGCCCCTGCAGCGCCTCCAGCGCCAGGCGGGCGTCGCCCAGGTGGCCGCTGACCCACAGCTCGTCGCCGGGCTGGGCGCCGTCGCGTCGCAGGGCCTGGCCGGGGGGCACCTGGCCGAACACGGTGATGCAGAGGTTGAGCGGGCCGGCGGTGGTGTCGCCGCCGACCAGGGGGCAGGCGCTGGCGTCGGCCAGGGCGCGCAGACCACCGGCGAAGGCGGCGAGCCAGGCTTCATCGGCGGCGCGCTGGGGCGGCAGGGCCAGGGCCAGGGTGAAGCCGAGCGGCTCGGCGCCCATGGCGGCCAGGTCGCTCAGGTTCACGGCCAGCGCCTTGTGGCCCAGCGCGGCGGGGGCGACGTCGGCGAAGAAATGGCGGCCTTCGAGCAGCATGTCGCTGCTGACGGCCAGTTGCTGGCCGGGCGTGGGTTGCAGCAGGGCGCAGTCGTCGCCGATGCCAAGCACTACTGAATGAATAGCTGATGTGGACGATTCCACGCCGGCCGAGGCCGGTTTTGGCTTGAAAAAGCGCTCGATGAGCTGGAATTCGCCCATGGGCGGTGGGCGCGTTGCCTCAGCGGCCGCCGAACGGGTTGCCGAAGTGCTCGGCGCGCTCGCGCACGCGCGCCACGCCGCTGGCCAGGCGGCGCATGTGACCGGCGCGGCGGGCGGCGGCTTTCAAAAAGGCCATCATCAGCGGGCCGCTGTCGACCACGGGCTCCTCGGCGTCGGTGCTGCCGGGGTGGAACTCGGGGTGCCATTGCACGCCCATGACGAAGGGGTACTTGGTGTGGCGAATGCCTTCGGGCACCAGGTCGATCGGGCTGCGCGCCTCCAGCACCAGGCCCTTGCCGAGCTGGTCCACGCACTGGTGGTGGATGCTGGTGACGCGGCGCGGCTCGTAGCCGTAGATCTCCGACAGGCGCGAGCCGGGGGTGAAGTGCACCTCGTGGATCAGCCGGTCGTAGCGCACGGTGTCGTTGTGCGGGATGGCGCCGGGCCACTGGCTGGGGATGTCCTGGATCAGGGTGCCGCCGAAGTACACGTTCAGCAGCTGGCAGCCGCGGCAGATGCCCAGCACCGGTTTGTCGGCCTCGATGAAGCCGCGCAGCAGGTCCAGCTCGTAGGCGTCGCGGATGCCGTCGTACTCGGCTTTCTCTTGCCAGGGGGTTGCGCCGTAGGTGGTGGGGCTGATGTCGATGCCGCCCTGCAGCACCAGGCCGTCCAGGTGCTCGACCAGATCGCGCAGCGGCGGACGTTTGCGCGCGGGCTGGGCGCCGTGGTCGATGAAGGGGATCATCAGCGCCACCACGCCGTGCGCCATGATCCAGGTGGCCATGGAGCTTTCGAGAAACTGCAGCCGCTTGGTCGGCAGGCCGAGGCCGGCCGGCGGGTTGTGCAACAGGCGGGCGGAAATGCCGATGCGCAGGGTCATGGCGGGTTATTTTGGCGGATCGGGGCGCGGATGCGGCCGGTGCTCGGGTTTGACCATTGGCCGCGGTATGACTTTTCTGACGCCGGCCGGGCTTACTTGTTCCCGCGAAAGCGCTGCGCGGCCTGGCGGATGACTTCGCCCAGCAACTGCTCGCTGGCCTGGCGCTCGCGCAGCCAGCGCGCGTCGTTGCGGTTGTCCACCACCTCCTGGCGCAGCGCGGCCAGCGCATCGCCGGCCTGGCAGCTGTCGGCGTAGGGGCGCAGGCGGTCCATGGTGGTGAGCAGGTGTTCGCGCAGCGGCAGGTGCTGGCCGCTGGTCGGGTCGACGTAGACCGCGTCCAGCCCGAAACGGCAGGCCTGGAAGCGGTTGTAGCTGTACACCAGGTAGTCGTCCTCGGTGGGGGTGAAGGGGCGGTCGTGCTGAAACCACGAGGCCAGCGACTGCACGTAGCCGGCCAGGGCGGCGGCGCGCTCCACCGTCAGCGGGGTGTCGAACACCCGCACCTCGATGGTGCCGTACTCGGGCTTGGGGCGGATGTCCCAGTAGAAATCCTTCATGCTCTTGACCACGCCGGTGTGGGTCATCTTGTCGAAGTAGGCGCCGAAGGCGTCCCAGGTCAGCACGCAGGGCGCGCGCCCCGACAGCGGGAAGGCGAACACCGAGTTCAGGCGCGCCGAGTCAAAGGCCGTGTCCTGCCCCTGCACGTAGGGGCTGGAGGCGGCCAGCGCGACGAAGTGCGGGATGTAGCGCGACATGCAGTGCAGCGTGTACAGCGCGGTGTCGGCGTCCGGACAGCCGACGTGCACGTGCTGGCCGAAGATGGTGAACTGCTTGGTCAGGTAGCCGTACAGCTGCGACAGCTGGTGAAAGCGCGGCTTGTCGTAGATGCGCTGCTGGTGCCACTGTTGAAACGGGTGCGTGCCGCCGCCGAGCACGGCGATGTTGAGCCGGTCGGCGCTTTGCACCAGCGCGTCGCGGATCTGCGTGAGCTGCGCCAGCGCCTCGCTGGCGGTGCGGCAGACGCCGGTGGAGACCTCGATCATGCCGGCCGTCATCTCGGGCACCACGCTGCCGGGCAGCTTGTGGCGCTCCATCAGGCGCAGCATGTCGTCGGCGTAGTGCGTCAGGTCGTAGTCGTGGGTGTTGACCAGCTGCAGCTCCAGCTCCACGCCGAGCGTCAGCGCCTCGGAATGGCCGAAGGCCTCCAGGCTGGGCGGACGGCTGTCGGCGCCGGGCGTGTCCAGCGGCTGCGGGGCGGTGATGCTCGGTTCGGCGCTCATGGCAGTGGCTCCTGGGGTGGGCGGGCGTCGGGGTGCGGGCGCGCCCCCGGGCGCCAGGGCCGCACCGCCTCGCCGGTGTGCACCAGGGCCACGCTGACCAGCACCGCGCCGAGCAGCTCGGTGCACAGGATCACCGGCAGCGCGATGGCCGCCACCTGGGCGCCGATGTTCTGCGAGGCGGCCGAGAACTGCGAGGTCAGCAGCAGCGCCACCGAGGACATCGGCACCATCGCCACCCCGACCCAGAACGACTTGTGCAGCGCCATGCCGCTGCCGGCGCTGGTCATCAGCAGGCTGAGCACCTTGATGGCGGCGCGCACGGCGATCAGCACCACGGCGGCCAGCAGCACCTGGCCGGCGCCCCAACTGGCTTGCGTGGCCGCCAGGGCCGACACCAGCACGAACATCAGCATGGTCAGCATGGAGCCGGCCGTACCCAGCTGGCGCGGCCAGACCCAGGGCCTGGGGTGCACCTGCTTGAGCACGATGCCGGCCAGCAGCACCGCCAGCGGCGCCGAGCCGCCCAGCGGCGTGACGATGGCGGTGCAGGCGGCGATCAGCGCCAGGATGACCACCGCCGTGTCCTGGCTGGTCGGGTGCAGCACGCGGAAACCCACCGTCAGCAGCGCCGCCAGCAGCGCGCCCACCAGCAGGGAGATGCCCAGCACCCCGGCGGAACCGGCCAGCGACACCAGCAGCGTGCCATCGCTGCGGTCGATGGTGCGCAGCATGGCCGTGCCGACGCTGAGCGCGTACAAGGTGTTCAGCGTGGCCAGGGCCATGGCGCGGTCGGTGATGGGGCCGTTGGCGCGCAGATCCGACACCACCCGCATCAGCACGGCGGGCGAGGCCGCCATGGCGATCACCGCCAGCGCGCGCACCACCGGCACCTCCAGGCCCATGGCGCGCAAGGCCAGGTAGGCGGCGGCGAAGGTCAGCAGCGACTCGGTCAGGCTTTGCACCAGCACCATCGGGTTGTGGCGGAACCAGCGCAGCGACAGGCGCGCGCCGGCCTCGAACAGCACCACCGAGATGCCCAGCTCCAGCAGAAACAGGCCCAGCCCGCGCAAGGGCCAGCTGGCGCCGGCAAAGCCCAGCAAGCCCGTCACTACCCCCACGATGGCGTAGCCCAGCACCTTGGGCAGGCCGGTGATGCGCTGCACCAAATGGCCGGCCAGGGCCGCGAGTGCCAGCACCAGGGCCCATTCGAAAGTCAGGATTTCAGGCGAGAGGGAGGATGGTTCGGCCCACAGGGTCGTCCAGGTAAAGCTCAAACGGTAAGTCCTCAGATTGGAAGGCGCATCCTACCCCCGTTCGCGGGGTGGGCCTTTTGTAGTCCAAGGGTTAACCCTGGGTCGTGCCCAGGCCGGCCGGGGCGTCAGTGCACCACGCGCGCACTGCCACCGGCGGCGCTGCCGGCGTCCAGCACGAACAGGGGGACGGCCACCTCGAAGCGCTCGCCGTCCTCGGCCACGCAGAAATAGCTGCCGTGCATGGTGCCGCTGGGCGTGCGCAGGCGGCAGCCGCTGGTGTAGCGGAACGACTCGCCCGGCTGGAGCAGCGGCTGCTGGCCGACCACGCCCAGACCCTTGACCTCTTCCATGCGGCCGCGCGCGTCGTGGATCAGCCAATGGCGCGCGATCAGCTGCGCCGCCACCTCGCCGGTGTTGTGCACGGTGATGGTGTAGGCGAAGCCATACAGCTCACGCGCCGGGTCGGACTGCTCGGGCAGGAACGCGGGTTCCACCTCAACACTGAACTGGTGCTTGGACATGGCGGCAATGGTAGCGGCCCCACGCTGCACGACAATGCGCAGCCATGACGTCCGCCACTTACCGCATCGCCCCCTCCATCCTCTCGGCCGACTTCGCCCGCCTGGGCGAGGAGGTGCGCCAGGTCATCGCCGCTGGCGCCGACTGGATCCATTTCGACGTGATGGACAACCATTACGTACCCAACCTGACCTTCGGCCCCATGGTGCTGCAGGCGCTGAAAAGCCACGCCGTCACGCCCACCGGGCAGCCCGTGCCGCTGGACGTGCACATGATGGTGCAGCCGGTGGACGCGCTGGCCCAGGCCTTTGCCCAGGCCGGGGCGGATCTGATCAGCTTTCATCCCGACGCCAGCGGGCACGCCCACCGCAGCGTGCAGGCCATCAAGGCGGCGGGCTGCCAGGCCGGGCTGGTGTTCAACCCCGCCGCGCCGCTGGACGTGCTGGACTGGCTGATAGAGGACATCGACCTGATCCTGATCATGAGCGTCAACCCCGGCTTTGGCGGCCAAAGCTTCATCGACAGCGCGCTGCGCAAGATCGAGGCCGCGCGCAAGCGCATCGACGCCACCGGCAAGGACATCCGGTTGGAGGTGGACGGCGGCATCAAGGCCGCCAACATCCGCCAGGTGGCCGACGCAGGCGCCGACACCTTCGTCGCCGGCAGCGCCATCTTTGGCCAGAAAGACTACGCCAAGGTCATCGCCGAGATGCGGCGAGGGCTACAAAAATAAGAGCGAGTCAGGCAATGTCCACGCCGACATTCCCTGAAAAACAAAGTAAATCCTGGGTATTCAGGGGCTGGAAACCGGCGCTGCCTGCAGCCTAAGGATTTATCCGTAAATAATATTGATAGGCAGGCTGATTTTTCGCAGGGCGATGATGGCAGCGGCAAGATGGTTGAGAGCGAGAAAGGTATGTTCAAGCTTCTCGTAGCGCACCAACAGCTTGCGAAACCGGTTGAACCACCCGTGGCA
>JAIUOM010000247.1 GCA_020161215.1 Pseudomonadota bacterium
CGAAGCCCCGCCAGCCGCACCGGCCGCGCGCGCTTTCCCTGCCGCGCCGGCCCCGGCCCGCTCGATGGCCGCACCCTCACCCCAGGCCGCCATCACCGACACCGCACCGGCCGCGGCCGACGCCACAGCGGCCACCACGGCGCCGCCCGCGCAGCGCCTGCTCCGCGCCACCGCCCAAGGTCAGCTGGGCGCCGCGCGCGCGGCGCTGGACGCCGGCGCCGACCCCGACAGCCAGGACGCCCGCGGCCACAGCGCCCTGATGCTGGCCGCCGCGCGCGGCGACGAGTCCCTGGTCCGCCTGCTGCTGCACGCCGGCGCCGACCCGCGCCGCACCGACCGCCAGGGCGCCAGCGCCGCCGAGCACGCCCAGCGCGCCGGCCACGCGGCGCTGGCTGGACAGATCGAACGCGCGGCCGCGGCCTGGCCCGCGCCAATGCGCTGAGCAGCCGATCGGCACCGTGATTTGATGCCAAAATTGCCCATTGGCCGGCGCCAATTCATCCTATCAAGCTATCAAAACAGGAGTTAATCCATGGCCTCCACCACTTCCCCTACCATCTGCTTCGGCCTGCGCGACCGCGTGGCCCTGGTCACCGGCGGCGCCCAGGGCATCGGCGAGGCCTGCGCGCGGCGCTTCGCGCGCGAAGGCGCCAAGGTCGTCATCGCCGACGTGGCCAACGCACGCGGCCAAGCCCTGGCCGCCGAGCTGGGCGCGCGCTACGTGCACTGCGACGTGGGCGACAAGGCCCAGGTCGATGCGCTGGTGGCCGAGTCGGTGGCCGCGCTGGGCGGCATCGACGTGCTGGTGAACAACGCCGGCATTTTCAGGGCGGCGGATTTCCTGGACGTGACCGAAGCCGATTTCGACGCCGTGCTGCGCGTCAACCTGAAAGGCGCCTTCCTGGTCGGCCAGGCGGTGGCGCGCGTGATGGCGCGGGCCGGGCGCGGCAGCATCGTCAACATGAGCTCGGTCAACAGCGTGCTGGCCATCCCCAGCATCGCCAGCTACAACGTCAGCAAGGGCGGCATCAACCAGTTGACGCGGGCCATGGCCCTGGCGCTGGCCGACCGAGGCGTGCGCGTGAACGCCGTCGGCCCCGGCACCATCGCCACCGAACTGGCGGCCCAGGCCGTGCTGACCAGCGACGAGGCGCGCGCCAAGATCATGATGCGCACGCCGCTCAAGCGCCTGGGCGAGCCGGCCGAGGTGGCCGACGTGGTGGCCTACCTGGCCAGCGACGCGGCCAGCTACGTCACCGGCGAGATTCTGATGGTCGATGGCGGGCGCATGGCGCTGAACTACACCGTGTAGGACTCTGGCGTGGGGTTTTCCGCAGGCGCCGACGCACGGGTTTGGTGCTAGAACCACCCACGACAACAAGTATTCGAACAGGGAGGATCGACCATGACCGAACCCACCGGGCCTGGGCCCGAAGCCACCCGGGCGCCGCAGGCCGGCCCGAGCTGGCGGCTGCTGGCGCTGTGGTGCTGCGTGGCCGCGGGTGGCCTGGCCGCCTGCGGTGGCGGCTCCGGCGGCAGCAGCCCGGCGCCCACGCCAGCGCCCACACCGACCCCGGCGCCGGCACCCGCGCCCTCGTTGGCGCCGGAATTCAAGCCCACGTTCTCGCGCATCAACGACACCGGCATTCAGTGGTGCATCGACGACGTCACCGGCTACTGGTGGCAGCGCGGCCTGTGCAGCCCGACGCCCGCCAACGCCACCTGGGTGGCCGCCGAGGACGGTCGCCTGGGCCGTGATTTCGTCTACTCCAGCGCCTCCGGTTACCCCTTCACCCGCATCGGCGTGGGCGTGGCGGGCTTTGACTTCTCCCCGCTCAACGCCACCGGGCAGGCCAGCGCCACCTCGGGGGCGGCCTGCGCGCGCGACAACGTCACCGGCCTGACCTGGGAAGTGCGCAACACCACCAACCCGCAGGATCTGCGCTACTACCGCCATGTCTACAGCTGGTACAGCAGCGACGATCTGACCAACGGCGGCAACCCCGGCAGCAACGCCGCGCCGCTGGAATGGGACACCGGCACGGTGCTGGACGGCACCGCCGCCTGCGCCGGCCTGCCGGCGGGCACGGCCTGCACCACGCAGAACTACGTGGCCGCCGTCAACGCCGCCATGCTGTGTGGCGCCAGCGACTGGCGCCTGCCCTCGCGCGAGGAGCTGGCCACCATCGCCCATCTCGGCGTCTACGAAACCGACGTCACCCAAGCGCGTCAGGCGCGCATATTTCAGGAGCTGTTCCCCGACGTGTCCATCGTCGGCACCGGGCGCTTCGGGCCGCGCGCGCGCACCTGGACAGCCAGCACCCGCGCCGATCTGCCCGAGAACGCCTGGACCATCGACTTCGCCACCGGCGGCAGCGGCTCGGGCGTGATCAACTACGAAGGCAAGGACGATCCGGAGGCCGTGGGCGACGGCTCCGGGCCGAAGACGCACGGTGCCTCGGTGCGCCTGGTGCGGGGAGGACTGTGACATGAAGCACCCGAACAACACCCGCCGCCCCGCCCGCCGCTGGGGCGCCCTGGCCGTGCTGGCCCTGGCCGGTGGCCTGACCCTGGACGCCCTGGCCCAGCAAGTGTGCAACCCGCGCCTGCAGCGCACCCGGGTCGAT
>JAIUOM010000068.1 GCA_020161215.1 Pseudomonadota bacterium
GGCATGCGCGCGGCGGCCTCGAAAGTGCGGGTCTGCGGAAAGTTGTAGCCGGCCGGGTCTTTCCAGGGGCCGTAGACCAGGTAGCCCAGCAGCTGGATGGCCACGTACACCAGCATCAGGCTGACCAGGATTTCATTGGCGTTGAAGCGGTCGCGCAGCAGCGCCGTGAGCCCGGCCCACAGCATGCCGCCCAGCACGCCGGCCAGCAGCACCGGCAGCACCAGCCAGGCCCCGGTCTGCGGCCCGGCCAGCAAGGCCACGCCGCCGCCGGCGATGGCGCCGATGACGAATTGCCCCTCGGCGCCGATGTTCCACACGTTGGAGCGAAAACACACCGCCAGCCCCAGGGCGATCAGCAGCAGCGGCGTGGCCTTGACGGCCAGCTCGCCCAGCGCGTAGGGCGATTTGATGGGTTCCCAGAAGAACACCTGCAGGCCGCGCACCGGATCCTTGCCGAGCAGGGTGAACATCAGCATGCCGACGGCCACCGTGATGGCCAGCGCCAGCAGGGGCGAGCCCCAGGCCCAGGCGCGCGAAGGGGTGGGGCGGGGTTCAAGCCGCGGCATGCGTGCCCTCCATGCGGTTCAATTGCCGCTGCACGTCGCCGTGCCACAGCCCGCTCATCCATTCGCCAATTTGCTCGACCGTGGCGTCGCGGCGCGCCACCGAGGGCGACAGCTGGCCCTTGGCGATGACGTGCAGGCGGTCGCAGATCTCGAACAGCTCGTCCAGCTCTTCGCTGACCACCAGCACGGCGCAGCCGGCGTCGCGCAGGGCCAGGATCTCGGCGCGGATCTGCGCCGCCGCGCCCACGTCCACGCCCCAGGTGGGTTGCGAGACGATCAGCAGCTTGGGGCTGGCGTCGATCTCGCGCCCCATGATGTACTTCTGCAGGTTGCCGCCCGACAGCGAGCGTGCCGGTGCCTGCGGCCCCGCGGCCTTGACGCGAAAGCGCTCGATCAACCCCGCCGCCTGCGCGCGCAGCACGCCGGTGCGCAGCCAGCCGCCGGCGCCCACGGCTTCGCGGCGGGTCAGTAGCAGGTTGTGCGCCAGGTCCATCTCGGGCACCGCGCCGCGGCCCAGGCGCTCCTCCGGCACGAAGTGCAGGCCCAGGGCCCGGCGGCGCTGCGGCGGCAGCTGGCCGGCGGCTTGGTTGGCGATGGAAATAGCAGCCGCCGGGGCACGTTGGTCCTCACCAGACAGCGCAAAAAGCAGCTCGCGCTGGCCGTTGCCCGAGACCCCGGCAATGCCCACCACCTCGCCCGCGCGCACCGTCAGCGACACGTCGTGCAGATCGACACCGAAGGGCGATTCGCGCTTCAGATCCAGCTGGCGCACCTCCAGCACCCGCTCGCCCGGGGCGCGTTCGTGGTGCTGCAGCGCCGGCGGCTCGGCGCCGATCATCATGCGGCTGAGCGAGGCGTTGCTTTCCTCGCGCGGGTCGCACACGCCCGTCACGCGGCCGCCGCGCAACACCGTGCAGGCGCTGCACAGCGCACGGATTTCGTGCAGCTTGTGGCTGATGTAGAGGATGCTGCAGCCCTCGGCCGCCAGTTGGCGCAGGGTGACGAAGAGTTTGTCCACCGCCTGCGGCGTCAGCACCGAGGTGGGTTCGTCCAGGATCAACAGGCGCGGCTGGGCCAGCAGGGCGCGGATGATCTCGACGCGCTGCATCTCGCCCACGCCCAGGGTGTGCACCGGGCGCTCGGGCTCGATGTCCAGGCCGTAGGCGGTGGCGGTTTCGGTGATGCGGCGCGTCACCTCGGCCAGCGACAGCGATTTCTCCAGGCCCAGCCACACGTTCTCGGCCACGCTCAGCGTCTCGAACAGGCTGAAGTGCTGGAACACCATGGCAATGCCCAGCTGGCGCGCCTCCTGCGGGCTGCGGATGTGCACGGGCTGGCCGTCAAAGCGCACTTGGCCGGCGTCGGGTTTGACGGCGCCGTAGATGACCTTCATCAGCGTGCTCTTGCCGGCGCCGTTCTCGCCCAGCACGGCGTGGATCTCGCCCGGCAGCACCGTCAGCGCCACGTCGTCGTTGGCCACCACGCCGGGGTAGCGCTTGGTGATGCCGGAAAGCCGCAGGCGCGGCGCGGCGCCGGAAGGGTCTGAAGGGGCGGAGGGTTCCGTCGTCATGGGCGGGCTGAAGGGTACGCAAGGTGCTCGGGGGGTGGTCTTGTCCGGGTCGGGCCCGGCATCGCGCCGGCCTGAATTGCACCATACTGGATGCCATGCCTGTCCCCGAGCCTTCCCCAGTTCCGCTGCGCCTGGTGCGGCGCGGCGAAATTGTCGTGCTGGCGCACGTCGCGCCCGACCGCACCCTGCTGGAGCTGCTGCGCGAGACCTTGTGCCGCACCTCCGTCAAGGAAGGCTGCGCCAGCGGCGACTGCGGCGCCTGCACCGTGGCCGTGGGCGAGATCGGCCCCGACGGGGCGTTGCGCACCCAGGCCGTCAACAGCTGCATCCGGCTGGCGCACAGCGTGGACGGCATGGCGGTGTGGACGGCCGAGGACCTGGCCAGCGCCGACGGCGCCCTGCACCCGGCCCAGAGCGCGCTGCTGGCGTGCCACGGCTCGCAGTGCGGGTTTTGCACGCCCGGCTTCGTGATGAGCCTGTTCGTGCTGCACCAGCAGCAGGGCGGCGCCGATGTCTCGCGCGACGAGGCGCTGCACGCGCTGTCGGGCAACCTGTGCCGCTGCACCGGCTACCGGCCCATCCTGCAGGCCGCCATGGACATGAAAAAATGGTCTTGGTCGGCGTCGGAAAACGATGTGACGCTACAACAATTGAAGTTGCTGCAGACGCAGCCGCGGCCGACCCCTGCCGTGGCGGCCGAGCGCTTTTACGCCCTGCCCACCACCCTGGCCGAGGCGCTGGCCTGGCGCGCCGCGCAACCCGAGGCCCTGGTGGTGGCCGGCGCCACCGACGTCGGGCTGTGGATCACCAAGCAGCAGCGGCGCTTTACCCGCATCCTCGACATCGGCCGGGTGGCCGAGCTGCGCCGCCTGGCGCGGCGCGACGGGTGGCTGTCGGTGGGGGCCGCCGTCTCGCTGACCGAGGCCTTCGCCGCGCTGGCCGAGGACCGACCCCAGTTGGCGCCCTTCTTCGAGCGCTTTGCCGGCCGGCCGGTGCGCGCCAGCGGCACCCTAGGCGGCAACGTCGCCAACGGCTCGCCGATTGGCGACAGCATGCCGCTGCTGATTGCCCTGGGCGCGCGGCTGGTGCTGGGCAGCGCCCGTGGCCAGCGCGAGCTGGCCATCGAGGACTTTTACCTCGGCTACCGCCAGACCGCGCTGGCGCCGGACGAATTGCTGCTGTCCATCGAGGTGCCGCTGCCGCGCCCCGGCGAATGGCTGCGCGCCGACAAGATCAGCAAGCGGCGGGAAGACGACATCTCCGCCGTCTGCCTGGCCATCTGGCTGGAGGTGGTCGACGGCGTCGTCCGCGCCGCGCGCGTGGGCGCCGGCGGGGTGGCACCGGTGCCGGCGCGCGCGCACCGCACCGAGGCCGCGCTGTTGGGCCAGCCCTGCGAGGGCGCCACCTTCGAGGCCGCGGCGCGGGTGCTTGGCGCCGAGTTCGAGCCCCTCAGCGACATGCGCGCCAGCAGCGGCTACCGGCGCCAGGTGCTGGGCCAACTGCTGCGGCGCGCGCACGCGCAGCGGCAAACCGGCCTGGCGCTGGACACGCTGGCGCCCATCGCGGTCGCGCCGGAGCCACGGGCATGACCGCCGGCCCGGTCTGCGGCAGCTCGCCGCCGCACGAAAGCGCACGCGCCCAGTTGCTGGGCCTGGCGCCCTACGTCGACGATCTGCCCGAGCCGCGCGGCACCTTGTTTGCCGCGCCGATCCTCTCGCCCATCGCCCATGGCGCGTTGCGCGGCGTGGAGGTCGGCCCGGCGCTGGCCGTGCCCGGTGTGCGCGGGGTGGTGCTGGCCGGGGACATTCCCGGCGATCCGGTGCTGGCCAGCTTCGCGCACGACGAACCGGTGTTCGCCCAGGACACCGTGCAGTACGTCGGCCAGGTCGTCGGCCTGGTGGTGGCGCGCAGCATGCGCATCGCGCGGCAGGCGGCGCGGCAGGTCAGGCTGGACATCGCGCCGCTGCCCGCCGTCTTGAGCATCGAGCAGGCCATGGCCGCGCAAAGCTTCGTGCTGCCGCCCGTCACGGTGGCGCGCGGCGATGCCGCCGGCGCCCTGGCCGCCGCCCCGCACCGCCTGCGCGGTCGCTTCGCGGTGGGCGGGCAGGAGCACTTTTACCTGGAAGGGCAGGTGGCGCTGGCCCAGCCCGGCGAGCAGGACCAGTGGCACATCCACAGCAGCACCCAGCACCCCGGTGAGGTGCAGCACTGGGTGGCGCATGCGCTGGGCGTGGCCAACCACCGCGTCACCGTCGAATGCCGGCGCATGGGCGGCGGCTTTGGCGGCAAGGAAACCCAGGCCGGCCACGTCGCCGTGTGGGCCGCGCTGGCGGCGCGCAAGCTGGGCGCGCCGGTCAAGCTGCGGCTGGACCGCGACGACGACTTCCTGATCACCGGCAAGCGCCACCCCTTTGCCTACGACTACGAGGTGGGGTTCGACGCCGACGGCCGCATCCTGGGCCTGCAGCTGGACATGATGGCCAACTGCGGCTTTTCGGCCGACCTGAGCGGGCCGGTGGCCGACCGCGCGGTGTTCCACGCCGACAACGCCTACTTTCTGAGCGATGTGCTGATCCGCAGCCACCGCTGCAAGACGAACCTGCAAAGCCACACCGCCTTCCGTGGCTTCGGCGGCCCGCAAGGCGTGATCGCCATCGAGACTGTGCTGGGCGACATCGCGCGCCACCTGGGCCTGGACGCGCTGGACGTGCGCCAGCGCAACCTGTACGGGCGCGGCACGCGCGATGTGACGCCCTACCAGATGCGGGTGGAGGACAACATCCTCCCTGAATTGCTCCCAAAATTAGAGCATTTGGCCGAATACCGACGCCGACAACAGGCTGTTTTGGCCTGGAACCAGCACTCGCCGCACCTGAAACGCGGCCTGGCGCTCACGCCGGTCAAGTTCGGCATCAGCTTCACCGCCACCTTGTTCAACCAGGCCGGCGCGCTGGTGCATGTGTACACCGACGGCAGCGTGCAGGTGAACCACGGCGGCACCGAGATGGGCCAGGGCCTGCACACCAAGGTGGCGCAGGTGGTGGCCGACGAGCTGGGCGTGCCGCTGAGCCAGGTGCTGGTCACCGCCAGCCGCACCGACAAGGTGCCCAACGCCAGCGCCACCGCGGCCTCCAGCGCCACCGACCTGAACGGCAAGGCGGCCCAGGCGGCGGCGCGCACGGTGCGCGAGAACCTGGCCGCGTTCGTGGCCGGCATGGACGGCTGCGGCGCCGGCGAGGTCGGTTTCGCCGGCGGCCAGGTCTTCACGCCGCGCGGCGAGCACGCCTTTGCCGAGGTGGCGCGCCAGGCGCACGCCAACCGCATCCAGCTGTGGAGCGATGGGTTTTACCGCACACCCAAGATCCACTACGACAAAACCACCCTCACCGGACGCCCGTTCTTCTACTTTGCCTACGGCGCCGCGTGCACCGAGGTGGCCATCGACACCCACACCGGCGAATACCGCGTGCTGGCGGTGGACATCCTGCACGACGTGGGCCGCAGCATCAACCCGGTCCTCGACATCGGCCAGATCGAGGGCGGCTTCGTCCAGGGCATGGGCTGGCTGACCACCGAGGAGCTGGTCTGGAACGAGCGCGGCGAACTGGCCACCCGCGCGCCCAGCACCTACAAGATCCCCACCGCCGCCGACGTGCCCGAGCACTTTGCCGTGCACCTGTGGCCCGAGCCCAACCTGGAGGACACGGTGTTTCGCAGCAAGGCGGTGGGCGAGCCGCCCTTCATGCTGGCCATCAGCGTGTGGGAAGCCCTGCGCGCGGCGATCGGCGCGGCGCGCGCGGCCGCTGGCGAAGATCCCCGGGCGCCCGTGCGGGTGGATGCGCCGCTGACGCCGGAGCGCGTGCTGTGGGCGGTGCGGGGTGACCAGGCCGAGCTGGGATGAGTTTGAGGTTATTTTCGGCCTTGGTCGGCGCCCATGCATCCTGGGTAGCTATGAATTTCAGAGTATTTTGAAGCAACTCTTCGGCCGGCCCGCGGCCGCGGGCGCCAGAAAATTCATCCGCCCGCCCGCAAACGCCCCAGCAGCTTTTGCCCGGCCCGGCCATCGGTCTTCAGCCCCAGCCGCTGCTGCTCGGCCTTGATGGCCTCGCGCGTCTTGCTGCCGATCATGCCGTCGGCCGTGCCGATGTCGTGCCCGCGCGCCAGCAGCAGGGTTTGCAGCTCGCGGTTCTGCGCCCGCGACAGGCCCGGATCGTCGGTGGGCCAGGGCGTGACAAAGTCCACGCGGTCCGATGCACCGCCCACCAGATTCGACAGCTGGGCGATGGCCAGCGCGTAGTTCTCGCTGGCGTTGTAGCTGTACAAGGTGTCGAAGTTGCGCCCGACCAGAAAGGCCGGGCCGCCGCGCGCCGGCACCAGCAGGCCGGCGCTGGGCAACGTGTCGGGCAGGGGCGAGCCGTCGGCCAACGTCAGGCCGGCGCGGCGCCAGGCGTCGATGGGTTGCTTGGCCTTGCGGCTGGCGCCCGAGGTGTCGTAGCCGGCTGGCAGGCGCACCTCGAAGCCCCAGGGTTCGCCGCGCCGGTAGCCGGCGTTCTGCAGGAACTTGGCCGTGGAGGCCAGAGCGTCGGGCACCGAATCGACGATGTCGCGGCGTCCGTCGCCATCGAAATCGACCGCGCTGCGCAGGAAGGTGCCGGGCATGAACTGGGTCTGCCCGAAGGCGCCGGCCCAGGAGCCGGTCAGCTTTTCGGGGGCGATGTGTCCTTCTTGCAGGATGCGCAGGGCGGCGGCGAACTCGCCCCGAAAGTAAGCCTGCCGCCGCCCGAAGCACGACAGCGTGGCCAGCGACTGCACCAGCGACCGGCCGCCCAGGTTCTGGCCGAAATTGCTTTCCACGCCCCACACGCCGACCACGACGTTCGGCGCCACGCCGCTTTGCTGCTCGATTTGTTTCAGCTGCGGCAGCCACTGCGCGAAGCCCTTGCGGCCATCGGCGACGCGCTCCTCGTCCACCAGCACGGCCAGGTAGTCCCAGACCGGCATGGTGAATTCGGGTTGGCGATTGAGCAGCACCAGCACCGACGGGTCGGGCGCCAGGTCGTCGGTGGCGCCCGCGAAGGTGGCGGGGGTGATGGCGCGGAAGGCGGTGCTGCCTTTCAGCTGATTCAGGCAGGCGCGAAAGACGGCCGGATCGGCGGGCGGTGGGGCGTCCTGCGCATGCGCGCCAGAGGCGGCCAAGGCCAGGGTGCCCAGCACGCCGCAGGCCATGCGGCGCGGAAAATTGAATGCAATCATTCAAAAATGATAGCACCCGTGGCGCACCACCCCATTCCGGGAACGGTAAAACCCGTTACCCAACGTGGGGGGCGTCGGCGTGCTCGGGCGCGGCGCGGCCGGCTTTCTCGGTCTGCAAATCCAGCGCCATGCGCACCGTGCCGCGGTCGCCGGGCACGGGCTGCTCGACAAAGCCCAGATCGTGCACCAGCGCGCGGATGCGCTGGTTTTCGCTGAGGGCGTGGCCGATCAACTGGCGCGTGCCGGCGGCGCGCTGGTAGCGGATCAGCTTGTCCATCAGCACCCGGCCCAGGCCCGTGCCCTTGCACTCGGGGCGCAGGATGATGGCGAAATCGGCGCCGACGTTGTCCGGATCGGCGACGGCGCGCACCACGCCCAGGGTTTTTTCCTCACCCGCGTCGTCGGTGGTGGTGGCGACAAAGGCCATCTCGCGGGCGTAGTCGATCTGCACCAGCCGCGCCACCTCGCTGCGCGCCAGCTTGCGCCGGGTATGGAAGAAGCGCATGCGCAAGTCATCGGCGTCCAGGCTGTCGAGGAATTCGCGGTGGCGGCTCTCATCCTCGGGGCGGATCGGGCGCAGACTGAGCGGCCGGTCGTGCCAGGCCACGGATTCGATCAGCTCGGCCGGGTAGGGCTGGATGGCGAAGTGCGCGGCACCGGCCGGCCGCTGGGCGCTGACGCGCACGCGCGCGTCCAGGGCGATGGCGCCCTGGTGGTCGACGATCAGGGGGTTGATGTCCAGTTCCGCCACCTCGGGCAGGTCGGCCAGCAGCCGCGACACGGCCTGCAACGTGGCCACCACCGCGTCCAGGTCGGCCGGCGGCACGTCGCGGTAGCCCTTGAGCAGCCGGGCCACGCGCGTGCGCTCGATCAGCGCCTGGGCCAGCGGGGCGTTCAGCGGGGGCAGGGCCATGGCACTGTCCTTGAGCACTTCCACCGCCGTGCCGCCCTGGCCGAACAGGATCACCGGGCCGAACACGCGGTCGATGCTGGCGCCGATGATCAGCTCCTGGGCCTGCTGGCGCCGCACCATGGCCTGCACCGTGAAGCCCTCGACGCGCGCCTGCGGCAGGCTCTTGGCCACGCGCCCCAGCATGGCGCGCGCGGCGGCGCGCACGTCGTCTTCATCTTGCAGGCTCAGCACCACGCCGCCGACGTCGGACTTGTGCGAGATGTCCTGGGACAGGATTTTCAGCACCACGGGGAAGCCGATGCGCGCGGCCTCGGCGGCGGCGGCATCGGGCTCGGGGGGCACGCAGCGTGTGACCACCACCGGAATACCGTAGGCCGCGCACACCGCCTTGGCCTCGGGCTCGGTCAGCATCTCGCGTCCGCTGGCCAGCACCTCCCGTACCAGCGCGCGCACGCGCGCCACCTCGGCGGCGCTGCCGGCGGGCAGGCCGTGGCTGGTGTGCGGGGCCTCGCTCAGCTCGGCCTGGTTGCGCGCGTAGCGCTGCAGCATGCCCACGGCGTCGATGGCCTGCTCGGCGGTGTCGTAGGTGGCGATGCCGGCCTGGATGAACAGATCGCGCGCCTCGGCCACGCCGCCGCCACCGATCCAACTGCTGATGAGGGGCAGCGGCGGCTGGCCGGGCGGGCAGATCACCGGTGCCATGGCGCGGGCGATGTCGGCCGAGGGCACGATGGCGGTGGGCGCGTGGATGAACAACACCGTGCCGCTGTCGGCCGGGTGCCGGGCCAGGGCCTGCAGGGCATCGACGTAGCGCCGCGGCGGCGCGTCGCCAATGATGTCGATCGGGTTGCCGCGCGACCAGTTGGCCGGCAGCACGCGGTCCAGCTCGGCGATCAGCGCCGGGCCGGGTTCGGCCAACGGCACGCCCATGGCGGCGGCGGCGTCGGCCGCCATCACCCCGGCGCCGCCGCCGTTGGTGAGGATGGTCATGCGCTCGCCGATCGGGGCCTTGAAGCGGGTCAGCAGCTCGGCGGCCAGGAACAGCTGCTCCATGGTGTCCACGCGCAGCATGCCGGCGCGGGCGATGGCCGCGTCGTACACGTCGTCGGCGCCGGCCAGCGCGCCGGTGTGCGAGGCGGCGGCCTTGCTGCCCTGGGCGCTGCGGCCGGCCTTGACGACGATCACCGGCTTGTTGCGCGCCGCCGCGCGCGCCGCCGACATGAACTTGCGCGCCTGGTCCACCGATTCGATGTACAGCAGGATGGCGCGGGTGCGCGGGCAGGTGGCCAGGTAATCCAGCATGTCGCCGAAATCCACGTCGGCGTGCTCGCCAAGCGAGACGAAGTGCGAGAAGCCGATCTGCCGCGCCTCGGCCCAGTCCAGCATGGCCGTGACCAGGGCGCCCGACTGCGAGACGAAGGCCAGCTCGCCCGGCCGCGCCGGCAGGTGCGCGAAGCTGGCGTTCAGGCGCGCGTGCGGCGCCAGCAGCCCGACGCAGTTGGGCCCCAGGATGCGCAGCAGGCTGGGGCGGGCGGCGTCCAGCATAGCCTGCTTTTGCTCGGCCGTCTGGCCGGCGCTGATGACCACCGCCGCGCGCGTGCCGCGCTGCGCCAGTTGCTCGATGAGGGGCGCCACGGTGGCGGGCGGGGTGCAGATCACCGCCAGCTCGGGCGCCTCGGGCAGATCGTCGACGCTGGCGTAGCAGGCCTGGCCGGAGAGTTGACGGTGTTTGGCGTTGACCGGGAAGATGCGGCCGGCAAAGCCGCTGGCGCGCATGTTGCGCCACAGCGTGCCGCCCACCGAGAAGGGGCGCTCCGACGCGCCGATGACGGCCACGGACTGGGGGTCGAACAGGGAATCGAGGTGACGGATGCTCATGGGCAACGACGCGAGATAAAGGCGCGTTCCGAGTAATGGAATGCGCGCAATCTAGCGGCGTCACCTGACGTGAATGTTAACGAATCGCAAACATGGACGTCGCGGCTGCGTTGTGCGAGGGACGACCGGGCGCGAACCGGTGGCCCGGCGCCCAAGCAAAACGCCCCGGGGTGCGTGACCACGGGGCGTTGCGGTGTTTTGGTGGGTGATACATGGATCGAACATGTGACCCCTGCCGTGTGAAGGCAGTGCTCTACCGCTGAGCTAATCACCCAATTTCTGGCGTTGCGCCAAAACCGGCATTATGCCATAAGCCTTGGCGCGTTTCGCGGCCCCTGGGCTCAGGCCGAGGGTGACAGGCGCCAGACGGTCTTGCCGCGGCTGCTCTTGTCGATGTCGTTCAGCGTGGCCTCGTGGGCGGCCAGTTCCTGGGCGTTGGCGGACAGCACGGGCAACTGGAACTGGCGCAGGTCGATGGTCCGCGCCTCGGCGGCGTCGTCGCCCACCTCGCCCAGGTCGATCAGCAGGGCTTCCTGGCCGCGCGTGAGGTTGATGTAGACGTCGGCCAGCAGCTCGGCGTCGAGCAGGGCGCCGTGCAGGGTGCGGCCGGAGTTGTCCACGCCCAGCCGGTCGCACAGCGCGTCCAGGCTGTTGCGCTTACCGGGGTAGAGCTGCTTGGCCATCGACAAGGTGTCGGTGACCTCGGCCACGAAGCCGCGGAACACCGGCTTGCCCAGGCGCTCCAGTTCCTTGTCGAGAAAACCGACGTCGAAGGCGGCGTTGTGGATGATGATCTCGGCGCCTTCCACGTAAGTCAGCAGCGCGTCGGCGATCTCGGCGAACTTGGGCTTGTCGCGCAGGAACTCGTTGCTGATGCCGTGCACCTTCAGTGCGTCCTCGTGGCTGTCGCGCTCGGGGTTGACGTAGAAGTGCAGGTTGTTGCCGGTGAGCTTGCGGCCCACCAGCTCGACGCAGCCGATCTCGATGATGCGGTCGCCGTTGTCGGCGGACAGGCCGGTGGTTTCGGTGTCGAGGACGATCTGGCGCATGGGCGTGGCCGGGGGGCGGGTGGAACAACGCGCCGACTGTAGCGCAGCCGGCGCCGCGCTACCATGCGCCCATGACGGAGCCGACCGCCGCCGCGCGCCTTCCCACCGCCCTGCCCAGCGACGCGGGCGGTATTCTGGAGCTGGCCGCGCGCTCCATGTTCGATCTGTTCGACGGCGCCAGCGAGGGCATGCTGCTGGTGGACCGCGATGCGCGCGTGGTCTGGATCAACGACCAGTACCGGCGCTTCCTGCCGGCCCTGGGCTTCGAGCGCGAGGCCGATTTCGTCGGCCACCCGGTGTCGCGCGTGGTGCAGAACACGCAGATGCACCACGTGCTGAAGACCGGCAAACCGATCCTGATCGATTTGCTCAGCAACAAGGCCGGCACCTTCGTGGTCAGCCGCATCCCACTGCGCGACGGGCAGGGCGAGGTGATCGGCGCGCTGGGCATCGTGCTGTTCGACCAGAGCTCGCACAACCTGCAGCCGCTGCTGGCCAAGTTCTCCCAGCTGCAGCAGGAGCTGGAGGACGCCCGCCGCGAATTGGCGGCCCAAAGACAAGGAGGTCGGCGCCACGAAAGGCAATCGCGCTATACCTTTGCGAGCTTTATCGGCACCAGCCCGGCCGCCGTCGAGGTCAAGCGCCAATGCCGGCGGGCGGCGCAGTCGGGCAGCCCGATCCTGCTGCTGGGCGAAACCGGCACCGGCAAGGAACTGCTGGCGCACGCCATCCATGCCGCCTCGGCGCGGGCCCAGGGGCCGTTCGTGGGCGTGAACATCGCCGCCGTGCCCGATTCACTGCTGGAGGCCGAGTTCTTCGGCGTGGCGCCTGGCGCCTACACCGGGGCCGACCGCCGCGGGCGCGAAGGCAAGTTCCGCCTGGCCGACGGTGGCACCCTGTTTCTGGACGAGATCGGCGACATGCCGCCCGGCCTGCAGGCCAAGCTGCTGCGCGCGCTGCAAGAAGGCGAGATCGAGCCGCTGGGCAGCAACCAGTTGCTGCCTTTCGATGCGCGCGTGGTCGCCGCCACCAGCCGCGACTTGCCGGCCATGGTGGCGCAGGGGCGTTTCCGCGAGGACTTGTACTACCGCTTGAGCGTGCTGCCGATCGCGGTGCCGCCGCTGCGCGCGCGGCGCGCCGACATCCCGGCCCTGATCGAGGTGCTGGGCGAGGACATGGCCCAGCGCGGCACCCAGCCACCCGAGCTGAGCCCCGACGCCGTGGCGCTGCTGGCGGCCCAGCCCTGGCGCGGCAACATCCGCGAGCTGCGCAACGTGCTGGAGCAGGCGGCGTTGCGCAGCGACTCGGCCTACCTCGACGCCGCACAGCTGGCGCGCATCCTGCGCGAAGCCGGCCTGGAGAAGATCGAGCCGGCTGCGCCGGATGCCGCCGCCGCGCCGCCCGACGCGCTGCTGCGCCCACTGAGCGCGCAAGTGGCGGAACTGGAGCGCCAGGCCATCGCCGCCGCGCTGCGTGCCACGGGCGGCAACAAGCTGGCCACCGCGCGCCTGCTGGGCATCTCGCGGGCCACGCTGTATGGGCGCATGGAAAGCTTAGGGCAGGCCGTCGCTGGTGCGGAGCGACAGGAAAGTTGAAGACCCGCGCCTTGCGGATCAGGGCGATTTTTTCAACCGCTGTGTCGCCGCGTGCGTCGGCCGCGCCATTTGACATGCAAACGAGTGGTTTGCCAGGCGCTTGAACCGATGCAGGGAGGCCGTCTAAGATTCCGGGCTTTGGTTCGGGTTCCGGCCCTGATCCCTCGTCGGCCTGAACAAGCCGAGTCCCATACCGCTGCCCATGTAGAGCCATCCACCCAGCACGACAGGGTGCCGCTCATCCATCAGCAGTTTCGCCAGAGGGCGCTTGCGTCAAAGAGCACCGCTGCGGCAACGGCAAAGCAAATGCTTTGACTCAATGGCTGTTCACATCGTGGGGGGCCAGTTATGGGTTTCACCCTGACAGTGACAACACCAGGCATACAGGGCGTCGTACACAACCAAGCCGTGCTGGAGCATCTGATGATCGTCCTTGAATACCGCCGAGAGACCCAGGGAAATCGCATACAGGCCATGAGATTGAGGCGTCAGTTCGAGCCTTGAGGTGTCGGCGCCACGCACGATCTCGGCCAACTGCTTGAGGGCGGGCTGTTGCAACTTGTACTTCTTCAAGAAAGCATCAAAGCTGCACAAATCCGCCTCATGCGACAACGCCACACCTGGGATGTCGTAGGGCGTCGCGCCTGTCTCCTGGGCGATTTTCAAGACATCGCTGGCAGGCACGTAGAGAAATTCCGCGCCCGGCTCGATGAACCGATCAATCAACCAGGGGCAGGCAATTCGGTCGATCTTGGGTCGTTCCCGCGTGATCCATTTCATATGGCGTTCTCCTGAAGGTCATCCCTGTGCTCAAGGCGGAGTGGCTTGCCTTTTGCGCGTGTGCTTGGACGGCTCGATCTGCGCCAACTCCCCACGAAAAAGAAGCTGACCGCCACTCAACAAGTTGATCTCGCGCCCCCTCTGATGAACTTCAAAACACTCATCGAGCTTGCGAGGTCGCTCACGGTGAAGGCACAACCGAGCGCCGTCGGCGGTCCAGCGACCCCTCACGTCCTTGGTCATCTCAGCACCCGTCAGAGCGCCGTCCGCGTGGAACTGATAGTCGTAATGAAACCCATCGCCAAGCGACTTGCGTCGAAACGTGGCGTCAATTTCAGATGACCCAAGCGCTTTCCATCCTGGCAGAGGCTTTGTGGACCACGCCAATGGTGTGAACAGCACAGCGGACAGCAAGAGAGCAATTGTTCGCACGATCACTCAATCCTTGCGAAAAGCCTTGTGACAGGCGTTGCAAACCTCTCTCATCTGGCTCACGGCGGCCTTGAAACGCTGGAGGTTGCCGGACTCGGCTGCCACCGTCACCGCGGCGCTTACGGCTTGAAGATCGATCCCGTAGCGTTTGAACTTGTCGTCCTCCAGCCAGATATCCGCCTTGGCCCGGGTTTCGCCGCGTTCACTGCCTTCCACAAAGCCCTCCCAGGGCAAGCGGGTCAGCAACTCCAGCGTTTTGGCATCCTGAGCCATCAATTTCGCGTCAAATGGCCGGTGCCCCTCCACGGTTTGCACCATCCGGCTTACATAGGTGGCCATGAGTGTGAAAGCCGCCTTGCGGTGTTTGATGGCCTGTTCAATCTTGCGGTCCTGCGCGGCGGCTTGCAAGGGCGCCAGCGCAGCGAAGCATGTCAGCCCAAGAAGCAGGAATTCTTTTTTCACGCGTGCCTCATCCATGGATAAACAAGCATGCCCAAAAGCGCTGCGCCGATCACCAACACAGGTTCGGGGATCTTCTTGAACTTCCATAGCAAGGCCGTGGCGCCAATCGCCAAAGCAGCCGCTGGGATATCAGTGAGGGTGCGTTGAGCGATGACCACGACCGATCCGGCAATGGCACCAATGGCCGCCGCGGTGATGCCGTCCACGAAGGCGATCACCGAGGTGTTCTTACCCCATTTTTTGAAGTGCGGTGCGGCGATGATGGTGATGAGGTAGCACGGTAGGAAAGTTGCCGCCGCGGCCATGCAAGCGCCTGAAAACCCCGCAACCAGATAGCCGATGAAGCCGGTGGTGATCACCACCGGGCCGGGTGTCACCATGGCCACGGCCACGGCATCCACGAACTGCCGGTCCGTGAGCCATTGGTGCTCGGTCACGGTGCCGCCGTAGAGAAAAGGCACGATGGCCAGGCCCGAGCCAAAGACAAACGTCCCCGCCTTGGCAAAAAACACCCCGATCTGGATCAGCAAACCAGGATCGGCCAGGACCGGCGCGAGTTGGGCCGCATCCACAGGGGCCACCAGAGCCAGGGCTCTGTTGCTGAAGTTGGGCTTGCAGCGGACCAGCCAGACCACCACCCCCGCCGCGATGAACAGCCAGACGATTTCGGACTGGGTGATGATGGTGACCGCAGCGAGCACCGCGAAGATGGCCCACAGCAACTTGTCCTTGCCGATGCTCTTGGTCGAGAGCTTGTGCGCGCCAATCGCCATGATGCCCAAGACGGCCGAGCCCACGCCATAGAACACCGCTTGCATCCAGGGCAGGCCACCATACGACGTATACGCCATGCCGAGGCCCAGCACCATCAAAAACGAGGGCAGCACAAAGGCCAGGCCGACTGCCGTAGCCCCGAGGACTCGGTAGTGCACAAATCCCAAATAGATCGCCAACTGAGCCGCCAAAGGCCCCGGCGCAATCTGTGCCAGTGCCAAGCCTTCGCGGTAGTCCGATTCCGAAATCCACCCGCGCTCATCCACCAGGTCGCGGTGCATGAAGCCCACGAGGGCTACGGGGCCGCCAAATCCCAGTGCGCCCAGCCGCAGGAAATACCGCGTCATGTTCCACAGGGAGTACTTGACCAAGTCTGCTTCCGTGTTCATGGCGGTGTTCCCTTTTGGGGCGGTGGGTCCTGGAAGTTGGCCAGCAAGCCATCGAACAACGCGCTGGCCACGGCGAGCAAGTGATCGTCGTCCGCGATGGTGTTGCGCAAGCCTTGCAGTGCGGCTTCCACACCCGCGGCCTCCTGGGGCTGCACGCCGCCGATGTCCAGGTAATGGATCAACAGACCCAATCGAACGAGAGCGGGATCAGACAGGCCAAAACTGGCAACCACCACTTCAAAGGTGATCCTGGCGCCGACATGCGAGAAAGTGGCTCCGTCAAAGTCGAATCCCAAGGCGTTTTCGGGGCAGTCGTTGGGTGACTTCAACCAAACGATCTTGGCGTTGGGGTCAATGAACCGGCGAATCAACCAGGCGGTTGCCAGTCGGTCCACCCAGGGCCGAGCCCGTGTGGCCCAGGTGCGCCCTTGGTAGTCCGACACTTTTAATTCGAGCGGTGCCCCCGCGATAGCGTGTGGCTCGTCAGGCGACAAGATGCGGGCACAGTTGATTTCCAGCTCGCTCAAAGCCGCCTCGGTTTGAGCCCGCGAGGGGCCGGGGAAGAAGTCAATCTGGCTGATCTGATCAAACGCCTTGCGCAGCTTTCTGGCTTGCTTGAGGACTTCTTGCACCGAGTCTGCGTTCAGAGCGCTTGCCGCATCGGAAACTTCGGTCAAGACATCTACATAGTCCCGAGAGCGGTTGAACAGCGCCGGGAAATCTGCCCCGTCGGGCTCCTGGGTGTCGAGCACCAGGGCGGTCCCCGCGCCCGACAGCACATCGGCCGCGACACCGTCCAAGCGCGCGCGGTTGCCTGCCAGATCGGGCAAAAGATAGACGCCATCACGCAGCACGCACGCCCCAGAGGATTTCAGTGCCCGCCAGGCACGCTGCCGCAGGGTGGCGTTCTCCGTGGGAAGGCTTGTGATGAAGCAAAGCCAATTCATTGTGTAGTGAATTCTACATAATGAATAAATATCTACAAATTTTATTCTTGAATTTCGTGATCTTGAGTGTGGTCGGGAGGGGTGAGTGCTCGAGCAGCCAAAAAAAGGACTGTTCCTGGCCGAGCCTGGACGGTGGAAGTTTTTTGCTGAAAGCAGCGGGTCCTGGTGTACGCATCCACCCGTCGTTGCGCATATGGGCGTCCGAATCTGGTGGGTGATTTCGATGCGACTCAGGCGGAAGCGCCTTGCCGTGCCATCCGACGTCATCAGCGTTTGCTGGTCTTTTCACGATCGGTGTCATGAATTCTTCAAGCGCTTGGCGCTGTTTTCACTTGTGCTGCCGTCGGGCAGTCTGCGCAGGATGATTCTGGTTAACCCTGACTAATTTTTATGCAATTGTCTAATTTTCATGCAATAAATTTGTCTGAAAATTAGACATACCCGAAAATCGTCAAGAATTTTCTTTACAAATCATGGGCTTACCGTTTGGCACGCCCTGTGCATTGCTCAGTTGATTGATTAGGAGACCCTTCATGCAACGTCGTTCCCTCATGGCCCTGGCCGCCCTGGCCACCGCGTTCAGCGCCTCCGCGCTGGCCCAGTCGGGTGAGATCAAGATCGCCCACATCTACAGCAAGACCGGCCCGCTGGAGGCCTATGGCAAACAGACCCAGACCGGCCTGATGATGGGCCTGGCCTACGCCACCGGCGGCACCATGGTCGTCAATGGCAAGAAGCTGACCCTGATCGAGAAAGACGACCAGGGCAAGCCCGATCTGGGCAAGAGCCTGCTGGCCGCCGCCTACGCCGACGACAAGGTCGATCTGGCCGTTGGCCCGACCAGCAGCGGCGTGGCCCTGGCCATGCTGCCGGTGGCCGAGGAATACAAGAAGATCCTGCTGGTCGAGCCCGCCGTGGCCGATTCGATCACCGGCGACAAGTGGAACAAGTACATCTTCCGCACCGGCCGCAACAGCAGCCAGGACGCCATCAGCAACGCCGTGGCCATGGACAAGGATGGCGTCTCGGTGGCCACGCTGGCGCAGGACTACGCCTTCGGCCGCGACGGCGTGAAGGCCTTCAAGGACGCGCTCAAGCACGCCAAGATCGTGCACGAGGAGTACCTGCCGCAGAGCACCACCGACTTCACCGCCGGCATCCAGCGCGTGGTCGATGCGCTGAAGGACAAGCCCGGCCGCAAGGCCATCGAGGTGATCTGGGCCGGCGGCACGCCGCCCTTCAACGCGCTGGCCGCGCAAGACTTGAAAAAGCGCTACGGCATCGACGTGTTCACCGGCGGCAACATCCTGCCGGCCATGGCCGCCTACAAGAACTTCCCCGGCATGGAAGGCGCCAGCTACTACTACTTCGGCATCCCCAAGAACCCGGTCAACGAAGCCCTGGTGGCCGCGCACTACAAGGAATTCAAGACGCCGCCCGACTTCTTCACCGCGGGCGGGTTCTCGGCCGCCATGGCCATCGTCACCGCGCTCAAGGCCAGCGGCGGCGACACCAACACCAACAAGCTCATCAAGACCATGGAGGGCATGAGCTTCGATACGCCCAAGGGCAAGATGACGTTCCGCAAGGAAGACCACCAGGCCATGCAGAGCATGTACCACTTCCGAATCAAGGCCGACCCGGCCTTTGCCTGGGGCGTGCCGGAGCTGGTGCGCGAGATCAAGCCTGAGGAAATGCAGGTGCCGATCAGGAACAAGCGCTAACCCCCTGAGGCGCTGACGCGCCTTCCCCCCTGTTGCTGCGCAAGGGGGGACGACGCCAGTGGCCGGTGCAAGCCCGGCCACGGCGTCCGCTTGGCTGGCCTGCTCCGCGGCCATCTGAATCCCGTCACCCCCCTTGTGGCGATAGCCCCATGCTCCAAACCCAAGACCTGACCATCCGCTTTGGTGGGCATGTGGCGGTGAACGCCGTCTCATGCCGTTTTGAACCTGGCACCTTGACGGCCATCGTCGGCCCCAACGGCGCGGGCAAGACGACGTACTTCAACCTGATTTCCGGCCAGCTCAAGGCCAGCTCGGGCAGCGTGCACCTGGATGGGCGCGAGCTGTCCGGGCTGTCGCCCTCGGCGCGCACGCGCGCCGGCCTGGGGCGGGCGTTTCAGCTGACCAACCTGTTTCCCAACCTGTCGGTGCTGGAGAACGTGCGCCTGGCCGTGCAGGCGACGGTGGACGGCCCGCACCGGCGCGGGCTGAACCTGACCAGCATCTGGAGCGACCACCGGCGCCTGACCCAGCGCGCGCACGAGTTGCTGACCTCGGTGGCCCTGGCCGACCGCCAGGACATGCCGGTGGCCAGCCTGCCGCACGGCGACCAGCGCAAGCTGGAGGTGGCCTTGCTGATGGCGCTGGATCCCAAGGTCTACATGTTCGACGAGCCCACCGCCGGCATGAGCCACGACGAGGCGCCAGTGATCCTGAACCTGATCCGCCAGCTGAAGGCCGACCGCAGCAAGATCATCCTGCTGGTCGAGCACAAGATGGACGTGGTGCGCGAACTGGCCGACCGCATCATCGTGCTCACCAACGGCACCCTGGTGGCCGACGGCGAGCCGGCCGAGGTGATCGCCTCGCCGGTGGTGCAGCAAGCCTACCTGGGCGTGAGCCAGGACGAGGAGGCCACGGCATGAGCGACGGCGACCTGCTGTTGGAATTGCACGGCGTGCACACGCACATCGGCGTGTACCACATCCTGCACGGGGTCGATTTGCGCGTGCCGCGCGGGCAGTTGACCATGCTGCTGGGGCGCAACGGCGCCGGCAAGACCACCACCTTGCGCACCATCATGGGCCTGTGGCAGGCCAGCCGCGGCCACATTACCTTCAACGGCCAGAACATCACGCGGCTGACCACGCCGCGCATCGCCGATCTGGGGATCGCCTACGTGCCCGAAAACATGGGCATCTTCGCCGACCTCACGGTGAAGGAGAACATGGTGCTGGCCGCGCGCGGCGCGCGCACGGCCGCGCAGATCGACACCCAGCGGCTGGAGTGGATCTTCAAGCTGTTTCCGGCCGTCGAGAAGTTCTGGAACCACCCCGCCGGCAAGCTCTCGGGCGGGCAAAAGCAGATGCTGGCGGTGAGCCGCGCCATCGTCGAGCCGCGCGAGTTGCTGATCGTCGACGAGCCCAGCAAGGGTCTGGCGCCGGCCATCATCAACAACATGATCGAGGCCTTCCAGCAATTGAAGGCCAGCGGCGTGACCATTTTGCTGGTCGAGCAGAACATCAATTTCGCCAAACGCCTGGGCGACACGGTGGCGGTGATGGGCGATGGCCGCGTCGAGCACGCCGGCAGCATGGCCGAGCTGGCCGCCGACGAGGCCCTGCAGCAGCGCCTGCTGGGCTTGTCGCTGTGATCGAATTTGAGCAAAAACCGCCATCGGTCGGCGCCAGATCATCCTGAATAGCTATGTTTTAGATAGCAAACGAGTGCCCATGAAATCCCTCGACTACGACGTCAAACCGCTGCTGCTGGTGCCCGTGCTGGCGCTGGTGGCGCTGCCCTTGATCGGCTCGGGCTCGACCTGGCTGACCCTGACCGTGGCCGGCCTGGCCATGGGCATGATCATCTTCATCATCGCCTCGGGCCTGACCCTGGTGTTCGGCCTGATGGACGTGCTGAACTTCGGCCACGGCGTGTTCATCGCCTTGGGCGCCTTCGTGGCCACCAGCGTGCTGGGCGGCATGGGCGACTGGACCGGTTCGGGCGACATCTGGCGCAACCTGGTGGCGGTGCTGCCGGCCATGCTGGTGGCCATGGCGGTGGCCGGCGCCGTGGGGCTGGCGTTCGAGCGCTTCATCGTGCGGCCGGTGTACGGTGACCACCTGAAGCAGATCCTGATCACCATGGGCGGCATGATCATCGGCGAGGAACTGATCAAGGCCATCTGGGGCCCGCAGCAGATTCCGCTGCCGCTGCCCGCCGGCATGCGCGGCTCCTGGCTGATCGGCGAGGCGGCGATTGAAAAGTACCGCGTGGTGGCGGTGATCGTCGGCGTGATCGTGTTCACGGCCCTGGCCTGGACGCTGGCGCGCACCAAGCTGGGCCTGCTGATCCGCGCCGGCGTGCAAGACCGCGAGATGGTCGAGTCGCTCGGCTACCGCATCCGGCGCCTGTTCGTCGGCGTGTTCGTGGTCGGCAGCGCGCTGGCCGGCCTGGGCGGGGTGATGTGGGGGCTGTACCAGCAAAGCGTGGTGCCGCAGATGGGCGCGCAGGTCAACATCCTGATCTTCATCGTCATCATCATCGGCGGGTTGGGCAGCACCACCGGCGCGCTGATCGGCGCGCTGCTGGTCGGCCTGATGGCCAACTACACCGGTTTTCTGGCGCCCAAGGTGGCGCTGTTCTCCAACATCGCGCTGATGGTGGCGGTGCTGCTGTGGCGCCCCCAGGGCGTGTATTCCGTCGCCAACCGCTGAAGTTGTAGGCCATGCTGAACCGACTGCTCTCCCATGACCTGCCGCGCAACCGGCTGCTGGCGCTGATTCTGATCGCCATCGTGCTCGCGCTGGCTTGCGCGCCGTTTCTGTTTCCGGGCGTCAAGGCGCTCAACGTGGCCGCCAAGGTGCTGATCTTCATCGTGCTGGTGGCGGCGTTCGACCTGCTGCTGGGCTACACCGGCATCGTCAGCTTCGCCCACACCATGTTCTTTGGCATCGGCGCCTACGGCATCGCCATCGCCTGCACGCGCATGGGCCAGAGCTGGAGCGCGCTGGCCGTGGGCACCGGCGGGGCGCTGCTGCTGTCGCTGCTGCTGTCGCTGGCCATCGGCCTGTTCTCGCTGCGGGTGCGGGCCATTTTCTTTGCCATGATCACACTGGCCGTGGCGGCGGCGTTCCAGACCCTGGCCTCGCAGCTGTCCGAATTCACCGGCGGCGAGGACGGCCTGAGCTTTCGCCTGCCCCAGGTGCTGCAACCCAGCTACGAGCCGTTCGAGACCGAGTTCCTGGGCGTGCTGATCGACGGCAGGATCATCACCTACTACCTGCTGTTCGTGGTGGCGGTGCTGCTGTTCCTGGCGCTGCTGCGCATCGTCAACTCGCCCTTCGGGCGCGTGCTGCAGGCCATCCGCGAGAACGAATTCCGCGCCGAGGCCATCGGCTACCGGGTGGTGGTCTACCGCACCTTGTCCAGCGTGCTGTCGGCGCTGTTCGCCACCCTGGCCGGCTGCATGCTGGCGCTTTGGCTGCGCTACAACGGGCCCGACACCTCGCTCAGCTTCGAGATCATGATGGACGTGCTCTTGATCGTGGTCATCGGTGGCATGGGCACGATGTACGGGGCCTTGATCGGCTCGGTGCTGTTCCTGGTGGCGCAAAGCTACCTGCAGGATTTGCTGCGCCTGGGGCACGAAGCCACCAGCGCCATCCCGCTGCTGCCCGCCGTGCTCACGCCCGACCGCTGGATGCTGTGGCTGGGGGTGTTGTTCGTGCTCTCGGTGTACTACTTCCCCACCGGCGTGGTCGGCAAGTTGCGCGCGCGCAGCCAGCGCCGGGCCTGAACGCTGGCGGCGCGCTGCCCCCACTTCCCCATCCCCCCAAAACAGAAACAGGAGACCGACCATGATCTTGCGCATTTCTCCCCTTGTGCCAGCTTGCCTGGCCGCCTGCGCGCTGGCGGCCTGTGGCGGCAGTGACACGGAATTCAACACCCGGCCGAGTGATATTGGTCC
>JAIUOM010000069.1 GCA_020161215.1 Pseudomonadota bacterium
AACTGGCGCCGCACGCGGTTGGGTTCGGTGATGTCGGTCATCGAGGCCATCCAGCCGGTCTGCTTGCCGGTGGCGTCGATCAGGCGCGAGACGTACAGGCGCGCGTCGAACAGCGCGCCGTCCTTGCGTTTGACCCGCATCTGGAAACCGGCCGGGTCGGCCACGCCGCCCAGTTCCTCGGTCAGGCGCACGGTCAGGGTTTCGCGGTCTTCCTCGGGCCAGTAAGAGAAAGGTTCCGACTGGCCGATCAACTCGTCCTCGTTCCAGCCGGTCATCTGGCAGAACGCCGGGTTGACGTAGGTGATGCGCCCTTGCAGATCAAGCGCGCGCATGCCGGTGAGCATGGAGTTTTCCATGGCGCGGCGAAAGCTGGTCTCGGCCTGCAGCGCCAGCTGCGCCTGCTGGCGGCGCTGGCTCTGGCGCCAGTTGGCGATCAGCATCCAGGTGGTCATGGTCGCCAGCGCCGCCACCAGCCACAGCAGGGTGCCCCCGACCACGCCCTGCGAGGTGCGCCAGGCCTGGGCGCGCAGCACCAGGCCGTTGCCGACCGGTGAGACCGGGCTTTCAAAGGCGTTGACCTGGCCGCTCCAGGGCAGGTGCTCGTACATGCCGTGCCGCTCGGGGATGCTCTGGCCGGCCAGCAACTGGCCGTCGCCGTCCAGCAGCGCCACGGCGTACTTGGCCAGCATCTCCGAGGGCACGCCGTAGCGCAGCAGCGCGTCGACCGAATACTCGGCCAGCAGCTCGCCAGCGAATTTGCCGCGCGGCAACACCGGCACGTGCAATTGCAGGATGGCGTTGGTGTCCTTGGCCGCCAGCGGCTGCGAGTACACCGGCTGCATCACATCGCGTGCCAGGCTGTAGCCGGTCTCGGTCTCCTCGGCCTTGAGCAAACCGCCCTTGAGCTGGCCGTCCTCCATCCAGTTGCGTTGCGCGCTGAAGCTGGGGGTGGCCACGGTGCCCAGCACGCGCCGGCGCTCGTCGATCCAGCTGATGGCCAGCAATTCCGCCGATTGCGTCACCAGGGACTCGGCGCGCACCGGAAATTGCTGCACGCTGACCTCGCGGTTGGCGATGTCGCGCGCCAGGCGCATCAGCTGTTCCTGGCGCTCCAAAAGGCGCAGACGCAGGCGCTGCTGGCTGTATTCGACGTCGCGCTTGACGGCCTCCTGCTCGCGCCGCACCTCCTCCAGTCGCAGGTACCAGAACGCCGCGGCGATCACCGCCAGGAACAGCAGCACGGCGGCCAACGGCGCTAGGCTGGGCAGGCGATCGCGCATGAGCTGCCGCAGGCGCGACCAGCCGGGGGTGGCGGGCAGGTCATCGGCAGGCAGCGAGGAGAACGGGGACGGCATGCGCGGCAGTGTAGGCGACCCTGAGGGATTACCCCGAAATTGGAAGACAGGCCGCATTTAATATCACATTATGATAATCAAAATCATTATTTGAAATATCAGACTGATTGTGAGATCATCTCGACATCGTTCACAATGATCTGCATTACACACGCGAGGAGACAATCAGATGTCAGACGAGTCGAAGGTGCCGACCCCCGCCCAACAGGATGGCGACGCCCAGGAAACACGGGAATGGACCGACGCGCTGTCGGCCGTGATCGAGAAAGCCGGAGGTGAGCGTGCGCACTTCCTGCTGGAGCAATTGCTGGAGCATGCCCGGCAAAATTCCATCGACATGCCGTTTTCGGCGAACACGGGCTACGTGAATACGCTGGAGCCGGGCCAGGAAGAGCGTTGCCCGGGCAACATCGCGATCGAGAAACGCCTGCGCGCCTACATGCGCTGGAACGCCATGGCCATGGTGGTGCGCGCCAACCGCCTGCATCCGCCCGAAGGCGGCGATCTGGGCGGCCACATCGGTTCGTTCGCCTCGCTGGCGTCCATGTTCGGGGCTGGCTTCAACCATTTCTGGCATGCCGAGGGCGAAGGCCACGGCGGCGACTGCCTTTACCTGCAGGGCCACAGCGCGCCCGGCATCTACGCCCGCGCCTTCCTGGAAGGGCGTCTGACCGAGGCGCAACTGGACAACTTCCGCCAGGAAGTCGATGGCAAGGGCCTGTCCAGCTACCCGCATCCCAAGCTGATGCCCCAGTTCTGGCAGTTCCCCACCGTCAGCATGGGCCTGGGCCCCTTGATGGCGATCTACCAGGCGCGCTTTCTGAAGTACCTGCACGCGCGCGGCATCGCCGACACCAGCCAGCGCAAGGTGTGGGTTTTCCTGGGCGACGGCGAGATGGACGAGCCCGAGAGCCTGGGCGCCATCGGCCTGGCCGCGCGCGAGGGCCTGGACAACCTGATCTTCGTCATCAACTGCAACCTGCAGCGCCTGGACGGCCCGGTGCGCGGCAACGGCAAGATCATTCAAGAGCTGGAAGGTGAATTCCGCGGCTCGGGCTGGAACGTCATCAAGCTGATCTGGGGCAAGGGCTGGGACGAGTTGCTGGCCCGCGACAAGACCGGCAAGCTGAAACAGCTGATGATGGAAACGCTGGACGGCGACTACCAGGCCATGAAGGCCAACGACGGCGCTTTCGTGCGCAAGCACTTCTTCGGCAAGTACCCCGAAACCGCCAAGCTGGTCGAGCACATGACCGACGAGCAGGTGTTCGAGCTGCGCCGCGGTGGCCACGACCCCGAGAAGGTCTACGCCGCCTTCCACGCCGCCTACCACCACAAGGCCCAACCCACGGTGCTGCTGGTCAAGACCGTCAAGGGCTACGGCATGGGCAAGGCCGGCGAGGGCAAGAACACGGTGCACCAGACCAAGAAGCTGGGCGACGACGACATCCGCTACATCCGCGACCGCTTCAACATCCCGGTGCCCGACAGCGAACTCGACAAGCTGCCGTACTACAAGCCGGCCGACGACACGCCGGAGATGAAGTACCTGCAAGAGCGCCGCAAGGCCCTGGGCGGCTACCTGCCGCACCGCCGCACCAAGGCCGACGAGAGCTTCACCATTCCCTCGCTGGAAACCTTCAAGGCCGTGCTTGAGCCGACCACCGAGGGGCGCGAAATCTCCACCACCCAGGCGTTCGTGCGTTTTCTGACGCAACTGCTGCGCGACAAGGCGTTCGGCCCGCGCGTGGTGCCGATCCTGGTGGACGAGGCGCGCACTTTCGGCATGGAGGGCTTGTTCCGCCAGATCGGCATCTACAACCCCAAGGGCCAGCGCTACACCCCGGTCGACAAAGACCAGGTGATGTACTACAAGGAGGCCACCGACGGCCAGATCCTGCAAGAGGGCATCAACGAAGCCGGCGGCATGGCCAGCTGGATCGCCGCGGCCACCAGCTACAGCACGAGCAACCGCATCATGATGCCGTTCTACGTGTTCTATTCCATGTTCGGCTTCCAGCGCGTGGGTGACCTGGCCTGGGCGGCCGGCGACATGCAGGCGCGCGGCTTCCTGCTGGGCGGCACCGCCGGGCGCACCACGCTCAACGGCGAGGGCCTGCAGCACGAGGACGGCCACAGCCAGATCCTGGCCGGCACCATCCCCAACTGCGTCAGCTACGACCCGACCTACGCGCACGAAGTAGCGATCATCCTGCATCATGGCCTGAAGCGCATGGTCGAGAAGCAGGAAAACGTCTACTACTACCTGACCCTGCTGAACGAGAACTACCCCATGCCAGGCCTCAGGGCCGGCACCGAGGAAGAGATCATCAAGGGCATGTACCTCAGCCAGCCGGGCAGCGGCCCAGCCGGCCAGAGCGGCGCGCCGCGCGTGCAACTGCTGGGCTCGGGCACCATCCAGCGCGAGAGCGTGGCGGCGCAAGAGCTGCTGCTGAAGGAGTGGGGCGTGGTCGCCGACGTCTGGAGCTGCCCCAGCTTCAACGAGCTGGCGCGCGAAGGCCAGGACTGCGAGCGCTGGAACCTGCTGCACCCCACCGAGACGGCGCGCGTGCCCTTCGTGGCCCAGCAACTGGCCGGCCACGCCGGCCCGGTGGTCGCCTCGACCGACTACATGAAGTCCTTCGCCGAGCAGATTCGCCCCTTCATGCCCAAGGACGACAAGGGCACGGCGCGTGCGTACACGGTGCTGGGCACCGACGGCTTTGGCCGCAGCGACTTCCGCCGCAAGCTGCGCGCGCACTTCGAGGTGGATCGCCACTACATCGTGGTGGCTGCGCTGCGTGCCCTGGCCCAGGAGGGCAAGATGCCCGCCAGCCGCGCCCAGGAAGCCATCCAGCAGTACGGCATCGCCGCCGACAAGATCAACCCCCTGCAGGCTTGAGGAGGCACGCGCATCATGGCAATGGTTGAAGTGAAAGTGCCCGACATCGGCGACTTCTCGGAAGTGGCCGTCATCGAGGTCCTGGTCAAGCCGGGCGACACCGTCAAGGTCGAGCAATCCCTCATCACCGTCGAGAGCGACAAGGCCTCGATGGAGATCCCCTCCAGCACCGCTGGCGTGGTCAAGGACATCAAGGTCCAGCTGGGCGACAAGGTGAAGGAAGGCTCGGTGGTTCTGCTGCTGGAGGCCGATGGTGCCGCCGCGGCCGAAGAAAAACCGGCTTCCCCCGGCGCCCAACAAGCCTCGGCTGCTCCTAAAGCAGAAGCGCCCGCGGTCGCCGCGGCGCCGGCCCCGGCCGCCGCCAGCGGCCCGGTGGAAGTGCGCGTGCCGGATATCGGTGACTTCAAGGACGTGGCCGTCATCGAGGTGTTCGTCCAGCCCGGCGACACGGTCAAGGTCGAGCAATCGCTGATCACGGTTGAAAGCGACAAGGCCTCGATGGAGATCCCCTCCAGCGCCGCCGGCGTGATCAAGGAACTGAAGATCAAGCTGGGCGACAAGCTCAACATCGGCGATCTGATCGCCGTGCTCGAAGGCACGACCAGTGCGGGCGCTCCCGCGTCGGCGCCGGCTGCCGCCGCGCCGGCCGCCGCGCCCGTCAACGCCCCGGCCGCCGCACCCGCCGCGGCCAGCGCCTCGGCACCCGCGGCCGCCGTCCCGCACGACCCGACCAAACCGCCGATCGGTCTGCCTTACGCCAGCCCCTCGGTGCGCAAGTTCGCGCGCGAGCTGGGCGTGCCGCTGGACGAGGTCAAGGGCAGCGGTGCCAAGGGCCGCATCACCCAGGAAGATGTGCAGAACTTCACCAAGGCGGTGATGAGCGGCCAGACCAGCACCAAGGCGCAAGGCGGCGCCAAGGGCGCCAGCGGTGGCGGCGTCACCGGCGGTGGCGAGCTCAACCTCATCGCCTGGCCGAAGGTCGATTTCGCCAAGTTCGGCCCGGTCGAGCGCAAGGAGCTGTCGCGCATCAAGAAGATCAGCGGCGCCAACCTGATGCGCAACGCCGTGATGATTCCGGCCGTCACCAACCACGACGATGCCGACATCACCGACCTCGAAGCCTTCCGCGTCTCCACCAACAAGGAGAACGAGAAGAGCGGCGTCAAGGTCACCATGCTGGCCTTCCTGATCAAGGCCAGCGTGCATGCGCTGAAGAAGTTCCCCGAGTTCAACAGCAGCCTGGACGGCGACGCGCTGATCTACAAGAACTACTGGCACATCGGCTTTGCCGCCGACACGCCCAACGGCCTGATGGTGCCGGTGGTCAAGGACGCCGACAAGAAAGGCGTGATCCAGATCAGCCAGGAAATGGGCGAGCTGGCCAAGAAAGCACGCGACGGCAAGCTGGGCCCCGCCGACATGACGGGCGCCACCTTCACCATCAGCAGCCTGGGCGGCATTGGCGGGCGCTACTTCACGCCCATCATCAACGCGCCGGAGGTGGCCATCCTCGGGGTATGCCGCTCGAATACCGAACCGGTCTGGAACGGCGAGAAGTTCAAGCCGCGCCTGATGCTGCCGCTGTCGCTCACGTGGGACCACCGCGTCATCGACGGCGCCGCCGCCGCGCGCTTCAACGCCTACCTGGGCCAGCTGCTCGGCGATTTCCGCCGTGTGCTGCTCTGATCGGGAGACCCGCAAGATGAGCGAAGTGCAAGTCAAGGTGCCCGATATCGGCGACTTTTCCGAAGTCGCCGTGATCGAACTGCTGGTCCAGCCCGGCGACACCGTCAAGGTCGAACAAAGCCTGATCACCGTCGAAAGCGACAAGGCCAGCATGGAGATCCCCTCCAGCCACGCCGGCGTGGTCAAGGCGCTGAAGGTGCAGCTGGGCGACAAGGTGGGCGAGGGTTCGGTCGTGCTGGTGTTGGAGGCTTCCGATGCCGCAGCCGAGGAAAAATCGGTGCCAGCCGGCGCCCCACCGTCCTCTGAAGCTCCTAAAACAGAAGCGAAAGCCACCGCGCCGGTGCCGGCCGGCGCCAGCTACGCTGGCAACACCGACCTGAATTGCGATGTGCTGGTGCTGGGCGGTGGCCCGGGTGGCTACTCGGCCGCCTTTCGCGCCGCCGACCTGGGCCTGAGCGTGGTGCTGGTCGAGCGCTACGCCAGCCTGGGCGGCGTGTGCTTGAACGTTGGGTGCATCCCTTCGAAGGCGCTGCTGCACGTGGCCGCCGTGATGGACGAAGTCAGCCACATGGCCGCCCTGGGCGTGGACTTTGGCGCGCCCAAGCTCGACATCGACAAGCTGCGCGGCCACAAAGAAAAAGTGGTCGGCAAGCTCACCGGAGGCTTGGGCGCCATGGCCAAGATGCGCAAGGTCAGCGTGGTGCGCGGCTACGGCAGCTTTGTGGGCGCCAACCACCTCGAAGTCGAGGAAACCACCGGCACCGGCCAGGAGAAAACCGGCGGCAAGAAGGTGGTGCAGTTCAAGAACTGCATCATCGCCGCCGGCTCGCAAGCGGTGCGCCTGCCCTTCATGCCCGACGATCCGCGCGTGGTCGACTCGACCGGCGCCTTGGCGCTCAAGAGCGTGCCCAAGCGCATGCTGATTCTGGGCGGCGGCATCATCGGTCTGGAAATGGGCACCGTCTACAGCACCCTGGGCGCGCGCCTGGACGTGGTGGAAATGCTCGACGGCCTGATGCAGGGCGCCGACCGCGACCTGGTCAAAGTGTGGCAGAAGATGAACGCGCCGCGCTTCGACAACATCATGCTCAAGACCAAGACCGTGGGCGCCAAGGCCACCGACGCCGGCATCGAGGTCAGCTTTGAAGGCGAGGGCGCCCCCGCGCCGCAGACCTACGACCTGGTGCTGCAAGCCGTCGGCCGCAGCCCCAACGGCAAGAAGATCGGCGCCGACAAGGCCGGCGTGGCGGTCACCGACCGTGGCTTCATCAACGTCAACGTGCAGATGCGCACCAACGTGCCGCACATCTTCGCCATTGGCGACATCGTCGGCCAGCCCATGCTGGCGCACAAGGCGGTGCACGAGGCGCACGTGGCGGCCGAGGTCATTGCTGGCGAGCTGCAGGGCAACCATGAGCTGGCCAGCGCGGCTTTCAACGCCCGTGTGATCCCCAGCGTGGCCTACACCGACCCCGAGGTCGCCTGGGTCGGCCTGACCGAAGACCAGGCCAAGGCGCAAGGCATCAAGGTCAAGAAGGGCTTGTTCCCCTGGACGGCCTCGGGCCGCGCCATTGCCAACGGCCGCGACGAAGGCATGACCAAGCTGCTGTTCGACGACAGCCCCGAGGCGCACGGCCACGGCAAGATCCTGGGCGGCGGCATGGTTGGCACCCACGCGGGTGACATGATCGGTGAGGTGGCCCTGGCCATTGAGATGGGCGCAGACGAGATCGACATCGGCAAGACCATCCACCCGCACCCCACGCTGGGCGAAAGCATCGGCATGGCAGCCGAGGTGGCGCACGGCAGTTGCACCGACTTGCCGCCGCAGAAAAAGCGCTGACGCCACGCGCGCTGGCGCTGCAAGGGGCTGCCCGCGAGGGTGGCCCCTTTTTTTTTGCTTCTAAAATAATAGCTGCTCAGGATTATTTGATGCCGACATGGCACCCATTTGACTGAGAAAAAATTTGGCACAGCATCCCAGAGTCACATCCTGCCGACCGTTCCCTATCCCGCCATGCAAGCCCTGCTCGACACCATCGCCACCATGCCGCTGCCCACCGACGCGCAGCGCATCTTTCACGGTCGGGGCGGGCTGCATCCGGGCTGCGAGCAGTGGGCGCTGGATGCGTACCCGCCGCTCTGGCTGCTCACCAGTTTTGCCCCTGTCGCCGAGGAGCAGGTGGCTGCTGTGCACCAGGCCTTGGCGGCGCGTTGGGCGCACATCGCCCCTGGCCAACCGCTCCATTGGGCGCTGCAGACTCGCGGCCAGGCGGGCAGCGACACGCGCCTGATCGCGGGCGAGGTGCCCGAGCCCCACACCGTCACCGAGGCCGGCGCACGCTTTCGTGTGCACCTGATGCGCGGCCAGAACCACGGTCTGTTCCTCGACATGGCCGAGGGCCGCCGCTGGGTGCGCGAGCACCTTGCTGCGCGCTGCGCCAGCGCATCCTGCGGCGAAGGCGCCGGCCGGCGCGCCCCGCGCGTGCTCAACCTGTTTGCCTACACCTGCGCCTTCTCCATCGCCGCGCTGCAGGGCGGGGCAGGGCATGTCGTCAACATCGACATGGCCCGCGGTGCGCTCACCATCGGCCAGCAGAACCACCAGCTCAACGGCTTTAGCGGCGGCGCCAGCTTCTGGGCGCACGACATCTTCAGCTCCTGGGGCAAGATCAGCCGCGCCGGCCCCTACGACCTGGTCATTGCCGACCCGCCCAGCTACCAGAAGGGCAGCTTTGTCGCCCAGAAGGACTACGCCCGCCTGCTGCGCCGCCTGCCCGACCTGCTGGCGCCTGGCGGTCACGCGTTGCTGTGTCTGAACGCGCCCGAGCTGGGGCCGGATTTTCTGGTCGATCAGGCCGCCGAGCATGCACCCGATTTGCGCTTTGTCGAGCGCGTGGCCAATCCGGCGGTGTTTGCGGATGTGGACGAGGGCAGGGGGTTGAAGGTGATGGTGTTCGGGCTCGGATAAGGGCACACCAAGGCATCCGCTTCGCGACAGCGCATTTCAGTCCATCGGTTGATCTGCCCGCACTGGCCGACATCAGGCGGCACCGGCCACTGAGGACTATCTGGAACGGCTTGCCAACCGTGCCAATTGAGGCAAGTTTGACGCGGTAGTGGCAAAGCTGCCTGATGCGCCAGGAGACTCGGAAGATCGAAGATGATTGGCCTGTTATCGTGCCTTCGAATCGATCACCATGAACGTCACCATCTACCCCGCCACCGACGAGGAGGTCCACAGCGGCTACGTCGGCCGCCAACTGCGCGAATTCAACTATGGGCACGTTGGCGAATACCCGCAGGCGCAGTACATCCGCCTGAACGCCCGCGATGCGAGTGACCAGGTGGTGGGCGGGCTGCGCGCCGTCGTCGTGATGTACTGGTTGCGCGTGGAGGTGCTGTGGGTCATCGCAACGCGGCGAGGCCAGGGCATTGGTTCGCGTTTGATGGCCGAAGCGGAGCGGGCGGCGTTTGCGATGGGCGCCAGGAATGCCGCGCTTGAAACGTTTGAGTGGCAAGCGCCGCGCTTCTACGAAAAGCTGGGTTACCAGGAAGCCGCTCGGATGGAGGACTACGTCGGCGGTTTTTACCTCGCCGTCCTGCGCAAGTCGCTGTGAGGGTGGTGGTCGCGCCTACCGTCGGGACATTGACCCGCCAGCAGGCAACCGGCGTGAACCGCGAGCGAGGGGCAGAATTGGGTGATGACTACACGTACGTGGCTCGTCGCCCTGGTGCTGTTCTGCGTCAGCATGGCGGCCGTTTCGCCGTTGCAGGCCGCTGAGCGCGTGGTCGTCGGTTCGAAGCGGTTCACCGAGAGCTACATCCTGGGCGAGGTGATCACGCAGACGGCACGCCAGGCAGGCGCGCAAGCCGAGCATCGCCAGGGCATGGGCAACGGTGCCGTAGTGCTGGAGGCGCTCAAGACGGGTTCCATCGATGTCTATCCCGAATACCTGGGCACCATCGAGGCCGAGATCCTGAAGCTGCCGCCTGGGTCGCCGCCTGAGCTGATCCGTGAACGCTTGCGCACGATGGGACTGGCCTTCGGTGTGCCGCTGGGCTTCTCCAACAGCTATGCCTTGGCGACCACGGGTGCGGTCGCCCGCGATCAGGGGCTGCGCACGATCACTGACCTGCGCGGCCAGCCTCAGCTTCGCGTCGCGGTATCGCAGGAGTTTCTGGGCCGCGAGGATGGCTGGCCGGGTCTGGCGCACCGCTACAAGTTGCCCCAGCGCCCGACCGCCATCGACCATGGGCTGGCTTACGCCGCGCTGGAGACGGGTCGAATCGACGTGACGGACATCTACACCACGGACGCGCGGATCGCCGACCTGGGACTGCTCACGCTGGAAGACGATGCCAGGTACTTTCCGCGCTACGACGCAGTGCTGCTGTACCGCGCCGACTTCCCCGCCAAGGCACCGCTGGCCTGGAAAAGGATTGCCGCGCTGGAGGGCACCATCGATGTCACCCGCATGATCGCCATGAACGCCGACGCCGAGTTGCGGGGCCAGACGTTTGCAGCCATCGCTGCTAATTTTTTGCAAGGCCATGTAGCGCCTGCGGCGTCTGCTGCGGCGGCGCGCCCCTCGGTGCTGGCCGCCACCTTCGGGGGCGATTTTTGGCGGCTGACGGGCGAGCATCTGTTCCTGGTCGCCGTCTCGGTGCTGATTGCCTTGCTGATAGGCGTGCCGCTCGGCATGATTGCGGCAGTGCGCGAAGTCGCCGGGCACGGCATTCTCGGGTTCGTTGGCGTGCTGCAGACCGTCCCGTCCCTGGCTTTGCTTGCCGCACTCATTCCGCTGCTCGGACGTATCGGCACCGTTCCGGCCATCGTCGCACTCAGCCTCTACGCCTTGCTGCCCATCGTGCGCAACACCGCCGTGGGGATCATGCAGGTGCCCAAGGGCACCACGCAGGCCGCACGCGCGCTCGGGATGACGGCGGGGCAGACCATGAAACTGGTGCAATTGCCGCTGGCGTTGCCGGTGATCGTCGCGGGGGTCAAGACCGCCGCGGTGATGACCGTGGGCACGGCCACCATCGCTGCGTTCATCGGTGCGGGCGGCTATGGTGAGCGCATCGCGCAGGGGCTGGCGCTCAACGACGGCGTCACGCTGCTGGCTGGCGCCATTCCCTCCGCAGCCTTGGCCTTGGTCGTCCAAGCCGTCTTTGAGCTGATTGAACGCTGGAGCAGAAGAACATGAAGTACGGATCAAACGTCGGGCGAGTGCGCGCCTGCGCAGATGACGACCTGCGTCGAGCAACGCGCGATGGGCGCTGCCTGCGCGCGGCGGGTGCAGCCCCATGAAGGCGGCCTGGTATGAGCGCCAAGGCGGGGCCGACGACGTTCTGCAGGTCGGCACGCTCCCGGACCCGACACCACAGGCCGGTGAAGTGCGGATCCGGCTGGCGTTTTCGGGCATCAATCCAGGCGACGTCAAGAAGCGGACCGACGCGTTCGGCTACGGGATGAGCTACCCGCGGGTCATCCCGCACAGCGACGGCTCGGGGTTCATCGACCAGGTGGGCGAAGGCGTGGCCGGCGAAAGGCTCGGCGAGCGGGTGTGGTGTTTCGGCGCGCAGAGCTACAGGCCCTTTGGCACCGCGGCAGAGTACGTCGTGGTGCCTGAGAGCCACGCCGTAGCCCTGGCCGACCACATCGAGCTTGCCGTTGGGGCCACGCTCGGCATACCCGGCATCACGGCCCACCGTGCCGTCCATGCGGCCGGCGACGTGCACCACAAGACCGTGTGGGTGCAGGGCGCAGGCGGCGCTGTGGCGGACTGTGCCATCGCGCTGGCACGGCACGCTGGGGCGCAGGTGATCGCGACGTCACGCTCTGAACAAGGGGCCGCCAGCGGCTTGGCTGCAGGCGCGCAGGTCGCGCTGCGAACCGACCAGGCCCACATGGCGTCCACCATCGAGCACTTGCAGAAGCTGAGGCCGGACCACATCGTCGAGGTCGATCTGGCCGGCAACATCGACATGGACGAAAAAGTCCTTGGCGTGGGCGGCACCATTGCCAGCTACGCCTCCAGCGCGGCCGACACCACCATCCCGTTCTGGCGGCTGCTTTTCAAGAACATCACCCTCCACCTGCTGGGCAGCGACGATTTCCCGTTGACGGCCAAGGTCGAAGCCGCCAAGGCCATCAACCAGACGCTCGCTGCGGGGTGGCCCGGACCGGCCATTGCCGAAGTGTTCAAACTGGAACAGATCGCCGCAGCGCACCGTGCTGTTGAATGCGGCACCGCAGGCAAGGGGCGGATTGTGGTGACGCTTGGCGAAGGGCCTGCGTGATCGACATCGGCGGGCGCTGCGCCAGCCTTCAATCCAGCTTCTTGGCTTCAAGAAAACGTGCCATCAACTCGGCAGTCTGTCGGTTGTTCAAGTCTGAAAACGGGAAATGCGTGTTGCCGGTGATGCCGATTTCCGGCAGGTGCACCAGGGTGGCGTCACCACCGTGGCGGTTCAGGGCCTGCACCCACAGCTTGGCCATGGCCAGGCGCGTGCGCCAATTGTCTTGACCGGGCAGGGCGCTGGGCTGGGTGGGGATGTTGTCGCCGTAGTAGAGGACGATGGGCATGCGGGTCAGCTTCTTGAAGTCGGCCAGCGGCACGCTGATGGGCTGCAAGGTGTCGGCTGAGCTGACCATGGGCGGCGGCGCTTCGCCTTGCGGAAATACAAAGCCGCTGCCGGGCTCGTACGACACGATGGCGCGGATGTTCGGGTTTTGCATGGCCGCCGACCAGCCCATGCCGCCGCTGTGCGAATGCGTGACCAGGACACCAGGGCCGATCTTGTCGAACAGCGCCGAGACCGCCGCGACGTTCAAGTTGCTGTCCAGCGGCGCCGTGTCGGGCACCATTTGCCGGAAGTACTGGTTCAGCGCCTGCGGGTCGTGCGAGAACTGCACGCCGGGGAAGAGCTCCGGCCAGTTGCCCAGACGAAACTGGTTGAACCAGCGCTGCTCGTCAGGCACGGCGCCCAGCGTGCCGGCCACCGTGGCCTTGCCTGCGCCACCCCGACGCGGCTGATCGATCAGGTAGACCGGGTAGCGCTGGCGCAGAAACAAGGTTTGAAAGCCCTCGCGCCCGTCAGGCGTGGTTTCCCAGTTCTTGGAGAACTGGCCGAACCCGTGCCACATGACCAGGGGCAGTGGGCGGGCATTGACGGGCACCTGATAGAACACCCGCGCATGGTCACCATGCAGTGTCTGACCCGCGGGGTCGCTGGGCTTGAGCGGATCAAAGCTGCCGCTCCGGGTCACCACCGAGCCACCTACGGCGAAGCTGCCCTGTTCTTGAATCTGCAGCGCGCCGGGGTTCGTGGCGCAGCCTGCCAGCAAGGCGATGGCGCCGCTCAGCAGCACCGCAGAAAAGGGTTTGCGCATGATCATGGGAATCGCTCCTCGGTCGATAGAACTATGAAATCTGATGACGCGCAAGCCACTGCGCCACCTGCTCATCGGCGCGCCTGGCGCGATCGCCTTGAAGCATCAGCATCTGGCCGCGTTTCTCGTAGCCACCTTCAATCGAAAGACCTGCCAACACGGTGCTGTTGGGGCAGAGCGCCTGCACCGTCTCAAAGCCGCTGCCCACGCCAAAGCCTGCGTGGGTGTTGAACGGCAGCACGCGCTTGCCGCTCAGCTTGACCTGCGCGAGCCAGCTCTTGACGGGTGGTGGCAACTGCATGCCCCAGGTCGGAAAGCCGACAAACACCGTCGAATACGGCGCAGGGTCCACCGGGTTGCGCAGCGCGGGCGTCAGGCTTTGCTCGTTCTCGCGCACCACCTGGTCGACATGGGCTTGGTAGTTCTGGGGGTAGGGCTGCTGCGGCTGCAACGCCACCAGCGTGCCGCCTGTGCGCGCCTGAACGAGTCTGGCCAGCGCCTCGGTATTGCGCGTGCGCGTCAGGTAGACGATCAGCACATCTTGACCCTTCGTGGGAGAGCCTTGAGCGCGCCCGATGGCGGGCAGGGCAGCCACTGCGGTCGACGCGGACATCAGCGCGAGCATGCGGCGACGGTTCAAAGTTCTGGTCATGGGGCGCTTTGCCTCAAATATCCAGCCGGCGCTCGGCCATCCACTTGACCATGGCCGGGTCGAGGTGCGAGAAGAAGGCGCTGGTGCCGGTGTCCAGCTTGGAGATACGCGCCATGTCTTCATCGCTCAGGCTGAAGTCGAAAATCGCCAGGTTCTCGGCCATGCGTTCTTTGCGAACAGTCTTGGCCAGCGACGCTACACCGCGCTGTACCAGCCAGCGCAACACGACCTGTCCAACCGATTTGCCGTGGGCCTGGGCCATGGCTTGCAGCACCTCGTTCTGGAACAAGCCATTGCGGCCTTCTGCAAACGGCGCCCAGGCTTGCGCTTGCACGCCGTGCTCGCGCATGAAGGCAGTGCTTTCGGCTTGCTGCTGGAAAGGGTTGACCTCGATCTGGTTCACCGCCGGCTTGATCTCGTTGAAGGCCGTGATGTCCATCAGCCGGTCCGGTGCGAAATTGCTCACGCCGATGGCGCGCAGCTTGCCGGCGCGGTGCGCCTCCTGCATGGCGCGCCAGGCGCCGTGCACATCGCCAAAGGGCTGGTGAATCAGGTACAAATCCAGATAGTCGAGCCCCAGGCGGCGCAGCGAGGCGTCAATGGCCCGCTGCGCGCGCTCGTAGCCGGCATCTTCGACCCACAGTTTGCTGGTCACGAACAGCTGGTCGCGCGGCACGCCACTGGCATGCAGGCCGGCGCCGACGGCGGTTTCGTTCTTGTAAGACGCGGCGGTGTCGATCAGTCGGTAGCCTGATTCAAGCGCGTCGGCGACGCAGCGCTCGCATTCCTTCGCAATCGGGATCTGGTAAACCCCGTAGCCGATGAGCGGCATGGTGGTGCCGTTGTTCAAGGTGATGGTTTGCATGTGGATTGTCTCGAAGAGTCGGTGTGAAGAGCCCAATTCTGGAACGCTTGAATTGATTTGAATAGACCATAAAATCTGCAAATCTTCATGAGCAATTTTCATTAATGTCGCGCTTTGACGAACTGGCTGCCTTTGCCGCCGTGGTGCGCGAAGGCAGCTTTACCCGCGCTGCCGCGCAGATCGGCGTGTCGCAATCAGCGCTCAGCCACACCATTCGTGGGCTGGAACAGCGCCTGCGTGTCAAGCTGCTCAACCGCACCACGCGCAGCGTCGCGCCGACAGAGGCGGGTGAGCGCCTGTACCAGACTGTGGCGCCAAGCCTGTCCGATATCGACGCAGCGCTGGACTCGCTGGGTGAGTTGCGCGACCACCCCGCTGGCACGGTGCGCATCACCGCCACGCAGCACGCCGCCCACACGCTGGTGTGGCCACGGCTGGAGCCGGTCCTGACCCGCTACCCGGATATCCAGGTCGAGATCAACGCCGACGACCGTTTTGTCGACATCGTGGCCGAGCGCTACGACATCGGCGTGCGGCTGAGCGCCGATGTGGCCAAGGACATGATTGCCGCGCGCATGACGCCCGACGTGCGCCTGGCGGTGGTCGCCAGCCCGAACTACCTGGCGCAACACGGCCGCCCCGCCAAGCCGCAGGACCTGACCGGGCACCTGTGCATCGGCCGCCGACTGCCCACGCACGGTGGGCTGATGGCCTGGGACTTCATGCGGCGCGGCCGCGCATTGAGCGTGCACGTCACGGGGCGACTGGTGTTCAACAGCGGCACCTTGATTCTCGAAGCGGCCCTGCGCGGCCACGGCCTAGCCTGCGTGCCGCTGGATGCAGCACAGCCGCATCTGGCTGCCGGCAACCTTGAGCAGGTGCTTGAAGACTGGGCGGCCGTCTACCCCGGCTACCACCTGTACTACGCCGGCCGGCGCTCGTCCGCCGTGCTGGCCTTGGTGGTCGAGGCGCTGAAGCGCAGCGGCGAGTAAGCGCACCGCCCTTGCGCAGGGTTATCTGAACCTGTGCGCTCGCCCACGAGATTCAGATGCCGAGGGTATGGGCACCTTCATGCGCCACTGCTTTCGACGCCTTTTTATCGTCGAGCACCGGGTGCCCTCGGGGTCAGTCCGCGGCCTGGGCGGGTCGCGCCGGGCGGGGGACACCGAATCCGCCGCGGACGTCGTCGGCGGGCGAGTCTTGCACTCGATGCGCCCCTTGAAGCGCCTGAACCAGGGCGCGTCCGGCGTTCGGCAAGGCCTCGAAGTCCCGCACCACGACCGACCGCTCTCGCAGCGCCCAGACTTCATTCAGGGCCACCACCGCGAACCCCATGTGTGGCTGATGGCGCCGCGCCGCGGACTCCGGCAGCAACGCAATTCCCACCCCCGCGCTGACCATCCGGCACACGGCCTCGAAGCTGTACACCTGAATGCGCACTTTCAGCGGTTTGCCGCGCTCTTGCGCCAGGCCGCGCACAAAGGACAGCAACGAACTGCCTTCATGCAGGCCGATATGCTGGGCTTCCAGCACGTCATCCAGGCAGACTTCGCTTCGTTCCGCGAGTGGGTGGCCGTGCGCCGCGATCAGCACGACGCGGTCGGTGCTGAATTGCAGGGTTTGCAGACCGTCCCGGCGCACCGGGCCTGCCACGATGCCGAGATCGGCCGCGCCTTCCAGCACACCGGTCAGGATTTCGCTGGTCACCTTCTCCAGCAAGTCAATCGTCAGGCGTGGTCGTTCGGCCATGAAACGCGCGAGCACCTCCGGCAGAACATCCGTCACGGCGGTGGTGTTGGCAAAAATGCGCAAATGTCCCGATCCGTCTGGCCCGTCAATCTCCAGCTCGTCGGCCAAGTGGTCGATTTGTCGCAACACCAGGCGCGCGTGCCGAACGAGCCGAACACCCGCCCCGGTGAGTTCGACGCCGCGCAGGCGCCGATAGAAAAGCTGTGTGCGAACCTGGCGTTCCAGTTCTCGAATTCGAGCGCTTGCGGCGGAAGTCGACAAGAACACCCGGCGGGCACCCTTGGTCAGGTTTTGTTCCTCGGCAACCGCAAGGAACAGGCGCAAGTGCGCCAGATCGAAATTCAGGGGCATCGTGGCTCAAGGGCGGATTTCGTGGGTTTTCGTGTTCGAAAAAATAGCATACATCATCCAATAAATGCCAATTTACCAAATGCGAGATCCTGCCAATACTCGGACGTAAGACACCCAACAGGAGATTGCATGTCACGTCGTCAATTTCACGCCGCCGCCCTGCTGGTGGCGACAAGCTGCCTGGTCGCGCTGAGCGCGCCGGCGTTCGCCGATGCCTACCCGAGCAAGCCGATCCGATTCATCGTGCCCTATCCGCCCGGGGGGACCACCGACATCGTCGCGCGCCTGCTGCAGGTGCCGCTTCAGAAGCAGTTGGGTGTGCCGATCGTGGTTGAAAACCGGCAGGGCGCGGGGGGCAACGTGGGCAGTGCCCTGGTCGCCAAGTCCGATCCCGACGGGTACACCATGCTGCTCGCGGCCAGTGGCCCCATGGCCATCAACCGATCGCTGTACAAATCCATTCCCTTTGATGTCGCCGAGGATTTTGCCCCGGTGATTCAGCTCACCGCCTTCCCGCTGGTCCTGGAGGTGCATCCCGACTACCCGGCCAAGACGGCGCAGGAGTTCATTCGCGGAGTCACCCAGCCCGGCGTGCACCAGTACGCGTCGGGCGGCAACGGCACACCCCAGCATCTGATGGGCGAGCTGTTCAACCAGGCCACCGGGGCCAAGATGCAGCATGTGCCTTACCGTGGCGGCGCGCCTGCGCTGACCGATCTGGTCGGCGGGCAGGTGCGGATCATGTTCGACATCATTGCCAGCTCCAGCGGCTACATCAAGGCCGGCAGGCTGCGTCCGTTGGCGGTGACCAGTGCCACGCGCGTGCCGATGCTGCCCGACGTGCCTACGTTGGCCGAATCCGGTTTGCCCGGCTTCGAGTTCACCACCTGGCACGGCATCGCGGTCGCCGCGCGCACGCCTCCGGCCATCGTGGCCAAGCTCAATGGCGCCATCAACGCTGTCTTCGATGACCCGGAAATACGCAGGAAATGGGAGGCCATCGGCACCCCGGTGGTCGGCGGAACACCGGAGAAGTTCGCCGAACTGATCAGGCGTGAGTCCCTGCGCTTGGGCCAGATCGTCAGGGAGTCGGGCGCGCAACTGGATTGAGGTGTCGGCCATGGACTTCACTTCCAGCCCAGCCACCCAGGGCCCGGCCGGTCCCCTGCGAGGCCTGCGGGTCATCGAGTTCGGGCAGGTCATCGCGGCGCCGTTTGCCACCGCCATCCTGGCCGACCTTGGGGCCGATGTCATCAAGGTCGAGCGCCCCGATGGCGGGGACGACGCGCGGTACATGGGCCCGCCGTTTCGAAACGGCGACGCACTGAACTTTCACGTCTTCAATCGTGGCAAGCGTTCGGTGGCGTTGGATTTGAAATCCGCCGCGGGCAGGGCCGAGGCACACCTTCTGGTGGCCTCGGCCGATGTGCTGGTGCACAACCTGCGGCCAGGCGTGGCCGAAGCCCTGGGTTTTGGGGCTCAGCCGCTGTGCGCGGCCCACCCATCGCTGATCTACTGCGGCATCTCGGCATTTGGCGGTAGCGGCCCCATGCGCGCCAGCCCAGGCTACGAGCCGCTGGTGCAGGCTTTCAGCGGGATGTTCTGCGTCAATGGCGGGCCAGACGATCCCCCCATGCGCGTCGGCCCTTCGGTGTGCGACCAAGGCGCGGGCATGTGGGCGGTCATCGGCATACTGTCTCAGCTGCAAGCGCGCGCCCTGACCGGCCGCGGCGGTGTCGTCGAGACCTCGCTGCTGGAAACGGCCTTGGGCTGGCTTGGCCCCAAGCTCGACAGCTACATCAACGAAGGGTTGGCACCCAAGAAACACGCCTCGGGCCATCCCGACTTTGTTCCTTACCAACGCTTCGAAGCCTCGGATGGCCCGCTGCTGATCTGCGCGGGCAACGACCGGCTTTTCGCCAAGCTGGCGGTGGTGCTGAATCGGGCCGACTGGGTTGAGGACACGCGCTTCGCCACCAACCGCGCGCGGCTTGCCCACCGGCACTTGTTGATCGGTGAGATCGACGCCATCGTCGGCAGCCAGCCGCGCGGCGCCTGGATGCAACGGTTCGACGCGGCGGGTATTCCGCACGCGCCGATTCACCGCATCGAGGAAATCGCGGCCCATCCCCAGGTCGAGGCCCTGGGCATCCGCCAATCGGTGGCGCACACCGACTACCGCCTGGTGGGGCTGCCGATCGTCTTCGACGGAGAGCGATTGCCGTTGCGCGGCGAAGCGCCGCCGTTGGCTCCGCGTGGCACCCAGGCCACCTGGGCCACGCCATGAAACCCGTCGTGCTTGGGGCGGGTTTGGGCTTTTATGGCGATTCGATTGCCCATGTCAAGCGCAGCGCCCAGAACAACCGCCTGGACTACCTGTGTTCAGACCACTTGGGCGAACTCACTCTGTCGATCCTGCAACGTGATCGCCGGGCGGACCCCACCTCGGGGTACGCCAAGGACATGGTGGCGCTTCTCCTGGCCGCCTGGCCGGTGACGCGGGAGGCGGGCACCCGGTTCATCTGCAACGGCGGCGGCTTGAACCCGCGCGGCGCCGCCATCGCCTTGCGGCAAGCCATGCGGGCACGGGGCTTTGCCGCACGCATTGCCTTCGTCGAGGGAGACGACGTGCTGCCACACCTGGATGTGCTGCGCCGCGGGGGGGAATCGCTGGCCAACACCGACACGGGTGCGAATTTCTCGGCCGTGCCGCAGCCGTTCGGCTTCGCCAACGCCTATTTGGGTGCGCGACCCCTGGTGCAGGCACTGCAGATGGGCGCCGACATCGTCGTCACCGGCCGGGTCGCCGACGCCTCGCTGTTTCTGGCACCCCTGGTGCACGAGTTCGGCTGGGACTGGCAGGACCATGATCGTTTGGCCAGCGGTCTGGCGGTCGGGCACCTGCTGGAGTGCTCGGGACAGGTCAGTGGCGGAAACCTCTCAGGCGATTGGTGGCAGCTCTCCGATCTGAGCGACATTGGCTACCCCATTGCGACGGTGCGCTCGACCGGCGACGCCGTGATCGGCAAGGCGCCCGGAAGTGGTGGCCGAGTCAGCGTGGACAGCGTCCGTCAGCAGCTGCTGTACGAGGTGCACGACCCACGCGCCTACCTTTCGCCCGACGTGTCGCTCGACATGACAAGTCTGCGCCTGCGGGCCCTTGGGCCGGATCAGGTGGAGGTCTCCGGCGCCATCGGCGGCCCGCCGCCCGGTACCTTGAAGGTGGTTGCCGGCTACCGGGCCGGCTACGCCGTCAGCGGAATGCTGGGGTACAGCTGGCCCGACGCATTGCGCAAGGCCCAGGCGGCCGCCGACATTCTGCGGCAAACCCTGGCGCGCGAAGAGGCCGGTTTGGAGGAGGTGCACATCAGCTTTCCAGGCTTCAATGCGCTGCATGGCGTGCTGGCCGATCCGGCGCAGGGGCGCGATCTGAACGAGTGTTTCATGCGGGTGGCTGTCCGCACAGCCGACATGGCACAGGCGCGGCGCGTGGCCCAACACCTGCCGTGGATGATGGTCGGTGGTCCGCCAGATGTGGTGTACATCCCGCCGTCGCCGCCCCGTGAACTGACGGCGATCTGGCCCATGCGCATCCAACGGGCGCCTATCGAATCCAGAATTTCGGTGGAGGTACTTGAGCCGTGAGCACCAGCGTTCAACTGCACCAGATCGCCTTTGCGCGCAGCGGCGACAAGGGCGACAAAGTCAACATTGGCCTGTTCGCGCGCGACGCGGCGGCCTACAGGGCGATCCGAGCACAGGTCACACAAGAGGCTGTCGCCGTGCATTTTCAGGATGTCGCGGCCGATCGGATTCAGGTGTATCCGGTCGACAATTTGCACGCATTGAATATCGTCCTGTCCGGCCGCTTGCCCGGCGGAGCCTCATGTGCGCTGGGCATGGACAACATGGCCAAGACCGCCGCCGCGGCGCTGCTCAGAATGCGAATTGAGGTGCAGGGCGGTTGATTGGGCTCAATGACCGAACTGAGGGCCATCGACCTTGAGGGCCACAATTTCCGCCCCTGCTGAGAGGGGCATTAATACGCTGCGTTACGTGGCGACCCACCGCCCCGCCCACAGCCGCCGTGCCAGCGATTTCTCCACCGGCAGCGGGTCGCCGTTCAGCCAGGCGGCCAGAAGGTCGCCGCAGAGCACCGACAAGGTCAGGCCGCGCGCGCCGAAGCCGGTGCACAGCCAGGGCGCGGGCGCCGTGTTTTTTGCTTCTGATTTGATAGCTTCTTTGGTTGTAAAGACGCCGGCCACCGGGTGTTCTGACTGCCAAACGCCGACGGCGGGCAGGCGGTCGGGCAGGGTGGCGCGCACGGCGGCCCAGGCCTGGGCGCGGCCGTCGGGCCATTGCGCGTCCAGCGCCCGGGCGGCGGCCGGCAGCAGTTCGGCCAGGCGCTGGCGGTTGGTGGCGTGGTCCTGCGGCAGTAGCTCGGGCCGGCGGTTGCCGCGCTCGAAGGTCGAGCCGGCGATCCACCAGGGGGCGGCGCCCAGGCTGCCTGGGGCGTCGTCGCCCGGCAGGTGGCCGATCAGGCTCCCGTGGCCGTTGACGGGGAAGGGCGGCAGGGCCGCGTCGGCCGCGCCGCCGGGCATGGGGCCGAAGGCGACCTGGCCGCGCAACGCATGCAGGGGCAGGGCGGCGGCGCCCGGGTCGATATCGGCCAGCAAGGCCTGGGAATCGGGGCCGGCGGCGATGACGAGCTGATCGCCCTCGGCCAGCACGGCGCCATCCGGTCCCTGCGCGGCCCAGCGGCCGGTGTCGGTGGCCACGAGGCGCGCCACCTGGGCACCGCCACGCCAGGTGATGCCGGGTGCGGCGAGCAGGGCGCGCACCAGGGTGGCGGGACGGATCCAGCCGCCACCGGCGTGCCATAGGGCGCGTTCGGTGCTGCTCAAGAGCACGCCGGCGGCGTGGGCCTTTTCTTGGGTGATGGGCCGGTCTGCCGGCAGGGATAAACAGGTTTGTGCTTCAGAATCGATAGCGTTTTGCCTGGCTTCGGGCAGACGCCTCTGGTCGGCGGCGTGGCGCTCCAGCACGCCGCCCGCGCTGAAATCGACGCCTTCGCGCAGCAGCGCCTGGGCGCGTGCCAGTGTCGCGCGGGCGCCGGCGCGGGTCAGGCGCGAGACGGGACGGTCGTCGGGCGAGACGTGCGGCGCCA
>JAIUOM010000070.1 GCA_020161215.1 Pseudomonadota bacterium
CAGACCCCGTAGATGCCTGGGATGGAGAACCCCTCATGAGGTCTTCCATGGCTTCAAAGTCACCCCGCTTACACTCAACGATTGGCGCACTTTAAAGTGAAAACCGCCAGTGAGATTCAGGCCTTCCGGTTAGGCGGCTCACGTCCCCCTGATGCACAGGCACAAGGAACCTGGCATGGAAAAATGGTTGCAAGCGGCGATCGACTACATCCCCCGCTGGATGGACATGCAGATGCGCGCCACCGCGCGCCCCGGGGTCTCGCTGGCCATCGACCACCGGCAGCAGACCGTGCTGACGCTGGCACTGGGCCACGCCAACCTGGCGCGCGGCACCCGCCTGACCCCGCGCCACCGCTTTCGCATCGGCTCGCACTCCAAGACCTTCACCGCGGCCGGCGTGCTCAAGCTGCGCGAGCAGGGCCGTCTGCGGCTGGACGATGCGGTCGGTCAGCATGTGCAGGGCCTGCACCCTGAACTGGCCGCCGCCACCCTGGCCCAGTTGCTGGCGCACAGCGCCGGCGCCACGCGCGACGGCGCGGACGGCGGACAGTTCCAGGACCGGCGCCCGTTCCTGAATCGAGACGAGGTGCTGGCCCAGCTGCGCCAACCGCCGCCGATCGATGTCAACACCCGCTTCAAGTACAGCAATCTGGGCTACGCCCTGCTCGGCATGGTGATCGAAGCCGCTGCTGGCGAGCCCTACGCGCACTGGATGCAGCGCGAAGTCATCGCCGCCGCCGGGCTGAAGAACACTTTTTGCGACATCACCCCGACGGCGCGCCGCGGTCTGGTGCAGGGCCATTCGGGCCGTCTGCTGCTGGGCGAGCGCGTGGTGGTGCCTGGCGACATGCCGACGCACGCCATCGCCCCGGCGGGCGGCTTTGTCGGCACCGCGGCCGACGTGGCCGCTTTCTACGCTCAGCTGCTGCCCAGTGCCCGGCGCAGCTTGCTTGGCGTGGCCAGCCGGCGCGAGATGCTGCGCCGCCACGCGCTGGTGCCCCACAGCGCCGTGCCCATGGGCTACGGCCTGGGCTTGATGCTGGGCAGCTACCAGGGCTGGGAGTGGGCGGGCCATTCCGGGGCCCTCCAGGGCTTTGTCTCGCGCAGCCTGGTGCTGCCGGATCAGCAACTGGCCATCTCGGTGCAGTGCAATTCGGTCGACGGCTTTTCCTGGCCGTGGCTGGACGGTGTGCTGCAGATCCTGCAGACCTTTGCCCGCCACGGTGCGCCCAGCGCCGCTACGCGCGGCTGGAGCGGGTGTTTCTGGAGCCTGTACGGGGCCATCGACCTGGTGCCCATGCGCGAGCGCGTGTTCGCCATTGCCCCGACGCTGGCGGCGCCTTTCACCGACGCCACCGAACTCACGCCGCAAGGCAAGGACCGCGCCCGCATCTCGCAGGCCAACGGCTTTGCCGGTTACGGTGAAGAGGCGCGGCTGGTGCGCGACGGTGCCGGCCGCGTTCAGGAGCTGTGGCTGGGAGGCTCGCGCAACGTGCCCGAGGCGGTGGCCGCGCGCGAGGTGCGGCGGCGCTACGCCGGTCGAGCGGCCGAGGCAGAGGTCGGAGTTCAGGTCAAAATTGCTATCACTGTCATAGCGCACCAGGAAATATCCACGCCGACCAAGACCCAGTTTGATCTGAAAATCACGGTCTGTCGATCAGAAACTTCATCGCACCGGGGCGTGCCAGCGGTACTCGATCAGCAGTGGCTCCGTGCCCGGGCGCGACCAGCGGTAGGGCACGCCCAACGTGCGCACGGTGGCATCGCCCCAGGTGTCTGGCGTGGTGGGGGCCCCCCACCACAGTTGGGGCGCAGGGCGTTCGATGGCCACCTGCAGCCAGCCGTTGCCTGCCGCGTACGCCTCGGCCGCGGCCTCGCGCACGCAATCGGCGGTATCCACCCGCATGTAGTCGCACACCACCACCCGCGCCTGCGGAAAGGCGATGCGCAGGTTGCCGGCGCTGACGTGGTGGTTGGCGATCATTGGCGCCCGCCCGTCGTAGCCGCCCGCGCGCAGCGCGGCGGCAATGCCGTCCAGGTTCCAGTTGAAGCGGTCGGAGCTTGAGCGCAGCCGCGCGTCCACCCAGCAATCCAGCAGCACGACGGCCGACAGCAGCACCGCCATTACCAGCACCGCGCGCGCGCTGCGCCGCACACCGCGCGCCACCCGCCCGAGCCAGGGCCGCAGCGTGAAGGCCGCGATGGGCGCCACGCACAGCAGGGGGTGCAGCCAGCGCCCTTCGAAGTTCACCACCCGGGCCAGCAGCACCATGGCCGTCAGCGCGGCGAACAGCAGGGCGAAATAGCGCCGCCACAAGGGCGCGGCCCAGTCCGGCGCCGCCACGTCGGCCGCCGCCGGCGGCGGGCTGGCCGAACGCCAGGCGCGCCAGCCGAAGGCCCACAGCGACATCAGCGCCCAGGGCAGCACCGCCAGCAGGCTGAACCGGAGCATGTCCCACAGGCCCAGCCAGATCCGCGGCAGGCCCACGGCGGGGTCGCCGTCGTGCATCTTGTGGAGCGTGGCCGTCGAGGCTTCTTGCCAGTGCGTCAGCACCCACAGGCCGTGCGGCGCCACCACCAGCAGGCCGATCAACGGCGTCAGCCACCAGCCACGCGAGAGCAGGGCCCGGCGCGGCACGGGCAGCGACAGCGCCGCGCCCAGCATGGCGCAGGCCACCAGCAGGTAGCTGTACTTGGACAGCATGCCCAGCCCCATGGCCAGGCCCAGCAGCGCGAAGCCGCCCGGCGTGGGGCGCCGGACCTGGCGCAGCAGCAGCCACCAGCTGGCGGTGACCAGACAGGTCAGCAGCACGGTGTGGGTCAGATCGCGCAGCACCTGCCATTCGAAGCCCGGCAGCCACCACAGCCCCAGCGCGGCCAGCCAGGCGGTGGGTGCGGGCATGAGCTGGCGCGCCGCCAGCGCCATGAAGCCAAAGGTCAGCAGCATCAGGCTGAACTTGACCAGCGCCAAGGACAGCGCCGTCGGCCCCAGCCACTGGTTCACGCCCCACTGCAGCCAGGTGTACAGGGGCGGCTGTGGCCCGTAGCCCCAGGCCAGATCCTGCGTCCAGATCAGCTGCTCGGCCTGGTCCCACATCACCGCCCGTGAGATCAGCACCCGCCCGACGAAGCCGGCCACGGCCCAGAGCACCAGCCAGAATAAGGGAGAGTGCCACACCGGGCGGCGATCCCCCGTGGGGGGCAGGGACAGCGAGGAGGCCATGGATGCGCCTTTCGGCACCAAGCGGAGGTTTGTATTTCAGGGGAGTCGACAATTATCCCTGGGCTGAAAATGGCTTTGTTACACCCTGTGTAGGCAAAAAGGCCAACGCGCCAATGCCGCTACAGTCCCAGGCTGACCTGCCTTCACGCCCGAGCCCACCATGCCCGCCCACACCTTTCTCTGGCACGACTACGAAACCTTTGGCGCCAACCCGCGCCGCGACCGCCCGGCCCAGTTCGCCGCCATCCGCACCGACGCCGAGCTGAACGAAATCGGCACGCCCGAGATGCTGTACTGCCAGCCCGCCAGCGACGCGCTGCCCGAGCCCGAGGCCTGCCTCATCACCGGCATCACCCCGCAGGAATGCGCCGCCAAGGGCCTGCCCGAGCACGCCTTCGCCGCCCGCGTGCAGGCCCTGCTCGGCCAGCCCGGCACCATCGGCGTGGGCTACAACTCGATCCGCTTCGACGACGAAGTCACCCGCTTCATGCTCTGGCGCAACCTGCGCGACCCGTACGCGCGCGAGTGGCAGAACGACTGCGGCCGCTGGGACTTGCTGGACGTGGCGCGCGCCGCCCACGCCCTGCGCCCCGAGGGAATCCAGTGGCCCGCCGGCGACGACGGCCTGCCCAGCTTCCGGCTGGAAAAGCTCAGCGCCGCCAACGGCTTGCTGCACGAGGCGGCGCACGACGCGCTGTCCGACGTGCGCGCCACCCTGGCGCTGGCGCGCCTGCTGCGCCAGGCCAAGCCCAAGCTGTTCGACTTTTGTCTGTCGCTGCGCAAGAAAGACCGCGTGGCGCAGGAGCTGGGCCTGCCCACCACCTTGCGCCAGGCCCAACCCTTTCTGCACGTCAGCGGCATGTTTGGCGCCGCGCGCGGCAACATGGCCCTGATGTGGCCGCTGGCCATGCACCCCAGCAACAAGAACGAACTGTTGGCCTGGGACCTGGCGGCCGACCCCGCCGAGCTGGCCGACCTGAAGGCCGATGAGGTGCGCCAGCGCCTGTTCACCCCCACGGCCCAGTTGCCCGAGGGCGTGACGCGTTTGGCCCTGAAGGGCGTGCACCTGAACAAGTCGCCCATCGTGGTGCGCAACCTGCAGGTGCTGCGCCCCGAGCTGGCCGAGCGCTGGGGCATCGACAGGGCCCGGGCCGAGCGCCACGCCGACACCCTGCGCGCGCTGCCCGACTTGAACGCGCTGTGGGCCGAGGTCTACGCCCGTCCGCCCGCCGCCGAACCGCCCGACGTGGACGAAGACCTGTATGGCGGCTTTGTCGGCAACGCCGACCGCCGCCGGCTGGAGGCGCTGCTGGCCCTGCCGCCGGCCGAGCTGGCCCTGGCCCGCACCGGCTTTGACGACGTGCGCCTGGGGGAGCTGGTTTTTCGCTACCGCGCGCGCAATTTCCCCGACACGCTGAACGCCCAGGACGCCGCCCGCTGGCAAGACCACCGCCGCGCCCGCCTGTTGCGGGGCGAGGCCGGGGCCCTGACCGTGCAGGCCCTGTTCGACCGCATCGACACCCTGGCCGAGACGGCCGAGGACGAGCGCTCGCAAGCCGTGCTGGAGGCCTTGTACGAATGGGGTGAACAGATCGCGCCCGAGGCCTAAGTGCTTCTAAATTAATAGCTGCTCAGGATTTGTGCGCGCCGACAAACGGGTGTTTTTGACCTGAAGTTCGTGCGCCCGACGGAAGCCGGCCCGTGCGCTCAAAAACGCCGGCTGAGGTAGGGCGAATCGGCCCAGCCAAAGCGCCAAGGCAGTTGCTGCGCCTTGCTGATGCCGATGCGCGGGCCGCTGCGCACCGGTGCCTGGCCTGCTTCGGCGGGTGCCAGCACCTGAAACGGCGCGCGGTCCAGCGGCAGGCCGTAGTGGGCCAGGGTAATGCCCAGCGCCTGGCCCACGCGCCCCGGTCCGGCGCACAGCAGGCGCTCATCTTGCTGGCCGCGCCGTTGGCGCATGTCCGGCAGGCCCTCGGTCGGGCGCAGCGCCCGGATCAACACCCCGGCGCCATGACCCGCTTCACGGCAGACGAAGTTCAGGCACCAGTGTAGGCCGTAACTGCGGTACACGTAGGCGTGACCCGGCGGGCCGAACATGGCGCGGTTGCGCGGTGTTTCGCCCCGGTGCGTGTGGGCCGCCGGCTCGCTGGCGTCGTACGCCTCGGTTTCCACGATCACCCCGCCCACGCCGTCCACCAGCAAGGTGGCGCCGATCAGGGCGCGCGCCACGTCGGGGGCCTGGCCCTGGAAATCGGCGGAGGTCATGGGCCGGCCGGTCTTTTTGGGGGGCCCTGGTTCGACCGACGGCGTGGTGCGCTGCGTGCTCATACCCGCAATCTACCAAGAGCAGCGAGCGGCTAAGATGGGTTTTCAGACCTGAATGAAGCGAGTGACCCCATGTTCAAAGCCCTCTACCTGACCCAATCCGACGACCGCACGCTGAACTGCGCGCTGACCGAGCTGGACGAATCGCAACTGCCCGCGGGCGAGGTGCTGGTGCAAGTCAGCCACTCCACGCTCAACTACAAGGACGGCCTGGCCATCACCGGCAAGGCGCCCGTGGTGCGCAGCTTTCCCATGGTGCCGGGCATCGACTTTGCGGGCACCGTACTGGAATCCAGCGACCCGCGCTACAAGCAGGGCGACGCCGTCATCCTGAACGGTTGGGGCGTGGGCGAAACGCACTGGGGCGGCCTGGCGCAGAAGGCGCGCGTCAAGGCCGACTGGCTGGTGCCCATGCCCGCCGGCATGACGGCCGCCAAGGCCATGGCCCTGGGCACCGCCGGCTACACCGCCATGCTGTGCGTGATGCGGCTGCAGCAGCAGGGCATCACGCCCGACCAGGGGCCGGTGCTGGTCACTGGCGCCAACGGCGGCGTGGGCACCATCGCCATCGCGCTGCTGTCGCGCCTGGGCTACACCGTGCACGCCTCCACCGGGCGCATGCACGAGGCCGAACACCTCAAGGCGCTGGGCGCCAGCGAACTGGTCGACCGCGCCACGCTGAGCGGCCCCGGCAAGCCGCTGCAGAAAGAGCGTTGGGCCGCCGCGGTGGACAGCGTGGGCAGCCACACCCTGGCCAACGTCTGCGCCAGCATCAAGTACGGCGGCGCGGTGGCGGCCTGCGGCCTGGCGCAGGGCATGGATTTTCCGGCCTCCGTGGCGCCCTTCATCCTGCGCGGCGTGACACTGGCCGGCGTCGACAGCGTGATGGCCCCCTACGCCCGCCGCGCCCAGGCCTGGGCGCGCCTGGTCAGCGAACTGCCTGCCGAGGTGTTGGCCAGCAACACCGAGACCATCAAGCTGGCCGATGCGCCCGCCGTGGCCGCCAAACTGCTGCAGGGCCAGGTGCGTGGGCGGGTGGTGGTGGATGTGAACGCCTGAGGCCGGAAGCGCGCCGCCTGGCGGTACGGGCCACCGGCGGCGAAGACATCGGGTGAAGACTGTGCGTGGTCGCCGGTGACCACGCCACGTGCCGTAAAAAGCGATCCCCACCTGCCAGATCTGGAGCGCGCTCACGATCCTCCGGGCAGCAGCGCCAAGAACGCCAGATGGACGAATTGCCAGCCCCGATGAGGCAATTCTCGGAGTAAGTGGTGCTCCCCGATACCAGCGCAAACCCCGTGTTCACGCGGGTCAACTGGAATTTTCAGGGGCGACTGTGCAACGGGCTTTGTCTACAAGCTCAGGGCGCTGAAGATACCCTTGAGTCGTGTCTGGGGGCTGTAATTTCGTGCGGGACTGTCTCGTTCCGAAGCTTCGAGCTCACCGATGCCCGGACAAAGGTGACTGGCTTGTATGGGAAAGCGTTGATTTCTCCGTATCGTCGGCACAGAGCAACCCGCCCGTCGTGTAAAGAGATACGTCGACACTGGGTGCCGCTTCGAGACACGCGACGCTGTCTCGAATATTTTGCATCCGACGCATGCCAACGGTATCGACCGTCACGGTTTCAAACTTTCGCTGAGCAAGTTCGGACTTTTGTTCGGCCGTTTTCATGCGCTCTTCCAGGTCTACGCCTACTGTCAATGTGCGCTTGTCCTTGACCTCGATATCCACACGTGCCATGGGCCATCTCAAGTCCTCGCTGGCATGCACGCGTGTCCGCGAGCGAACCCGTTGAATTTGATCTTCCTGGATACGTTCGTTCGTGAAGTCGTTCAGGGTCGCCTGACCATGCACCAAGCCCACGGCCGCTGCGAAGGTATGGCTGAATTTCCCTTCGAGGCCTGTGCGCGGGTTGTCGATCACAGCGTTCGCCAGTGCCATGGGACTTACCCGTGCGCGGATCTCTACGACATCTTCAGGGCTCAGGTGGTGCTGGTTGCGAAGGTCAATCATGCACTGGATTAGCGCTTGCGTGCAGAACGAACTCGCGTGCGGTTTGAACAAAATATCCCGTACAGACCACGAGGCTCCCCAATGCTCGAGCGCCGTGTCCTTGACAGGGCCACCGGCCATGACCGAACCGAATCCCTTTTCTCCGGTGAGGATTTCCTCTGAGGCCGTGAAGCCCCGCTTTGCCAATAAGGCCGCCATGACGCCATTGCGCGCTGCGTGTCCTGCATGCAATGGTTTGGCCATTGTTCCAAAACTGGCCTTAAGACCGGCGGCGTGTGTTCCTGCGATTCCCAACGCATGCACAAACTCCGGCCGACTTAACTTGAGTAGCAGACCAGAGGCGATGGTCGCACCGAAGTGCCCCAACGTTCCCGTGGCATGCCAGCCGGCGCTGTAGTGTGGTGGGTTGACCGCTCCGCCAATACGCGTGGAAATTTCAAGACCCAGTGCGCAGGCGCGAAGAAAGGTGCGCCCGCTTGCGCCTGTGTGGCTTGCTACAGCGAGAGCGGCTCCGAACACCGGGGCGCTCGGGTGCATCGAGGACGCGAGGTGCATATCGTCGAAGTCGAGCGCATGTATGGCGGTGCCATTGAGCAGAGCAGAGTCGGCGATGGAGTATTTTCCCGACTGCCCGATCGCGGGGGTTGTTCCGTTTCCACCGAGTTCCGTCAGGACGGCGGCCAGGATGGTGACGGCCTCTTCATTGGCGCCAGCGAGACCCACGCCAATGGAGTCGAGCAGGCACGCCTTTGTGATGGAGAGGACATCGGTGGGAATGTCCTCAAGCGAAGTATCCAATGCGAGACGGCATATCCGGCTTGTGAGCGAATCAATCATGCTTCATTCCATTTGTCGATCAGAGTGCTGAAGGGCTGTGTCACCTTCGTTCACCCGGTGACCGTTGTTCAAAAGAGCGCGCGTGTTGTAAACAGCCGGAGTAGGTGCAGACAAGAATGGAGTTGGAGAAGTGGCTGTCACGGCGTATCACGCGCAGATTTAATCTCACTGGCGGTACCGTTCCAGGAGAGAATGACCAAAGTGCGAAAAACGAGAGGCTTTCTTGGTGACCGCCGCGAGAGGAGAGCGAGGTGCCGACGGATTCATCAGCGTAGCGCTCGCCCAGATTCAGCGGCGTTCAGAACCAGCTCACTGACGTTCGATCGCGCCCTTTGAGTCGTCCACCACCTTGGCCCATTTGACCAGTTCCGCGTTGGCCAGTGCTTCAAATTCGACTGCAGTCATCGGCTCAAGGACGAGTCCCAGTTCCTTCAACTTTTTCTGCACCCCGGCATCTTGAAGGGTCGCGCGCATGGCAACGGTCAGCTTCCGCAGAATCGGCTGCGGGGTCTTGGCGACGGCCCATATGCCAAGCCAGATGTCGGCACTGTAGCCAGGTACGACTTCTGCTAGGGCTGGAACATTGGGTAGGGCGGGTAAACGGCGGCCTGAGGTGACGGCGAGCGGTTTCAGCTGCCCACTGGAGAGAAAGCCCTGGACCGTAGGCAAGCTGGCAAAAGAAAGCGACACCGTTCCGCCTGCTACGTCCGTGAGGGCGGCGGCAATGCCTTTATAGGGAACGTGGAGTACTTCCACGTTGGCCATGCTTTTGAACAATTCACCAAAAAGATGATTTGGGGAGCCGTTCCCGGCGGAACCGTACTGGAGCGCGTTCGGATTGGCGCGAGCCATGGCAACGACCTCCTGCATGGAAGAGACCGGCAGCTTTGCATTGGCCACAACTACAGTTGGGATCAATCCGACATAAGCCAACGGTTGAAAATCTCGGATCGGATCGTACGGCGTGGATTTGTTGACAGCCGAGATGATGGCCATTTGGTTACTCGACATCAGCAGCGTGTAGCCGTCAGGTGCTGCACGCGCGACATACTGATTGCCGATGATTCCCCCAGCACCGGCGCGATTGTCGATGACGAGAGGTTGTCCCAATTCGGTCGAAAGCTTGTTTTGCAGGACGCGTGCCACGAGGTCGGTGCCGCCCCCTGCACCCGTCGGAATCACCAGCGTGACGGGCTTATTGGGATAGTCGGCATACTGCGCTTGTGCGTTCAGCGTCAAGACGCAAAGCACCAGAGCGAGAAGTGAGCTGAGAAAATTTTTCATGCAACCTCCAACTGATCGGCATTGACGCGAGGGGCGTAGGAACGGATCGCACGCGTCATTTCGTTGCTGGCGATCATTACGCCTTCGTCGACGCCAAGACCGGGTTTGGCGAGGAACTCTGTTGGTTCCACCACGAGTGCAATATGAGAAGACACTCTCGCCGAGATATCTGTCTCGTTGCAGCTTCCGCCCAGATAGATACCGATGCCCCCTGCCGTGCAGGTCATGCAGGCTTGCACGGTGTTGTCGACACCGCCAAGGTCTGGCATCTTGATTTGGATAAGATCGCAGCAATTGCTGGCGACAAAGTCCGCCACGTCCTGGCGTGTATTGCACCACTCGTCCGCGATAAGTCGAATACCAGATCCGGATCTGCGCAGCGCCGCTTTCAATTCCCCCATCAGGGCTATTTGATCCGACTTATTCCCGGCATCCAGTGGATCCTCGAACAGCACAGGTCTGCCGTCACAAGCGCGCTCGACTTCAAGTAGGTAGGCCACCGCAGCTTTGATGTCGTGGCCTACGCGCAGGCTCAGCAGGCCATGCAAATCGTAGTGCAGAGTAGGGGTAAAACTGGCAGCACCGATTTTCTTGATCCGTTCAGAGATCCAGCCCGCGTACTCTGGTAGCGCGTCAAGTTGATCCAGTCGCACCATCGCTGTCTGAGGGAAGTAGGGGAGTTTCCGGAGGATGGCTTTATCTACGTTTTCGTGCCAGTTCCCACCGCATGAGCCTAACAATGGGGCCGGATGCCGTGCGAGCTTCAAGCCGAACTCGTCGGCCAGGACCTCGGCCATGGTGATTCGTCTATGGGCAGCGACTGCTTGCAGCAAGACTTGCGACAAACCGTAGCGCAACGCCATGTGCAAAGGTTTTCCATGCAGATCCATGACGTCGAGTTGAGCTGCCAGTGGGCGGAATTGGTCGAGATCGCAACCAGCCACCCATTGCTGGAGTGGGCCTTCTGCCAGAGCGATCAGATCCTGGGCAACAGGGAGGCCTTGCCGGCCCGATCGAAAAGCATGGTTGACCGTGGCGCAATCGCCGTGCAGCTCACGTCCGTCATCGGCAATGGCCGTCAGGAGGACCGTGGAGCTGACTTGAATGATGCTTTCGAAGCCAGGTGTCGAGGGGCTGCCCTGGTACAGAAAGCCGTCGCGAGGAGCACCCCGTGCGATGGCCTCCTGATCGCGCCAGTAATACCCCCCGATTCCTGCGCTGGCGTGCAGTGACTCAATCCTCATGGGCAACTCCTTTACCAAAAGACAGGTAAAGTCTCGCCCCTCAGTTAGAAAATGTCAATTAACGGGAATTAAAATCCGTTTATTGGATTTTACATCGGTGAACCTTCGAGCCCACCTGTGACCGTGTGCGTGATGACCGCAGCTTCGCGGATCAGCATTTGCCCGAGTTCAGCTTCCTCATTTGTGGGGTAACGCGACTGAGGAATGGTGAGAGATAGACACCCGAGAATCTTGCCGCCCAGCCCGAAGATCGGTGCGGAAATGCCGGATGCCCCCTGTATCTTTTCCCCGCGCTGACTCGTTGCGTAGCCCTTCGCCCGTACGGATCCCAGCTCCTTGATCAGCTGGTGCTTTTCGGGAAGCGTTTTGTCGGTCGGGGAGCGGAGCGCGGCGTTGCAGAGCTTTTCGACCAACGCCGATGGTTGGAATGCCAGGATGCAGCGGCCAGAGGCGCCCCACAGAACCAGGACCGGCTCGTACAGCGTGATCCGATAGCGCAGCGGTAGGGGTGACTCCAGGTGTTCGGCGAACGCCACCGTTCCGTTGTGTTCGTTGTACAACCCAAGCGCGCAACCCTCGTTGGTGTGCTGCACGATGCGCTCTAGCGCCGGACGGGCAATCTGCACCAGATCAACCCGGTTTCCAATGACCGCACCGAGCCGGTACATGGCGGGCCCGAATTCATAGGTCCGCGACTGTCCCGATCGCTGTAAAAACCCACTGGCCATGAGCTGCTGAACCAACCGATGTGCCGTGCTCTGCGGCAAGCCCATTTCCTCGGAAACAGCCTTCACGCTGATGTTGCCCTGCACGGTGGCGACGTAGGAGATCAGCCGTAACGCTCTTTCGACCGTTCCACGTTCATTTTGCATGTCTCATTATCGGCAACGGTGATCTTGGTGGCGCGTGCGTCGGTAACGGCAAGGTGCGCAAGGTCGGAAAAAAGCCAACCCCGGCTGGGCTGGCTTTCTCATCGGTCCATGGCGGCATGGCGGCACCATGGAGCGGGCGATGGGAATCGAGCCCACTTCTTGGGTATGGTGTGCTATAAATAACATAGCAAAAAGTATTGCCGAAGCACTTTCATTCGATCGCGTTCATCACCGAGGACATACCTTCGAGCGGTGGTTTTGCTGACGCCAAAACGCCGGCCCAATTCAGCCCAAGAAAGCCAGTAGTCCCCATGGGCTTCTTTCATGCGGCTGATCTGATCGGAGGATAGCAGCTTGTCCCGTCTGCCTCGAATGGAAGCAGACGTCTGGCTCCCCAGAATGTTGACAGTAGGTTTGTTGGAGGGCGTTGCCGCACTCGCGGAAGAAGAACGCAATACTCGCCCATTCGATCTGCCGAGAGTCGGCCGGCCTCTATGGCTCTCGAGCAGAACTCGTCTTGCGTCGAGCACGCTCCGCAGTCACCTTTCCCTTCACCCCGCTTTCAATCAACGGGAGCAAGGCGTCGTACTGTTCCGTGAGCGAGTATGTGCGACCCCGATACTCCCACATTAGAAAAGTTCGGTTGAACATGCCGGTGAAGAGGTCGGAAATCCTCTCACTGTGTACATCGGACCGGATCTCGCCGGCCTTCTGACCCTCTTCTATGACGATTCGCAGGCGCCTGGTCGGTTCACGGTATGCATAGGTGCTCTCGCGCATCCATCGCTCCAAGGGGACGGTCATGAAGATGATCCGACCTACTTCCGGATTGGACTCGTAGAACGCGAAGTGCGCGACGATGAAACGCTCAATGCGTTCAAGCGCAGAACCCTCCGTATTCAATGCCGCGATGGCGCTGGCTTCCAGTTCGGTGAGCCAATGGGCGATGAACCAGAAAAGAAGCCTCTCCTTGTCGGCGAAGTGACGGTAGATGGTGGCGAAGCTCATGCCTGCGGCGCGCGCGATGGTGCGCATGTCTACGCGGTGGAAATCACCATCGGAAAACACTTTCTTCACGATGGGATCGAGCCGCGCGATCACCGAGTCAGGAATCCGTCTGACCTCCGCTTTGAGGGAGGAGGTTGAGGCTTTCGTTGTAGCCATGGGAGTTCTTAGGGTTTTCTCGGTAACGATGTTACTATGAGGCCGTTATAGTAACGATGTTACTCTAGAATTTTTTGCTAACGCATGAGGCACCATCCAATGAAGACAATGACTCGCATCATCGCCAGCGTCTGCCTGGGATTTCTCGCAGCAGGACTGTGCGCTGCGCAGACCGTCAAGATCGGTGCCGTCCAAGCATTGAGTGGCGTGCCGGCGATCGTCGATTTTGGCGAATCCTACCTCCAGGGGAATCAGCTTGCGCTGAAGGAGTACAACGCCGCATCGCCCAAGCGCAAGATCGAACTGGTGGTCTACAACGACGAAGCGAATCCGCAGAAGGCGGTGTCGCTGGTGCGGCGCCTGGTTAGTAGTGATCGCGTCTCTGTCGTCGTGGGCACCGCCAGCAGTGGCAACGTAGCCGCCTTCGCTCCGATGCTGCAGCAGGCGAAAATTCCGCTGATGGCGGGCCCCGCAATCTCGACCGACCTTACGGCGAAGTTCATCGAGCAGACGCCCAGTTTCGTCTTCCGATGCTCGATGGTCGAAAAATACCAAGTCGATGCCATGCTCGACTGGGGCGTCAAGAACTTCAAGCGCATCGGCTTGATTCACGGCACGTCCGGCTACGGCATGTTCGCCTTGGGCGAGATTCAGAAAGGGATGAAGGCTCGCGGAGCGGAGCTTATCGCCATCGAGGGTGTGGCGCCCTCGGTGACGGACCAGACGCCGCAGGTGCTGAACATGAAGAGTGCCGGCGCGGAACTGGTGCTGATATTCAACGACAGCCCCGAACTCATATATCGGGCGATGACGAAGACTGGGTACAAACCGACCATCGCCGGCAACTGGGCACTGTCATCAAAAATGATCCTCTCGATCGTCGGCAAGGAGGCGATCGAGGGCACGGTGATGGGGCAGGCACTGGATCTGGCTGATCCGAAGGCGCAGGAGTTTGATGTCAAGATGCGCAAGGAGTTCGGCGAGAAATACCGCTGGCCGGTAGTTGCCGCGCTTGGCTATGACGGCATGCGCTTGGTTCTGCAGGCGGTGGACGCGGCTGGCGCAGATCCTGTGGCGATCCAGAAGGCACTCGAAACGGCTACCGGCTTCAAGGCTATTTCGGGTACGCCTGCCGTGCCGTTCAGCGCCAGTGATCACGAATGCCTGGATCCCGAAAACGTATTCCTCGGTGTCTGGCGCGACGGTCAAGTCGTTAAGTTGCGCTGAGCGCCGCGTCGTGATGCAGATGACGGACCTGGCCCAGGTCATTCTGGGGGGCGTGGCCCTGGGCAGTATCTACACGCTCATGGGGAAGGGCCTGCTGGTTACCTATCTCACCACCCGCGCGCTCAACTTCGGACAGGGTGATTTTCTAATGATCGGCTCCTTCATGGCCATGGCCTTGATGCTCGCCGGTGTGCCCGTCTATCTGATGGTGCCAATCGTTCTTATCGCGATGGCAGGCCTGGGCTATGCGTTGGAGCGCGTCGCGATCCGGCCGCTCGAACGGCTACCTGCGGGAGCTGCCAGTGCGCTGGCCTGGATCTTGACCACGATGGGATTCGGCATGCTGCTGCAGAACACAGCGCAATTGGTATGGGGTAAGAGCCGCTACTACTCCCCTCAGTTATTCGCAGGAGAGAAAGGCGAGGTCATGTCCCTGTGGGGCGTCCGGTTCTACATGGAAGAGCTCTTGGTGGCGGCCATAGCGCTGTCGGTGGTCGCCGTCCTCTACTGGATGCTGTTTCGCACCCGGTGGGGGAAGCATGTGGCGGTGGTGTCCTTCGACAAGGGCACGGCACAGCTGCTGGGCATCAACGTTCGCCGCGTGGTCGTTTCCTCTTACCTGATGATGGCCGGACTTGCCGGGATCAGTGGCATCCTGGCAGGGCCACTGACCTCCGTGAACAGTCACATGGGCATCATGTTTCTGCTCAAGGGTTTCGCTGCGGTCTGTATCGGCGGTTTTTCCAACCCGCTCGGAGTGCTGATTGCGGGGCTCGGATTCGGCATCGTTGAGGCGCTGTCGGGCTTTCTCGATTCGTCCTACGGCGATGTATACCCATTCCTCATCGCTTTCGTCATCCTGATCGTACGGCCCACGGGCTTGTTCGGCGAGTCCCACACCCAGGTCCGTTGAGCATGCGCCATCTTCGATATTTGCTTGCCGCGATTGCCATCGCCGTGCTGCCCTTGGTGGCGCCGAATCCCTATCTTGTGACCCTGGCGCAAGATGTGGCCATCGTGGCGATGGGCGCGATTGGACTGAACATCCTGCTCGGTCTTTCCGGACAGTTGTCACTGGGCCAGGCCGGCTTCGTCGGTCTGGCTGCGTATGCGACGGGTCTGTTGGCCACTAAATACCAATGGCCGCTCTGGGCGACCCTGCCGGTGAGCCTGGCAGTGTGCGCCGTGGCGGGCGGGCTGATGGGCCTGGTTGCCTTGAGAACGCGCACCCACTATCTGGCGATGGTCACGCTGGCATTTGGGTACATCTTCGAGGTCGTGGCTCAACGATGGGTGACGGTCACTGGCGGCGCCATGGGCTTGCTAGGCGTTCCGCAGCTCAATTTCGGAAGCTTCGTGAACGGCTCGCAGTACTTCTTCTGGGTCCTTGGCGGTGCGCTACTACTGGTCCAGATGTTGAGCGACTACGTGATGGACAGCCGTATTGGGCGCGGGCTGCATGCCATCAAGGAAAGCGAGAGTTTTGCCGCTACCGTGGGCGTCGATGCGGCCGCATGGCGCTGCTTGGTGTTCGTTGCCAGTGCCGTCGTGGCAGGTTTGTCCGGATACTTCTTCGCCCATCAGTCGGGATATCTGGGAAGCGATGCCTTTGGGCTCGAGCGCAACACAGCGCTACTGATCGCGGTGGTCATCGGCGGCCTGGGCAGCGCTTACGGCCCAATACTTGGTGCACTGGCATTGATAGGTCTGAATCAGTTCACGGCTCAGTTCTACGAGGTTTCGTATTTCATCTTCGGCGCGATCCTCCTGCTTGTGATGACGGTCTTCCCTGGTGGCATTGCCGGGTTGCTGAAGACTGTGAGAGATTTCCTGTTTCGACGTGCGTCTGTGGGGACTAGGCCGCAGGTGAAACCGTGGAAGGAGACCGAACCGCAGCCTCTCGCCGCGCACGGTTCAACGGAGCCGGTCCTGGAACTGGAAGACGTGACCAAACGTTATGCGGGTGTCGTCGCGATAGATTCGGTGTCGTTGCGCGTTGATGCCGGCACGGTTCACGCACTGATCGGACCCAACGGTGCCGGCAAGAGCACCCTGATCAATGCCATCACGGGTCTTGGTTTGGCCGATAGCGGCCGGATTCGCTTTTGTGGAGCTGATATCTCCGCATTGAAGCCTCATCGTCGTGCGCGGCTCGGACTGGCGCGCACCTTCCAGAATCTCCAGCTCATCGCTTCGTTGACGGTCGCGGAGAACGTCATGCTCGGGCTGCCGCGCCGCCATGGTCCGGTCGCGGGCCTCCTTCGCTGGCTGGCCAGTGGAAGGGACGCCGCCGAAGAGCGAGCGGAGGCTCTGCAACTGCTTGCCGCCGTCGGCATCGAACATCTTGCCGACGAGATGCCGGCTGGCCTTCCGTATGGCCACCGCAAGCTATGCGAACTGGCCCGCGCACTGGCGCAGAAGCCGACATTGCTTCTGCTGGACGAACCTATTGCCGGCCTCAATGAGCAGGAAGCGGCCGAAGTCGGTGCTCGCATCCTGTCGATGAAGGCTCGTGGAATGACGATCTTGCTTGTCGAGCACAACATGGGCTTCGTGATGCGTGTCTCCGATCACGTGACGGTGATCGACTACGGACGCAAGATCGGCGAGGGAACGCCTGAACAGGTGCAACGCGATCCCGCGGTAATCGCGGCCTACCTAGGAGATGCCCAATGAGCCTGCTCAGCGTTAAGGGTCTTGACGTGGCTTTCGGCGGGGTCCCAGTGTTGCACGGCATCGACCTGGATGTCGAGGCGGGATCGTTGATTGCAGTGGTGGGCGCAAACGGCGCTGGCAAGACCACGCTGCTGCGCGCGATCTCGCGGCTGGCGCCCGCAAGGACCGGTTCGATCAGCTTCGACGGGCATGACATCGGGCATCTCCCGCCCTATGCGGTCGCCCGTCGCGGATTGGTACATGTGCCACAGGGTAGGCAGATCGTTCCAGGCCTGAGCGTGGAGCAGAACCTTCTGGTCGGGGCGTCAAATCTCGAAGGCATGGACAGCGCGACGCTGGATGATCTGCTGGCTGCCGAGTACGCTCGATTTCCCGTCCTGGCCGAACGCAGACACATTCCGGGCGAGGCGCTCTCGGGTGGCGAGCAGCAGATGCTGGCGGTATCGCGCGCGTTGATGATGCGTCCTCGCCTGCTGATACTCGACGAGCCATCGCTGGGTTTGGCTCCCCAGATCGTGCGAAGTATCCACGGAACCCTTCGCCAATTGACTTCCGAGGGCATGGCCGTTCTGCTTGTCGAGCAAGTGGCGTTTGCTGCGTTGCGAATCTCGGACCGCGGCTATGTCATTCAGAACGGACGTATAGCAATGTCCGGTGCGCCGGACCAACTGCTGCAAGACCCGGCGCTGGTTTCCCATTACCTCGGCTGAACTCCCTTTCCTACCAAGGATCTCGATATGGATGCAATCTATGTAGTTGGCGTCGCCATGACGCCTTGCGGAAAGTTCCTGGACCAGAGCGTCAAGGATTTGACGCGCAGTGCGGTATCCGGCGCATTGGCGGACGCTGGAATCGAGACTGACGCGATTGATGCCGCCTTTTTCTCCAACGCGGGGCAGTCTGCGATTGAGGGCCAGTACATGATTCCTGGTCAGGTCGCCCTGCGGGAGGCGGGTATCCAGGGCGTGCCTGTCGCCAACGTCGAAAACGCCTGTGCCAGTGCCAGCACCGCTTTTCATCTGGCCTATGCACGCTTGCGCGCTGGCCTCTCCGACGTGGTGCTGGCCATCGGTGCGGAGAAGCTGTACCACGCCGATAAGTCCAGGAGCTTCGCGGTGTTCGATGGTGCCTGGGACGTGGCTCACGTCGATCAGGTCATGGCCTCGCTCGACGCCATGGGTCGCGGTGCCTTGCCGCCCGCCGACGCCATCCCCGACGCGACGCAACGCAGCGCGTTCATGGACGTGTACGCGGCACTCACCCGTCACCATATGGGCCGCTATGGAACGACTCAGCGTCAGTTGGCCGCCGTCGCGTCGAAGAATCACGGTCATTCGACTCTAAACCCGTTGGCGCAATACCGGACGCCCTTTAGCATCGAGGAAGTGCTTGCAGCACGCGCCATTACGTGGCCTCTGACCTTGCCGATGTGTGCACCAATCAGCGATGGCGCGGCTGCCGCGATCCTCGTGCGCGAAGACGCCTTGCATCGCTTCGATCGGCGCCGCGCCATCCGAGTGGACGCGAGCATCCTGGCCGGAGGCACCGCGCGCACGATCGATGAGATGGATCGTCATGTGTGTCGTATCGCGGCACGTCAGGCTTACGAGGCAGCGGGAATCGGACCGGATGACGTATCCGTCGCAGAGGTGCATGACGCCACCGCCTTCGGAGAGATCGTGCAAACAGAGAATCTGGGCTTGTGCGAGCCGGGGCAGGGGGGGTGGTTGGCGGAAAGTGGAGCCACGACACTGGGCGGGCGGGTACCGGTTAATCCGTCGGGAGGCCTCGAATCGAAGGGGCACCCCATCGGGGCGACAGGTCTCGGGCAGATTTATGAACTCGTGTTGCATTTGCGCGGCGAAGCGGGTCCCCGACAAGTCGAAGGCGCGCGGGTCGCGATCGCGGAGAACGGCGGCGGATTCCTGGGGGTCGAAGAGGCGGCCGCTTGCATCACCATACTTTCACGCTGATTTACTTCCATGAATATCGCCACTTTGCTCGCCAACGCCTCGTCGGCGTTCGCAGACGCGCCAGCACTTTCTGCCGGCACCCGACGTGTGCACACCTATGGTTCGCTCCAGGTGCGCGTTGCATCGTTCGCAGCGGGATTGCGCAGCATGAAAGGCGTTCGGCCTGGTGATCGCGTAGCCATTGTCATGAAGAATTCGGCAAGGTACGTGGAACTGCTTTGGGCCGTATGGCATGCCGGCCTTTGCGTCGTCCCGATCAATTTTCGGTTGCACCCTAAGGAGGTGGCATTCATCCTGAGAAACTGTCAGGTACGCTGTGCCTTGGTCGATGTCGAGATGCTTGAGTCAATCTGCGCAGAGATGCAAGGCGAGGACATACGAATCCTCGAAGGCGAGGGAGCGGAAGCAGATGCCCTCACCGAGCACGCGCCCATGGAGCTGGTTTCTGCGACGCCCACTCAGCCAGCGTGGCTGTTCTACACCAGCGGCACCACAGGGCGACCCAAGGGCGCGACACTGACACATGGCGGGCTGCTTGCCATGACCCTGCGCTACTACGCCGATGTGGATATGGTGGTGCGCGACGACTGCATCATCCACGCCGCGCCACTGTCCCACGCCACCGGTCTCTATTCGCTCCCACATGTCGCGAAGGCATCGCACCAGATCATTCCCGAGAGTCAGGGATTTGACCCCGGTGAACTTATTGAGCTCGTGAACGGTAACAACAATGTCAGTTTCTTTACTGCTCCGACCATGCTGCTGAGACTTCAGCAGCAGGCGGGCTTGCAGGAGATGAATGTAGGTAACATCCAAACCATCTTCTATGGCGGGGCACCGATGTACCTGGCCAACCTGAAAGCAGCATTGGCCTTCTTCGGTCCGCGCATGTGGCAAGGCTACGGGCAAGGCGAGTCGCCGAATACCATCACAAACCTGACCAAACGCATGCACCTCGACGATGGTCATCCGGACTATCTTTCGCGCTTGGCCTCGGTGGGAATTGCGCGTATCGGGGTCGAGGTTCGTGTGTTGTCTGAAGACGGGCGGATCTGCGAGCCGAATGAGGTGGGCGACATCGTGTGCCGATCGGACGTGACAATGGTTGGCTACTGGAACAACCCCGGGGCGACGGCGGAGGCCCTTCGTGACGGATGGCTCCATACCGGGGACGTCGGATCCATGGATTCGTGCGGCTTTCTGACACTGAAGGATAGGTCAAAGGACGTCATCATTTCAGGCGGCAGCAACATCTACCCTCGGGAAGTCGAGGAGGCCCTTCTGACCCATCCGGCTGTGCTCGAGGCGTCCGTGGTCGGGCAAAATGATCCTGTTTGGGGAGAAATTATTGTTGCCTTTGTCGTCCTTAAAAAAGATCGGAAAGCAACAGAGGCCGAGCTTGATCGCTCCTGCTTGGAGAATATCGCTCGCTTCAAGCGGCCAAAACGCTACGTTTTTCTGTCGGAGTTGCCGAAGAGTAACTATGGAAAAATTTTGAAGACCGAGCTCCGAAAGTTGCTTGCGGACCACCCCGGTCAGTCTGTCTAACGACAGCGTGCAACTTCACTGAAGTTGCTCCAGAAGGTCCGTGCCGGGCAGGCGCAATCGGTGGTGGCCAAGGTGTTGGGTATTCCCAAGGCCAGCCTGGGCTACTGGGTGCGTATGGCCGCTCAAGGTGAGTTGGAGGTGGGCGCGGTTGATGCCAAGGCGCAGAAGGTCACGGCTGAACAGATGGACATTGCCCGCCTGCGTGCAGAGGTTGCGCGTCTTCGCATCGAGCAAGACACGGCAAACACAAGCCGTGGGGTACTTCGCGCAGGACACGCTGCGAGGCACGCCTGGGCCCACCAAATGAGAAAGCAGTACCCTGTGGGCCTCTCGTGAGGGTGCAGGAGGTCAGCGCAAGCGGGTACTTCAAACGGCTGCGCCGACGCGAGGATGCTCATGGCCGCGGAGGACCTGTTGGGCGCTCTGCGACGAAGCCCCGCCGACGCACATGCTTGCCATTCATGCCGAGGTCAAGGGGGGTGCGGCTGGCCACGCATGCATGAAGAGTGGCTGGCCAGAGGCATCCGGGTGGGCAAAGACACCGGGTGCGCAAGCTTATGCAGGGCGGCATCCGAGCCAAGGGCAAGCGCGAATTCGTGGTGACGACCGACAGCAAGCACGCCTCCCGCCGGTGGCGCCGACCTGTTGCAGTGTCGTCTCAGCCCAGAGGCCCCCAATCGGCCTTGGTGTGGCGACACACGTACATTGCCAACGACGAGGGCTGGCTGTACTTGGCGGCGACTATCGACCTGCTCAGCCGCCAGGTGTTGGGCTGGAGCCTGCAGCAGCACAGGCAGGTCAGCTTGGTCAGGGATGCCCTGGCCATGGGCCAGGTGGCGCCGCCGGCCCGCGCCTGGGCTGATATTCCACAGCGATAGGGGCGGCCAATACTGGTGCGGAGATTTCCAGGCTGCCCTCAAGGGTTCGGAGATGCGCTCATCGATTAGCCGCAAGGGCAACCGCTGGGACAATGCGCCGACCGAGAGCATTTGGGGCGGTTGAACGCGGCCAGCGTGCATGGCCAGAAGTTCGTCACCGGTGGGCAGGCCAGGCAGGCGGGAATGAACTGGATGACCCGCCACGATCACCGCAGGCTGCATTCGACTCAGGGCTACCTCGGTCCGATGCAATATGGGCTACGGTGGTGCGAGGCCCAGCGTAAAAAAGGCCGCGTGAATCGTGGGTTGGGTACCCCACAAAACAGGAGCAACATCAAAAAGCCAACCCCGGCTGGGCTGGCTTTCTCATCGGTCCATGGCGGCATGGCGGCATGGCGGCATGGCGGCACCATGGAGCGGGCGATGGGAATCGAACCCACGTCTTGAGCTTGGGAAGCTCAGGTCCTGCCATTGAACGACGCCCGCGTGGCAGTTGCTTGCAGCGGCGATTCTAACCAAGTGCCTGGGCGGCCAGCAGGCCGCTGCGCACGGCGCCTTCCAGGGTGGCGGGGTAGGGGCCTTCGACGTGGTCGCCGCAGGCCTGCAGGCCGGGCGCGATGGCGCGTGCCGGGCGGCGCAGGCCCGGGGTGCAGGCGAAGGTGGCGCGCTTTTCCGTCACCGTGCGCAGCGGCTGCACAACCACACCCAGTTGGGCGCGGGCCTGGGCGGCCACGGCGGCTTCCAGCGCCGCGCGCTCGCCGCTGCTGGCGCTGACGACGAAGGCCA
>JAIUOM010000071.1 GCA_020161215.1 Pseudomonadota bacterium
GGCCTCGTCGACCACGGCGAAGGCAAAGCGGTGGCCTTCGGCGCGCATCGCCAGCGCCTGCTCGATGTAGGCGCGCTCGTGACCGGGCTCGGGCACGCTGGTGACGCGGATCTTCCACAACTGGCCGTCGGCGGCGGCGGCGGCCAGGCCGGCTTCGTGCTCGAGCGCCAGCGGCTCCAGCCGCACGCCGCGCTCGCGCAGCACAACGGGCTCGACAAAGGCCATGTTCAGCGTTCCTCGTCGCCGGACTCGCGCGCCTGGCGCCAGCGCCGCGCCAGACCGAGCCCCAGGCCCCCGCCCAGCCCGACGACGGCGATCGACACCACGCTGGAGGTGTCGTAGCCGTCACCGAACAGATCGAAGCCGAGCAGCCGTGCCAGCCAGAAGCCGGCCAGCGCGCCGCCGACGAAGCCGACCGCGTCGGACAGGCCTTCCACGAGCATCGGATGCATGGCGTTGTGACCCAGTGCTCAGCGGTTGCGCTGGTTCATGAACACCAGCTTCTCGAACAGGCTCACGTCCTGCTCGTTTTTCAGCAGCGCGCCGACCAGCGGCGGCACGCTGACCTTGCTGTCGGCGCTTTGCAGGGCTTCGAGCGGAATGTCCTCGGCGACCAGCAGTTTCAGCCAGTCCAGCAGCTCGCTGGTGGAGGGCTTTTTCTTCAGGCCCGGCAGGCCGCGCACGTCGTAGAACACTTTCATGGCCGCCGACAGCAGCTCTTTTTTCAGGTTCGGGAAGTGCACGTCGATGATCTGCTTCATCGTCTCGGCTTCCGGGAACTTGATGTAGTGAAAGAAGCAGCGGCGCAAGAAGGCGTCGGGCAGCTCTTTTTCGTTGTTGGAGGTGATGAACACCACCGGGCGGTGCTTGGCGCGGATGGTCTCGTGCGTCTCGTAGCAGTGGAATTCCATGCGGTCGAGCTCGCGCAGCAGGTCGTTGGGGAATTCGATGTCGGCCTTGTCGATCTCGTCGATCAGCAGCGCCACCGGCTCCTCGGCCGTGAAGGCCTGCCACAGCACGCCCTTGACGATGTAGTTCTGGATGTCCTTGACCTTGTCGTCGCCCAGCTGGCTGTCGCGCAGGCGGCTCACGGCGTCGTATTCGTACAGGCCCTGCTGCGCCTTGGTGGTGGATTTGATGTGCCACTGCAACAGCGGCAGGCTGAGGGCCTCGGCCACTTCCTCGGCCAGCATGGTCTTGCCGGTGCCGGGTTCGCCCTTGACGAGCAGCGGGCGCTTGAGCGTGATGGCGGCGTTGACGGCCAGCTTCAGATCCTGCGTGGCGACGTAATTCTCGGAGCCTTGGAATTTCATGGGTGGGCGGTACGAAAAAAAAGGAGGTAACACAGATGACGGGGCAGCGCGCAAGCTTGATTACAATCGCCGCTGACCTGGATCAAACAAGCTTGATCAAACAACCCTTGGATTGTGCGCGCAAAATGAAAACCTCCCTGTCCCCCATGTTTGCTGCCCTGGCCCTCACCGTGGCGGCCGCGCTGCCCGTTCAGGCCCAAGGGGTGACCGGCGATGCCAAGGCGGGCGAGGGCAAGGTGGCCATGTGCATCGGCTGCCATGGCATCGTGGGCTACCAGGCGAGCTTTCCTGAAATCTACAAGGTGCCCAAGATCGCCGGCCAGAGCGCCAAGTACATCACCGCCGCGCTGGAAGCCTACAAAAAGGGCGACCGCAAGCACCCCACCATGCGCGGCATCGCCGGCTCGATGAGCGAGCAGGACATGGCCGACGTGTCCGCTTTCTACGCCCAGCAAGGCCAGTCCGGCACGCCGGCCGAGCTGCCGGCCCTGCGCGAGGCCAGCGCCCAGGTGACGCAGTTGCTGCAAAAGGGCGCCTGCGTGTCCTGCCACGGCGATAACTTCTCCAAGGCCATCGACCCGACCTATCCCAAGCTGGCTGGCCAGCACGCCGACTACCTCTACGTGGCGCTGAAGGCCTACAAGAACGACAGCCACCACACCTGGGGCCGCGCCAATCCGGTCATGGCCGGCATGGCCAAGCAGTTCTCGCCGGCCGAGCTGAAGGCCATGGCCCAGTACATCGGCTCGCTGCAGGGCGAACTCAAGACGGTGCCGGAAAGCCGCTTCCGCTGATCGGCGGCACCCGTCCACCCCACCACAACCCGCCGCGTGCGGGTTGTGTCGTTTAGGGAGTTTACAAGGGTTTTTGGCCGTTGGTCGGCGTGGAATAAGCCTGATGTGCTATCAAAGTTGATGCGTCAAAGTCGATCGCTGGTGGCGCGGCGCTGCACGCTGGCGATGTAGGCCTGGGCGTCGGGTGCGCCGCCGCTGCGCTGCGCGTCGGCCAGCATCTGGCCCAGGCACTCCATCACCTCGTGGTGCGCGGCGTGCAGGTCGTCGCGGCGCCGCGTCAGCAGCTCCACCGCCTGCCGGATGCCGGGCGGCTGGTCGATGCTGCACTGCTCGCTGATCGACAAGTGCATCGACAGGTGCAGAAACGGGTTGCCGCCCACCGCGCCCTCGCCGTAGTCGCGCGCCACGGCGGCTTCGGCGTCGGCTAGGTCGGCGTGCCACTCGGGGTGCTCGGCCACCCAGCCGGCGGCCAGGGTTTCGAGGGCCTCCATGGGGGCGTTGGCCTGGGCCTTGGCCCAGGCGCCGCAAAAGAATCGCCGGACTTCGGCTTGTGTCGGTGCAAACATGCGGCCAAGGCTATCATGGCCCATCGCTTGAAAGGCCCGTATCCATGACCACTTCCGCCGCTTCGTCCGAACCACCACGCCTGGCCATCATTGGGGCCGGCTCCATGGGCAGCGGACTGGCGGCGTTGTTCGCGCTGCGCGGCTTTCCGGTGGTGCTGGTGGACCCGGTGGAGGGCGCCCTGGCGCGGGCCGACGCCGCCATCGACCGGCAACTGGCCGCGCTGGCCACGCCCGAGCAGGCCCGTGCCGCGCGTGCGCGGCTGGTGCCCGCCACCGCGCAGGCCGCCGCCGCCCAGGCCGAGCTGGTGATCGAGGCGGTGCCCGAGAAGCTGGAGCTGAAGCGGCGCATCTTTGCCGAACTGGACGCCCTCTGTCCGCAGCGCACCGTGCTGGCCACCAACACCTCCGGCCTGTCGGTCAACGCGATTGCCGTGGCCGTGTCGCCCGAGCGGCGCAAGCGTTTTGTCGGCGCGCATTTTTTCAGCCCGGCCGACGTGATTCCGCTGGTCGAGGTGGTGCGCGGCGACAGCACCGACGAGGCCAGCAGCGGCTTTGTGATGGACGTGCTGCGCCAGGCCGGCAAGCGGCCGGTGCTGGTGCGGCGCGACATCCCCGGTTTCATCGCCAACCGCATCCAGCATGCGCTGGCGCGCGAGGCCATTTCGCTGCTGGAAAAAGGCGTGGCCAGCGCCGCCGACATCGACGAGGTGGTGCGCTGGAGCCTGGGGATTCGCCTGGCCCTCACCGGCCCGCTGGAGCAGCGCGACCTGAACGGCATCGACGTGCACCACGCCATCGCCAGCTACCTCTACGCCGACCTGGAAAACCGCACCACGCCCGCGCCGCTGATGGCCGGCATGGTCGAACGCGGCGAAATCGGCGCCAAGGCCGGCCAGGGCTTTTACCCCTGGCCCGCCGAGCAGCGCGAGCGCCACCTGGCCGACAAATCCCAGGCCCTGACCGAGCTGGCCGCCTGGCTGCAACAACGCGAAGCCCAGTAGGCCACGGCCAAGGAGCCGGCCAGATCAGGGCCGCCCGAAGCCGCCGAACCGCCCGCCGGGCGTGCCACAAGCACGCCGACGTGCCTCCTGCTATTCCAGTGGCCGCGGAGCGGGCCCGTCCAGGGGCCGCTGCGCACGGCCGCTCCGAAGCGGCCGGCCCGCCCCCTCGGGGGGAGGCGCCGCAGGCGCTTCGGGGGGATGTCACCCCGGCTCGTTCACAGTGTGCTGAACCGCCTCGGTGAAGGCCTGCGCGGCGCGGCCCGGCGTGGTGCTGGGGCGGCGCAGCACCACCGCGCGGCGCTGCGGCACCGGGTCGTGCAGCCGCACGCTGCGCAATTCGGGTGACTGCGCGGCGGCGCGCTCGGGCACCACGGTGGTCAGGCCGGTGCGCGCGGCGGTGGCCAGCAGGGCCGACACCGAATCGATCTCCATGCGCACGCGCGGGCTCGCGCCGCAGCTGCGCAGCGCCGCGTCCAGCAGGCGGCGGGTGATGAAGGCGCGCGGTTGCAGGATGCAGGGCAGGCCGTCGAGCCGGGCCATGGGCAGCTCGCGCCGCCCGGCCAGCGGATGCTCGAGCGGCACCACCAGGTTCAGACGCTCGGTGAACAAAGGGTCGGCCAGCAGCCCGCCCTGGTCCGATGCGTCGAAGGAAATGCCCAGATCCAGCCGGCCGGCCAGCAGCTCGGTGTGGATGGCGTCGGCCGTCATGTCGCGCGCCACCACGTCCACGCCCGGATGGGCCTGGTGAAAGCGCGCGATGGCCGGCGGCAGCAGCGTGGTCATGTAGCTGGGAATCACGCCCAGCTTGAGCACGCCGCCGCGCAGCGCGCCCAGGTCGTTCAGGGCCATGCGACCGTTTTCGATCTCCTGCAGTGCGCGCGAGGCGTGGTCGCGAAAACTGCGGCCGGCCTGCGACAGCCGCAGGCCCCGGCCAATGCGCTCGAACAGCGCCACGCCCAGTTCGTCCTCCAACTGCCGCAGCCCGTGCGACAGGGTGGACTGGGTGATGAACAGGTTGGCCGCCGAACGCGTCAGGTGCTCGGTCTCGCAGATGTCCAGGAAGTAGCGCAACTGACGGATTTCCATGGCTAAATAGTTCGATGTTGTCGAATGATTGATAATAAATAAACCATTATACGAATTGATTTGGCGCCGATAAGCTTGAGGCAAGTGATTGATTTGAAACCACAAAACCATGTCCGACTGCACCATTGAGCGCATCGAGGCGCGCATCCTCGACATCCCCACGATTCGGCCGCACAAGCTGTCCTTTGGGGTCATCCAGCGCCAGTCGCCGGTGATCGTGCAGGTGTTCCTGAAGAGCGGGGCGACCGGCTTTGGCGAAGCCGCCACCATCGGTGGGCCGTCGTGGAACGAGGAGTCGCCCGAGAGCATCCTGCACGCCGTCGAGCAGCACCTGAAGCCAGCCCTGGAAGGCCAGGACGGCGCCCGTTTCGAGGCCCTGCTGGCGCGCATGGACCTGGCCTGCAAAGGCAACGCTTTTGCCAAAAGCGCGGTGGAGATGGCGGTGATCGACGCGGTGGCGCGCCAGCACGGTCTGCCGGCCTGGCAACTGCTGGGCGGCAAGCAGCACGAGCGCCTGCCCCTGGCCTGGACCCTGGCCAGCGGCGACATCGAGCGCGACCTGCAGGAGGCGTTTGACCTGCTGGAGCGGCGCGTGCACGCGCTGTTCAAGATCAAGATCGGCGCGCGCGAGCCGGCCCAGGACGTGGCCCACGTCGGCCGCATCGCGCGCGAGCTGCAGGGGCGGGCGCGCCTAACCATCGACGTCAACCAAGCCTGGAGCGGCGCCGTGGCGCGCCAGCACCTGCCGACGCTGGTCGAGGCCGGGGTGTCGCTGATCGAGCAGCCCGTGGCGCGCTGGAACGTGGCGGCGCTGAAGGCGCTGACCGAGCAGCTGCCGGGCGGCCTGGTGATGGCCGACGAATCGGTCTGCACCCCTTTCGAGGCCATGGCGCTGGCCGCCGACCGGGCGTGCCACGTGTTTTCGCTCAAGATCGCCAAGCACGGCGGGCTGCTGCGCACGCGCGAAGTGGCGGCCATTGCCCGCGCCGCCGACATCGGCTGGTACGGCGGCACGATGCTGGAGACCTCCATCGGCAGCGCCGCCGCGGCCCATGTGTTTGCCACCTTGCCGGGCACGCAGCACGGCTGCGAGCTGTTCGGGCCGCAACTGCTGGTGGAGGACGTGGTGCGTGAGCCCATGCGCCGCGCCGACGGTGAGCTGATCCTGCCCGATGGCCCCGGCTTTGGCCTGGAGGTCGACCCGCGCCAGCTGGAGCGTTTCGACCGTCGCCGTGGCGAGGTGCGTCCGGTGGCCGTGAGTGCCGGCAACACCGCATCCCCATCCGTCAACGCCTGATCAAGGAGAAATTGCCATGCTGTTTCTGGTCCGCATGGACGTCCACGTCCCCACGCACCTGGACGCCGCCGCGTTCGAAGCCATCAAGGCGCGCGAGAAAGCCTACGCCGAGCGCCTGCAGCGCGAAGGCGTGTGGCGGCATCTGTGGCGCGTGGTGGGCGAATACGCCAACTACAGCGTGTTCGACGTGGCCTCGAACGACGAGCTGCACGAGCTGCTGTCCGGCCTGCCGCTGTTTCCCTACATGTCGATCCATGTCACGCCGCTGGCCCGCCACGGTTCGTCCATCCACTGAGTTACCGCATCAAGAGGTTCTTCCCATGTCTCATTCGCATTCCGTTGTCCGTTTCTCCCGCCGTGTCGCGCTGCCCGCCCTGGCGGCCCTGATGCTCAGTCCCTGGGCGCTGGCGCAAGCACCCAACTGGCCCGAACGCGCCGTCAAATGGGTGGTGCCGTTTCCGCCCGGCGGCGCCATGGACGCCATCGCCCGCACGCTGGCCGACGAGATGGGGCGCGACCTGGGCAAGCCCTTCGTGATCGAGAACCGCCCCGGTGCCGGCGGCAACATCGGGGCCGACCTGGTCTCCAAGGCCAAGCCGGACGGCCACACCATGATGATCACCTCGATCGGCATGGCCACCAACCCTTTCCTGTACCAGAAGCTCAGCTACGACCCGATCAAGGACTTCGCGCCCGTCAGCCTGCTGGCCGTGGTGCCCAACGTGCTGGTGGTCAACGACACCCAGCCCAACGTCAAGACCGTCAAGGACGTGCTGGAGGCCGCGCGCAAGTCGCCCGGCAAGCTGACCTACGCCTCGGCCGGCAACGGCACCTCCATCCATCTGGCGGGCGAGCTGTTCGCGCAAATGGGCAAGGTCGAGATGCTGCACGTGCCTTACCGCGGCAGCGGCCCGGCGGTGTCCGATCTGCTGGGCGGGCAGGTGAACTACATGTTCGACAGCATCACCTCGGCCAAGCCGCACATCGAATCGGGCAAGCTGCGTGCCCTGGGCGTGACCACCGCCAAGCGCTCGTCCGCGCTGCCCAAGGTGCCGACCATCGCCGAAGCTGGCCTGCCGGGCTACGACCTGTCGCCCTGGTTTGCCGTGTTCGTGCCCGCCGGCACGTCGGCCGAGGTGGTCGGGGCACTGAACAAGGCCCTGCTTGGCGCCATGGCCAAACCGGCGGTGAAAGCCAAGTTCGCCCACATCGGCGCCGAGCCGATTGGCTCCAGCCCGGCCGAGCTGACCACGCACCTCAAGCGCGAGACCGAGCGCTGGGGCGATCTGATCCGTGCGCGTAACATCGCGGCCGACTGATCGGAGTTGCCCCATGCCCCTCACCCCTGGTCCCGGCCCCGCGCTGCACTACCGCGTCGACGGCCCTGAAGACGCCCCCGCGCTCGTGTTGTCCAATTCGCTGGGCAGTGACCTGAGCATGTGGGAGGAGCAGATTCCGGCGCTGGCCCAGCGCTACCGCATGGTGCGCTACGACACCCGCGGCCACGGCGGCTCCGAGGTGGCCCCGGGGCCTTACACCATCGAGCAGTTGGGGCAGGACGTGCTGCGCCTGCTGGACCACCTGGGTCTGGAGCGGGCGCATTTCTGCGGTCTGTCGATGGGCGGGTTGACCGGGCTGTGGCTGGGTCGGTTCCGGCCCGCCCGCCTACGCCGGCTGATCGTCTGCAACAGCGCCGCCCGCGTGGGTTCGGCGGCCAGCTGGGCCGAACGCATCGCCAAGGTGCAAGGTGAGGGCATGGCGGCCTTGGCCGACACGGTGGTGCCACGCTGGTTCAGCGCGCCCTTTTACGCTGCCCAACCGGCGCGCATGGCCCAGCTCAAGACCGTGTTCGGCGCCACCTTGCCGGCTGGCTACATGGCCAACTGCGCCGCCCTGGCCGACGCCGACCTGCGTGGCGAACTGGGTGCCATCCAGGTGCCCACGTTGGTGATCGGCGGCACGCACGATCTGTCCACCCCGCAAGAGCAGGCGCACGAACTGGTGCGCGGCATACCCGGCGCGCGCGGGGTGATCCTGGAGGCGGGGCATCTGTCGAATATCGAGCAGGCCGAACGCTTCAACACCGAGGTGCTGGCGCATTTGGACGCCTGAGACTACAGGCTTCCCGAAGCGTGTGCAGCTTCTCGTCCCCTGACATCCTCACGTCTCGGGCTTCGACTGGCTGGGGCAGCACCCCCCTTGAGGTGCTCACAGGAGCGAGCCCCGCAGCATAGGGCGCGTCAATCGAATTTAGCGGTTGGTCGTGACGTCAGAAAAAATTTCACTTATTGCGCCGCGCAACCATTGATTGCCTGGGTCGTTGTCTGTGCGCTCGTGCCATAGCATTCGAATGTCCATGACCTCGACATCAAACGGTAGCGGCAGAAACACGACTCCTGCTAGATTTTCCTGAAAGCGCTGGATCTGCGCTGGCACCGTCATGATGTGGTGGGTGCAGCGCACGATCAGCGGGCCGGCTGAAATGTTCGGCAGCCGGACGGCGACCTTTCGCTCCAGTCGGGCTTTGTTCAAGGCCTTCTCGACGACACCCGGGCCGCGACCCATCGGCTCGACCACGACATGTGTTGCTGCGAGATATTGTTCCAGCGAGAGGTTGCCACGGATGTCGGGATGGTCAGCACGCAGCATGCAGACCTGGGATGTTTCGAACAAGGATTGATGGTGAAAACCACTGTACAAGGTGGGCAGGTACCCGACAGCGATGTCGGCTACCCCGTCCATGAAGGCCTTTGGATATCCGTCAATTGGCAGGTGCAGCACGTCAATTCCGACGTGTGGCGCATGCGCGTTCAGGTAAGCCAGTAGCGACGGCAAGTAGGCGGACTGCCCGACGTCGGTCAGCAGCAGATTGAAGCGGCGTTCGCTCTTGAGCGGAGCAAATGGAGTTGCGTGGCTAAGGCTCTGACGAACCGTGTTCAACGCCCTCTCTAGAGGCTCAATCATTGCCTGGGCAACTACGGTTGGAAACATGCCTCCGCCCGAACGTACGAAGAGCGGATCGTTGCACAGCGCACGAAGGCGGGCCAGTGAGTGGCTTACGCTGGGCTGCGTGAGGTGGAGATCTCTACTCGCCTCGGTCACGCTGCAGTGCTTGGCGATAGCCAAAAAAACCCGAATTAGATTGAGATCAAAGTTGTCTAGATTCATCGGGGTACTTGATCAAATCGCCTGCATGAGCACTCCTATTATGCATATCATTAATTTTTTGAATGAAAAATATCGATTTGACCTATAAAAGGATGCTCTCTACGATCCGTTGCATCCAAACGGGTGGCCATGTACGAGGGATGAACATTGCTTGAGCCCGTTTCGTCGGTGGCTCGCAATTGCTGCGAATTTCCCGGCTTGGAGGATCACCAGGAGATGCTCATGTTTGCTAGGAAGTGGAATTTGTCGGTTGGACGGTCGGCTGCTCAAGTGATCGTGGCGCTTGCAGGGCTTGCGACTGCTCCGACGGTGGTTGGTCAGTCGGCCAACTGGCCCAATGGGCCGATTGTCTTTGTTGCCCCGTTTTCTCCAGGGGGAGGTGGCGACACCTTGACCCGGCTGTACGCCAACGAAATTGGAAAGTTCATGGGAACGCCTTTTGTTGTTGAAAACAAGCCTGGCGCTGGTGGCAATATTGGAACCGCTGCGGTGGCTCGCGCTGTCCCAGACGGCAACACAGTCATCTTTGGCACCATGGGGACCATGGGGACGAACCACGCCCTGTACAAGAGCACCGGTTACGCCGTGGCTGATTTTGAACCGGTGGCTCTGTTCGGCTCTGTCGCTTTGGCGCTTGTCGTGAATCCGAACTCGCCGTTCCAAACAGTTGACGACATCGTCGACCATGCCAAGGCACACCCTGATGAACTGAGTTGTGCTTCTGGCGGGAATGGAACTGTTTCGCACCTGGCTTGCGCGTTACTGCAACAGATGGCTGGGGTTCGGATTTCCCATGTTCCGTATGGAAAGACCGCCGCAGCCTACGTGGACATCATGTCCGACCGCGTGACTTTCATCATCGATGTCCTGACACCACTCACGCCACAAATCAAAGGAGGGAAGTTGCGTGCTGTGGCGGTCTCCATGAAGCAGCGCGTTCCGGCTTTGCCAAATACGCCTCCAATCTCGGACACCGTGCCAGGCTACGAAATTTTCTCTTGGGATGGATTGTTCGCTCCCAAGGGGGTGCCGGCTGAGCGTCTCGACAAACTGCATAACGCTGTAACCGCCGCGCTAAGCGCCCCTGATTTTCGTCAGACCATGAGTGCTCGCGGCATCGCTCTGAAGACGATGACGCGCAAGGAGTTCGCAGCTTTCGTGCAGAAGGAATATGTCCGCATGAACGAGGTAGTGCGAAAGATGGGCGTCACGTTGGATTGAAAGCGGTGAATCGCATGAACAAGCAAGAGACACAACAGACGATCGATATGGGTGGAAAATTCATCGTCGTTCGCAAGAACCTTCGGGTCCCAATGCGCGACAGCGTGGCGTTGACTGCCGATGCGTATCACGCTGAGGGCAATATTCCCCGGCCGGCGCTTGTTGCGTTGAGTCCCTACGGCAAGGAGCTACAAGCGCTGTCGCTCACCCTGCCTGCTCAGCGTCGTCCTAGCCCGATGTGGGACGGCTGCATCGAGGCCGGTGATATCGCGCGCGTTGTCCAGGAGGGCTATGTTCACGTCATCGGTGACGTTCGCGGTTCGGGTGGTTCGGAAGGTGACCACATCGGTAACTACAACGCTGGCGGTGTCTCGCTTGGGCAAGATGCATACGATTTCATCGAGTGGGTTGCAGCGCAGCCATGGTGCGATGGAAATGTCGGCATGATTGGTATTTCCTACTATGGCTCGATGCAGGTTTTTGCCGCTGCTGAGAGGCCGCCTCACCTCAAGGCCATCTTTGTCAGTGGAGGGCATTTCGACTTCTACGAGACCACTTACCACGGCGGTGTGATGTGGTTCATGCCACGTGCTGCTCGCGAGGGGCGCGGTGGGGATTCGGGCTGGGCGTTCACGGAACGCATCAAGTCGCGAATGCTTGACAGTTGCTCGACGGACGAGATCAAGAAACGGATTGCCGCACGCCTTGCCGACCCCGACGTGGCTGCCTGGCCAAATCTGGTGCATACGTTGAACTATCCCCAGCACCACGAGGCCTGGTTCGACATTGTGATGAACCCGTTCGATGGTGAGTGGTACGAGGAGAGAAATCCCATCAACCTTGCTGCCAATATCGACATCCCAGTCTATTTACAAATCAATCAAGGGCGCGGCTGGACAGTGGATGGCCACATAGAGTTGTTTCACGCGCTCAAAGGCCCTAAACGTCTGGATATCGGCGCGTATCCACCCATGCAGTCGCGTCCCTGGATAGAGGAGCACGACAAGATGTTCCGCTGGTATGAGTACTGGCTCAAGGGGGTTGACAACGGCATCATGGAAGAACCCGCCGTGAGCGTCTTCGTGGAGGGTTCGCGCAAGGTAATCTCTTCTTCAAGTTGGCCGCCGAGGGATGTGGTGTATCAGTATCTTTACTTGCGCCCACGGCACAAGCTTTCGTTTGAGACGGAGCGCATGGGGCCGGAACATGCGGCGCCGGATGGTTTCTATCAGGCGCCACTGACCGTCACCGACAACGTTGAACTTGTGAGCTGGAGCACTGAACCGTTTCTCGAGTCAGTCGAGATGATTGGAGCAGGTGCCGCGCACATCTATGCTGAAATAGATCAGGACGACACCAATTTCATTCTGAGATTGTGGGATGAAACGCCGAGCGGCGAACGCCAGCTGTTGACCACGGGATTTCTCAAGGCTTCTCATCGTGAACTGGATGAACGCACGACCGAGGGCAATCCGTATCATCCGCATACTCGAGCTGTACCTGTGTCGCCGGGCAAGATCGAGGAATATGTGTTACGGCTCTATCCGTTTGCAGCAACACTGCTGCCAGGGCACAAACTGATTGCCGAGCTGATGTGCGACGAGCCAATGGCGGACAAACACAACGGTTTGTTGCCACCCGACTCATACCACTTGCCGGTAGGTCGCCCAGTCACACACAAAATCTACCGTGACGCTCTGCATCCCTCACGGCTGGTGCTTCCTTTCACCCAGCCTTAAACGCAGCTACCTACTGAGTCCGCCAAGTCTTTCGGTAAGCGTTTGCGCGGCGCGCAATAGCGGCGGCAGAATGCGCGCCCGCATGGTTGCCGCGTCGGTACGGTTAGCTTGGCCGGAGACATTAATGGCAGCCAGCGTCTTGCCTTGACGGCCGATGATCGGTGCGGCCACCGAGATCAAGCCTTCCTCTAGCTCCTGGTCGACCAGCGACCAACCCTGAGCGCGCGTCTGAGCCACTTCTGCCATCAGCGCGTCGACGTCGGTAACCGTGCGGCCGGTGTGCGTCTGAAGCGGCGTGGCTTGCAGGATGGCGCGTGCCTCCTCGGGCGGGAGCGCGGCCAGCAGCACGCGGCCCATCGAGGTGCAGTAGGCCGGCAGGCGCGAGCCGGTGCCCAGGCCAATGCTCATGATCTTGCGCGTGGACACGCGCAGCACGTAGACCACGTCGGTGCCTTCCAGCACGGCGGCCGAGGTGGATTCCTGCACCTCGGCCGACAGCGCCTCCATGGCCGGCTCGGCCAGGTTCCAGATCGGCATCGACGACAGGTAGGCGAAACCCAGGTCCAGGATGCGCGGCGTCAGGCGGAATTGCTTGCCCTCGCTGCTCACGTAGCCCAAGGTCTGCAAGGTGAGCAGGATGCGCCGTGCCCCGGCGCGTGTCAGGCCAGTGCGCATCGCCACCTCCGACAGCGTTTGCTGCGGCGCTTCGGCGCTGAAGGTGCGGATGACCGACAAGCCCCGCGCGAACGACTGCACGTAGCTGTCTCCGGGGCGCACACCCGTGGCGTCGGCCGTGGGGGCCGCGGCGGTGTCGCCTGGTGCGTTTTGCGCCGGGGGGGGCGTGTCTGAAAAAGGGGTCTTTACCATGGCCAAGAAAGTGTTTATAATTCGCTAAACGAACAAATGTTCTTAATTAGAACATTATCCAGGCAAAGCAAGCAAGTTTTCTGGGCCTGGCTCCCCTGCACACAGCCGTTGCGCTAGGGTGAGCGACCAACAACGAAACACCGTAGCACGGCGGCGGACCCCGCCGACCCACAGGAGACAACTCATGATCGACAAAATCGCGGCCTCGGTCGCGGACGCCCTCGCAGACGTGAAGGACGGCAGCACCGTATTGATCGGTGGCTTTGGCACCGCCGGCATCCCGGGCGAGCTGATCGACGGCTTGATCGAGCAGGGCGCCAAGGATCTGACCCTGGTCAACAACAACGCCGGCAACGGCGACACCGGTCTGGCGGCACTGCTGAAGACCGGGCGCGTGCGCAAAATCATCTGCAGCTTTCCGCGCCAGGCCGACAGCCACGTGTTCGATGAGCTTTACCGCAGCGGCAAGATCGAGCTGGAACTGGTGCCCCAGGGCAATCTGGCCGAACGCCTGCGCGCCGCCGGTGCTGGCGTGGGCGCCTTCTTCACGCCCACCGGCTTTGGCACCGAACTGGCCAAGAACGCCGACGGCAGCGCCAAGGAAACGCGCCAGATCAACGGCCGGCAGTACGTGCTCGAATACCCGATTCAGGGCGACGTAGCCCTGGTCAAGGCCGAGCGCGGCGACCGCTGGGGCAACCTGACCTACCGCATGGCGGCGCGCAATTTTGGCCCGGTGATGGCCATGGCCGCGCGCCAGACCATTGCCTCGGTGCACGAGATCGTGCCGCTGGGCGAATTCGACCCGGAGGCCGTGGTCACGCCCGGCATTTTTGTCAGCAAGGTGGTCCAGGTGGCGCGCGTCGCGACCCAGGCCGGCGGTTTCAAGGACGCGGCCTAATCAACGCCCACAGCAGGAGACTCTAGCGTGAGCAGCTATAAAAAACGAAGCAAAGACGAAATCGCCCAACGCATCGCGGCGGACATCCCGAACGGCGCCTACGTCAACCTGGGGATCGGCCAGCCCACCCTGGTGGCGAACCACATCCCCGAAGCCAACGAGGTGGTGCTGCATTCCGAGAACGGCATCCTGGGCATGGGCCCGGCGCCGGCCGAAGGCCAGGAGGACTACGACCTCATCAACGCCGGCAAGATGCCCGTCACCTTGCTGCCCGGCGGCAGCTTCTTCCATCACGCCGACAGCTTCGCCATGATGCGCGGCGGTCATCTCGACGTGTGCGTGCTGGGGGCCTTCCAGGTGTCGGTCACGGGCGACCTGGCCAACTGGAGCACCGGTGCGCCCGGCGCCATTCCCGCCGTGGGCGGTGCCATGGACTTGGCCGTCGGCGCCAAGCAGACCTGGGTCATGATGGATCTGCTGACCAAGAAGGGCGAAAGCAAGATCGTCGCCGCATGCACCTACCCGCTGACCGCGGTGGCTTGCGTCAAGCGGGTCTACACTGAGCTGGCGACCTTCGAGTGCACGCCCCAGGGCCTGCGCCTGATCGACAAGGTCGATGGCCTGGGCCATGACGAACTTGAGCAACTCGTGGGCCAGCCCATCGCGCACTGAGCCGCACCGCGCACCACCCCATTTCCACCCCAGCAGAGGAGACCTTTCATGAAGCAAGCTTTCATCGTCGACGCCATCCGTACCCCCTTTGGCCGCTACGGCGGCGCGCTGGCCAGCGTGCGCACCGACGACCTGGGCGCCATTCCCATCAAGGCGCTGATGGCGCGCAACCCCAAGGTCGACTGGGCGGCGATCGACGACGTGCTGTACGGCTGCGCCAACCAGGCCGGCGAAGACAACCGCAACGTGGCGCGCATGGCCGCGCTGCTGGCCGGCCTGCCGGTGGACGTGCCCGGTGGCACCCTGAACCGCCTGTGCGGCTCGGGTCTGGACGCGCTGGCCACGGCCGCGCGTGCCATCAAGGCCGAGGAAACCTCGCTGATGATCGCCGGTGGCGTTGAGAGCATGAGCCGCGCACCCTTCGTCATGCCCAAGGCCGAGACCGCCTTCTCGCGCGCCAACTCCGTGTACGACACCACCATCGGCTGGCGTTTCATCAACAAGCTGATGAAGGCGCAGTACGGCGTCGACTCCATGCCCGAGACGGCCGAGAACGTGGCGGTGGACTACAAGATCGAGCGCGAAGCCCAGGACAAGATGGCGCTGAACAGCCAGTTGCGCGCCGTGGCGGCGCAAAAGGCCGGCCACCTGGCACGCGAGATCACCCCGGTGACCATCCCCCAGAAAAAGGGCGATGCCATCGTGGTCGATACCGATGAGCACCCGCGCGAAACCAGCCTGGACAAGCTGGCCAAGCTCAAGGGCGTGGTCAAGCCCGATGGCACGGTCACCGCCGGCAACGCCAGCGGCGTGAACGACGGCTCCTGCGCCATGTTGCTGGCCGACGAGGCCGCCGCCGCCAAATACGGTTTGACGCCCAAGGCCCGCGTGGTCGGCATGGCCGTGGCCGGCGTCGCGCCGCGTGTCATGGGTATCGGCCCGGCGCCGGCGACCGAGAAGGTGCTGAAGCTGACCGGCCTCAAGCTTGACCAGCTCGACGTGATCGAACTGAACGAAGCCTTTGCCGCCCAAGGCCTGGCCGTGCTGCGCATGCTGGGCCTGCCCGACGACGACCCGCGTGTCAACGCCTGGGGCGGCGCCATTGCCCTGGGCCATCCGCTGGGTGCCAGCGGCGCGCGCCTGGCCACCACCGCCGTCAACCGCCTGCACGCCACCGGCGGCAAGTACGCGCTGTGCACCATGTGCATTGGCGTGGGGCAGGGCATCGCCGTGATTCTGGAGCGCGTGTGATGGCGGTGGCCACCGAGCGTGTGCTGATCACCGGCGGCGGCGCCGGCATCGGCGCGGCGGTGGCGGCGCAGTGCCGCCAGCGCGGCTGGGAACCCGTGGTCATCGACCGCGCGGTGCAGGACGTGCCGGGCGGCATCCAGGCCGACCTGTCCAGTCCCGAGGCCACGGCCCAGGCGCTGGAGCAGGCCCTGAAAGGCGGCCCCATCACGCGCCTGGTCAACAACGTGGGCGTGGTGGTGCCGAACGACGCCGAGCAGCAGAGCCTGGCCGAATTCGACTTGGCCGTGTCGCTCAACCTGCGTTGCGCCCTGCAGTGCATGCAGGCGCTGCTGCCGGGCATGCAGGCGGCAGGCTTTGGGCGCATCGTCAACATGTCCTCGCGCGCGGCGCTGGGCAAGGAACTGCGCACCGCCTACAGCGCCACCAAGGCGGGCCTGATCGGCATGACGCGCGTCTGGGCCCTGGAGCTGGGCCAGCACGGCATCACCGCCAACGCCATTGGCCCAGGCCCGATCCGCACCGAGCTGTTCGACCGCGCCAACCCGCCTGGCGCGCCGCGCACGCAGGCCATCATCGACGCCGTGCCCGTGCGGCGCGTGGGCACGCCCGACGACGTGGCGTACGCCACCGCGTTCATGCTCGACGCGCAAAGCGGCTTCATCACCGGGCAGGTGCTCTACGTCTGTGGCGGCATGACCGTCGGCGTGGCACCGGTCTGATTTTTCCTCGCGGCCGTCGTTCACGGCCATCCCGGTTCAAGCGGGCAATCGACCGCATGGACACCCATTTCTCACCAGGAGACGACATGACCACCTTTTCCAAGCTTCTGCCGCGCCGCAACACGCTGCTGGCCGCCGCCGCCCTTGCCGTGGCGGGCGCCTTGCCCAGCCTGGCCTTGGCCCAAAACTACCCGACCAAGACGATCACCATGATCGTGCCCTTCGCGGCCGGCGGCACCACCGACATCCTGGCGCGCATCCTGGGCAAGGCCCTGGAAGGCGAACTCGGCCAGTCCATCGTCATCGACAACAAGGCCGGCGCCGGCGGCAACATCGGCGCCCAGCTGGCCTCGCGCGCCAAGCCCGACGGCTATACCCTGTTCATGGGCACGGTGGGCACGCACGCCATCAACGAATCGCTGTACAAGAAGCTGCCCTACAAGCCGCTGCGCGACTTCCAGCCGGTGTCGCTGGTGGCCCAGGTGCCGAACTTGCTGGTGGCCCACCCGTCGCGCCCCTACAAGACCGTCAAGGAGCTGATCGCCTACGCCAAGGCCAACCCCGGCAAGGTGACCTACGCCTCGTCCGGCAACGGCACGTCGATCCACCTGTCGGGCGACCTGTTCAAGACCATGACCGGCGTCGACATGCTGCACGTGCCCTACAAGGGCAGCGCCCCGGCCGTGGCTGATCTGTTGGGTGGCCAGACCGACATCATGTTCGACAACATGCCCTCCGCCATCCAGCACGTCAAGGCCGACAAACTGCGCGCCATCGCCGTCACCTCGCCCCAGCGCTACCCCGAGCTGCCCGATGTGCCGACCATCGCCGAAAGCGGCGTGCCGGGCTACAGCGCCATGTCCTGGTTCGGTCTGTTCACCAAGCGCGGCGTGCCGGCCGATGTGCTGAAGAAGCTCAACGACGCCACCGTGAAGGTGCTGAGTCAGCCCGAGGTGATCAAGCAGTTGGCCGACCAGGGCGCCATCGCCAGCCCGGACACCCCCAAGGAGTTCGAAGCCTTCATCAAGGCCGAGACCGCCAAGTGGGGCAAGGTCGTCAAGGCCTCCGGCGCCAAGGTCGACTGACCGGTGGGCGGCGGCTCAGCCGCGCCAGCCCGGCAACTGCCAGTTGCGCCACACCGACACCAGGCGCAACGCGGCGGTGGCCAGCACCGTCAGACCCAGCGCCAGCCAGGGCGGCAGGCCCAGCGCCAGCGCCGCCACATAGCCCCAGCCGCCCAGGAAGGACCAGGCGGCGTAGGGGCGGTGGTCGTTCAGCGCGCGCGGAATCTCGTTGCACAGCATGTCGCGCAGCACGCCGCCGAAGGTGGCGGTGATCACGCCCATCATCACCGCCACCAGGGTCGGCAGGCCCAGCGCCAGGGCTTGGTCCACCCCCACGGCGGTGAACAAGCCCAGGCCGATGGCGTCTGGCCACAGAATGGCGCGCTCGGTCGGTTGCAGGTGGCGTTGGCGCAAAAACACCACCGCCAGCGCACACAGCCCGAGCAGCGCCCACACGAATTCCAGGTGGCTGACCCAGAAAAAGGGGCGTTGATCCAGCAGCAGATCGCGCAGCGTGCCGCCGCCGAACGCGGCCGCGAAGGCGACCACGCACACGCCCACCGGGTCCAGGCGCTTGCGCGCGGCCTCGATCACGCCCGACAGCGCAAAGGCCAACGTGGCCGCCACTTCCAGCGCCACGCGCAGGCCGTGGCCCCAGACGGGGGGCAGGGGGGTGAGTAATTCCGTGGCCATGGCGGCGTATTGTCGCTGCGGTAGAGTGCGGCGTCGCCAGACCCACGCGAGCAGGCGCCTGACGCCGCGCGTGGGCCTTCGGCTCTGGGCTTGGCCCTTGTTTTTCACCCTCGATGGAGTTGTTGTCGATGTCCCCTATTTCCCCTGCCGCGCTGGACCAGATCTTTCGCGAGGCCCGCACGGCCAACGCTTTCACCGCGCAGCCGGTGCCCGACGAGCTGCTGCGCCAGGTGTACGAACTGGCGGCCATGGGCCCGACCTCGATGAACACCCAGCCGGCGCGCTACGTTTTCGTGCGCACCCCCGAGGGCAAGGCGCGGCTGAAGGCTTGTCTATCGCCCGGCAACCTGGACAAGACCATGGGTGCGCCGGTGACCGCCATCGTGGCCGTGGACACGCAGTTTCACGAGCACATGCCCGACATCTGGCACAACGCCGGTGCGCGCGAGATGTTTGCCGGCAATCCCGCCCTGGCGCAGGCCACGGCGCAGCGCAACGGCACCCTGGGCGGCGCTTACCTGATCATCGCGGCGCGCGCGCTGGGTCTCGACTGCGGACCCATGAGCGGTTTCGACATGAACAAGCTGAACGCCGAGTTCTTCCCGGACGGCCGCTATCAGGCCAATTTCCTGATCAACCTGGGCCACGGCCAGCCGCAGGCGCTGTTCGAGCGCAACCGGCGCCTTAGCTTCGATCAGGCCTGCCAGCTGGCCTGACCGCTTGACCCTGCCGCTCATCACCGACTGGGCGTTCTACGCCGTGGCCGTGCCGGCGGTGCTGCTGCTGGGCATCGGCAAGAGCGGCTTCGGCGCCGGCTTCGGTTCGCTGGCCGTGCCGATGATGGCCCTTGCCGTGACGGTGCCGCAGGCGGCGGCGATCCTGATGCCGGTGCTGCTGGTGATGGACCTGCTGGGCATCGCCGCCTTCCGCAAGGATTTCGACCGCGCGCTGCTCAAGTTTGTGCTGCCCTGGGGCCTGCTGGGCATCGCCATCGGCACGCTGTCGTTCCAGCTGTTGCGCGTGCAATGGGTGGCGGGCATCGTGGGGGTGTTCACGCTGCTGTTCTTGGCCCAGCGCCTGTTGTTTCCGCCCCGGCCCGACAGCCGCCCGGCGCCGCGCCCGGTCGGTGCGCTGCTGGCGGTGACCTCCGGCTTCACCAGCTTCGTGGCCCACGCCGGCGGACCGCCCATCAACGCCTACGTGATCCCGCTTGGGCTCTCGCCGCTGCGCTTCACCGGCACCATGGCGTTCTTCTTCTTCGCCGTCAACCTCGCGAAATGGGTGCCCTACGCCTGGCTTGGTCTGCTGGACTGGCGCAACCTGACGACCTCGCTGGTGCTGTTGCCGCTGGCCCCACTTGGCGTGTGGCTGGGCGTGCGCATTGCCCGGCGCATCGACCAGCAACTGTTTTACCGCTTCATCTACGTCGGCATGCTGCTGACGGGGCTGAAACTGCTGTGGGATGCTTTTGCCTGAGGTGGAAGGGGGCTACCCCCGCGCCCGCAACGCCCGCAACGCCCGCGCGGCTTCGTCCACCAGGGCCGGGCCGCGGTAGATGAGGCCGGTGTAGATCTGCACCAGATCGGCGCCGGCCTCGATTTTTTCCGCCGCGTCGCGCCCGCTCAGGATGCCGCCCACGCCGATGATCGGAAAACCGGCGCCCAGCGCCGCGCGCAACTGGCGCACCACGCGTGTACTGGCCTCGCTCACCGGCGCGCCCGACAGGCCGCCGGTTTCCTCGGCGTGCGGCAGGCCTTGCACCGCCTCGCGCGAGAGCGTGGTGTTGGTGGCGATCACGCCTTCGATGCCGTGCTGGCGCAGCGCCTCGGCGATCGCCCGCACCTGGGTCTCGTCCAGATCGGGGGCGATCTTCAGGAACAGTGGCACCTGCTTGCCGTGTTCCTCTCGCAGCTCGGCCTGGCGCGATTTCAGGGCCGACAGCAGCGCGTCCAGCGCGGCATCGCTTTGCAGATCGCGCAGGTTCTTGGTGTTGGGGCTGGAGATGTTCACGGTGACGTAGTCGGCGTACGGGTAGACACCCGCCAGGCAGGTCAGGTAGTCGTCGGTGGCGCGCTCAATGGGCGTGGCCGCGTTCTTGCCGATGTTTAGGCCCAAAATTAGGCGTTGGCCGGCGTTGGGTAATCCTCGGGTGCTATGAAAACGAGAGTTTTTGACATGCCGCACAAAGGCATCCAGGCCGTCGTTGTTGAAGCCCATGCGGTTGATCAGCGCGTCGGCCCCGGGCAGGCGGAACATGCGCGGCTTGGGGTTGCCGGGCTGCGCCAGCGGGGTGACGGTGCCCACCTCCACGAAGCCAAAGCCCATGGCGCCCAGGCCGTCGATGGCGCGGGCGTTTTTGTCCAAGCCCGCGGCCAGGCCGACGCGGTTGGGAAATTCGAGGCCGGCGAGCTTCACCGGATCCTCGACGCGGCCGTTGCACCAGGCCCAGCGCAAGGGGGTGCCGTGGCCGCGCGCCAGGGTTTCCAGCGTCAGCTCGTGCGCGGTCTCCGGGTCCAGGTTGAACAGGAAGGGCCGGGCCAGGCCATAGGGAAGCAGCGCCATCGGATAATTCTCACCAGTCGAAACGAATTGGGAAATTGTCGCAAATGACGCAAGACGAACTGAAAACCCTGGTTGGCCAGGCGGCGCTGGCCTACGTGGTGCCGGGTGAGATCGTGGGGGTGGGCACCGGCTCCACCGTGAATAAATTCATCGACGCGCTGGACACGATGAAGGACCGCATTGCCGGCGCCGTGTCCTCGTCCGAGGCGTCCACCGCGCGCCTGAAGGCGCTGGGCATCCCGGTGTTCGACTGCAATGCGGTGGGCGAGATCGCGGTGTACATCGACGGCGCCGATGAAATCGACGGCCACGGCCACATGATCAAGGGCGGTGGCGCGGCGCTGACGCGCGAGAAAATCGTGGCCGCGCAATCGCGGCGTTTTGTCTGCATCGCCGACGAATCCAAATTGGTTGAGCGCCTGGGCGCCTTTCCGCTGCCGGTGGAGGTGATTCCCATGGCCGCGCGGCGCATCCTGCGCCAGTTTGGTGCCTTGGGCGGCCAGGCCACGCTGCGCCTGAAGGACGGCCAGCCACTGGTCACCGACAACGGCCAGCACATCCTGGATGTGCGCGGCCTGGCCATCGACGACCCGCTGACCTTCGAATCCGGCGTGAACCAGTGGCCTGGCGTGGTCACCGTGGGCGTGTTCGCGCACCAGAAGGCGCAGCTGTGCCTGTTGGGCACCCGCCAGGGCGTGCAGACGCTGAACTTCGAGGCATGAGCGCCGCCCGGAGGGCTGCCCGGTGAGCACCGAGCGCCCGGCCCTGAGCGAGCGCGCCGTGCTGGCCGCCGTGCTGCGTGGC
>JAIUOM010000248.1 GCA_020161215.1 Pseudomonadota bacterium
GGCCGGATAGGGATAGGCGGTGAGCACGTCACTGCGGATCAGGGAGCCCAGCGCCAGGGTCAGCGCCGGCACGTCGATGGCGAGCCGATGGCCTTCCAGTGGCCCGAGGGCGAACGGAAGACGGGCCAGCATCTCGCGGGTTTGCAGCAGTTCCAGCACGGTCTCGCGCCAGCGATCGAGCAGTGGCAGCGGGCATGTGTCCCGCACCAGCGTCCACAGGCGGTCGAGCCGGTGGGCGCTGTCGCGTGGCAGCAATGCCAGTGCGCTGGCGTTGGCCTTGTCGGGCTTGACGCAGCGCCGGTCGAACAGCCACACGTTGGACAGCGAACCGAACAGCGTTCGCCGGTAGGCGCGTGTCATGCGCTTTTCCAGGCGATCGACGTTGCCGATGAACACCGGGACGCTGCCGCCTTGGTCGGTGATGACGTGGAACTGGTCCAGTCCCTGCTCATCGCGCCCGAGGGTCAGGCGAGCGAGGAACTGCTGGATGGCGGTGTCCCGCGCCCAGATCGACAGGAAGATCAGGTTGCCCTGGTCATCGCCGACGCAGGCGTCGGTCATCACGTCCGGGCATTCGTCGATGCGGTAGAGCGTGGTGGATGAAGGGTGTGTGGTCATGGTGATGTCCTCGGCTAACCGGGAACAGCACCGCCCCCAGGGGCAAGTACTGCCCCAGGGGGTGGAAGAAAATCGCTCAGTCCGGCTCGAACTGCCGGGTGTGCGGATTGAAATGAAGCGCCTTGTCTGCCGCAGTGATCGGCGTGAAGCCGTCCAGGTAGATGTTGCTGAGGTACTGGTCGCGGTAGGTCAGTGCCTGCCGTGCCTGTTCCTCGGTGAGGCCGCTACTGATGAAGTACTCCAGAATTTCCTCGTCGGAGGACACTTCGTCGTTGGACAAACTCCCTTCAACGAGTGCCAGCAGCGAGGGTGAGAGCGCAGCCAGGATCAGGTCCATGTCGGTTCCTCCAAGCTCAGGCCATCGGCGCCGCGGCGGGTGCCGTGGATGCCGTGGGTGTGCGCCGCCGTGCGTGGTAGGCGCGAACGCCTGCACGCCAGTCGGCGGACTGCTCCGGTGCGAGGTCCAGATAGGACAGCGGGCACGAGTAGTAGTACGGGTGCATGGACTCGTCCAGCGGCTTGCAACCCCACTGGCCTCCGCTGCGTTCAAGCAGATCGCAACGGATGTAGCGCAGGGATTGGCCCGGTGCGAGTTCACGATGCACGCCTTCGACCTTGGCCGTCACTTCCGCGACGGACCAGAGGACGTTGCCGCGCAGCGCGTGGGCGATGACCTTGACGCTAGCGCGCTCGGTCTCTTGCGGTGCGATCAGTTCCGCGATCAGTTCAGACCGCGATTGGGGTGAGAAGTACCAGCCCATGAGAGGCCTCCTGGAATAGTTGAGCCGGAGGCCTCCCCGCAGGGGAGAACCCCGGCGGGTGGATGAAGAACGCCGCAGGTGCGGCGTCTGTGATCACGCAGATTGCAGTTCGGCCTGGCGGCTCCACTCCTGCGTCTTGAAGTCCAGCGCGTAGCCCAGTTCGCCCAAGCGGGCGATTTGTGCGCGCAGGGTGCGGCGGTCGATGGTCGAATCCAGCTTCACGGACTCGCCCGGCGGCCACAGCAGGCCGAACAGCGCGGCGTCGCCGTCTTCAGTGCTGCCAGGAGCAGCGGCGGCGGCGGGTGGCGGCGCGTCCACGCCGAAGGGCGTGGTATCGACCAGCGGGTCAGCGGACGCCTGCACGGGTGCAGGTTTGGCGTGCCTGGACGCTTTGGCGGGCGTGGCCGGCGTTGCCGCAGGCTGCGTCCCCAGCTCTTCATCGAGCGGATCGACGTCCTGGGTGGCGAAGCTGCGGGCCTCATCACGACTCAGCTTGTCGATGCCGTTGAGCGTCATGCCATCGAGGTTGGCGCGGACTTCAAACCGCGCGCCGCCCGCGACCGGATAGGACTTCGCGAAGATGTAGCGAATGACAAAATCCCCGTCGTACTTGCCTTCGGGGTACTGCTCCAGCTCCGCGTCTTTGACCGCGAACTCGCCGATGGGGGTGGAAAGGCGACCGACCGTGAACGGGCCGTTCTTACCGCGGATGGTCCGCAACGTGAGCTGGCCCGGGACGACGATGGGCAAGACTGATCTCGTAGGTGCCGATGTGGCTGCCATGATGGTTCTCCTTGGGCGTTTAGGAAAAAGGCAAGGCCCCTTGAGGGGCCGTGCCGGATCAGAACGAAGCAGCCAATGCCGGCTCCTGCTCCTCGACTTCACCTTCGGGCTCGCGCTCGGCGGGCTCGGCAGATTGGTCGGAAACGGCGTCGGCGGCAGTGTCGATGGCGTTATCGGCTTCGGGCGCGAGTGCATCCTCCACCGGCGGCGCCTCGGCTTTCGCCTGGCTCGTCGGATAGACCTGGGTGCCGTCGATCTTGATCAGACCGATGTGGACCAGCGTCGATTCCAGACTTGCGGCCGGTTCCCCGGCATGCTCGCCCTTGGTGCGGATGTACGGATCGATCTTCATGTCGTTCAGACGAAAGGCGATCAACACCTTGCGATCCCCTTCG
>JAIUOM010000249.1 GCA_020161215.1 Pseudomonadota bacterium
GACGATGGCCAGCAGGCGACCGCCGGGCTTGAGCAGCTCCAGCAGGCGCTCGGGCAGGCGCGCCACCGAGCCGGACAGCACGATGGCGTCGAACGGGCCGTCGGCCGACAGGTCGGCGCTGGCGCCATCGGCCACGCGCACGTCGACGTTCAGCACGCCGGCGCGCTGCAGGTTCTGGCGCGCGATCTCGGCCAGGCCGTTGTCGATCTCCAGGCTCAGCACGCGCTGGGCGCGGTGGCCCAGCAGCGCGGCCATGAAGCCGGAGCCGGTGCCGATCTCCAGCACCTTCTCGTGCTTGGCCACCTGCAGGTCCTGCAGCAGGCGCGCTTCCATGCGCGGCTCTAGCATGACCTGGCCGGCGGCCACGGCGGCTTCGCCCTCGCGCAGGGGGATTTCGATGTCGGCGAAGGCCAGGGCGCGGTGCGCCGCGGGCACGAAATCCTCGCGCCGCACCACGGCCAGCAGGTCGAGCACGTGGGCGTCGAGCACGTCCCAGGGGCGGATCTGCTGCTCGATCATGTTGAAGCGGGCTTGTTCGACGTTCATGGGCATGGCTCCAGGCGGGGTTCAGGTCAACCGTTGATTTTATCGGCCGCGGTGCGCGGCGCGGCGGATTCGGGCGAAGCGGGCGGGCGCCCCAGGCGGCGCTTGAACCAGCCGGCCAGATCGTCCAGGTAGCAGTACACCACCGGCACCACCACCAGCGTCAGCAGCGAGGAGGTGATGACCCCGCCGATCACCGCCTGGCCCATGGGCGCGCGCTGCTCCGAGCCTTCGCTGACGGCGAAGGCCAGCGGCACCATGCCGAACACCATGGCCAGGGTGGTCATCAGGATCGGGCGCAGCCGCACCCGGGCGGCGGCCAGCAGGGCCTGCTCGCGCGGCAGTGGCGCGGTGATGCCGCCCTCGCCGACGTCGCCGGCGCGCGCGCGGATGGCGAAATCGACCAGCAAAATGGCGTTCTTGGTCACCAGGCCCATCAGCATCACGATGCCGATGATCGAGAACATCGACATGCTGGAGCCGAACATCAGCAGCGCCAGCACCACGCCGATCAGGGTCAGCGGCAGCGAGGTCATCAGCGCCATGGGCTGCAGGAAGCTGCGGAACTGGCTGGCCAGGATCATGTAGATGAAGATGATGGCCATGGCCAGGGCCTGCAGGGCGTAGGCGAACGATTCCTGCATGTTCTTGGTGGCGCCGCCGAAGGTGAAGCCGTAGCCGGGCGGAAAGACCATGCCGTCCAGCGCGGTGCGGATGTCGCCCGACACCTCGCCGGTGGTGCGGCCCTGCACGTTGGCGGTGATCTGGATCTCGCGCAGCATGGCGCGGCGGTTGATCTGGTTGGTGCCGGTGGCCTCGGTCAACTGGGCCACCTGGTTCAGGCGCACGATGCGCGGCGTGCCGTCGGCGTTCAGCCCGGCCGTGAGCGGCAGGCGCTCCAGGTCCTGCAAGGAGGTGCGCGCCTCGGGCGCCAGGCGCACCACCACGTCGTAGGTCTGGTCGTCGGGCGCGCGCCAGTTGCCCACCGTGGTGCCGGCCACCAGGGTGCGCAGCGGCGCGGCGATCTGCGCCGTGGTCAGGCCCAGCTCCGAAGCCGCCTCGCGCTTGACGCCGACTTCCACCGTGGGCTTGTCGGGCTTGCTGCTGGAATCCAGGTCCACCAGGCCAGGGATGCGGCGCAACTGGCCCATCAGCGGGGTGGCCAGGCGTTCCAGTTCGGCCTGGTCCGGCCCCTGCAGGGAGAACTCGATCTGCTTTTGCCCGCCCACCGGCTCCAGCAAGCCGGCCTGGGTGACGGTGATGCCGGGCACGGCGCGCAGGCGCACGCGCAGATCGGCGGCGATCTCCTCGGCGCTGCGTTGGCGCTGGGCGCGGTCCACCATGCGGATGTACAGGCTGGCGTTGGTCTTGCCCTGGGCCACGCCGGTGTTGATGCTGGTGACGGTGTAGCGCACCTCGGGGTAGCCGCGGATGATCTCGCCGACCTGGCGCGCCTTGGCCTCGGTCGATTGCAGCGACGAGCCCTGCGGGGTGTAGAAGGCCACGTTGGTCTCGGAGAAGTCGGCCTTGGGCACGAACTCGGTGCCCAGCAGGCGCACCATGTAGACGCTGGTGGCGAAGATGACCGCGGCCAGGCCCAGCGTGGCCGGCTTGTGCGCCAGCGCCCAGCGCAGGATGCGCTGGTACGCCTCGGCCAGGCGGTCGGTGGCGTGGTCGAACCAGCCGGTGACGCGGCCGATGCTGCGGTCGTACCAGTTCTTGGGGGCGCCGTCCTGGCGGCCATGGGCGTGGATGCTGGGGTCGTGCCAGACCGAGGACAGCATCGGGTCGAGCGTGAAGCTGACGAACATCGAGATCAGCACCGCCGCCACGATGGTCAGGCCGAACTCATGGAAGAACTTGCCGATGATGCCCTGCATGAAGCCGATCGGCAGGAACACCGCCACGATGGACAGCGTGGTGGCCAGCACCGCCAGGCCGATTTCCTGCGTGCCGTCCATGGCGGCGGCGTAGCTGGCCTTGCCCATCTGGGCGTGGCGCACGATGT
>JAIUOM010000072.1 GCA_020161215.1 Pseudomonadota bacterium
TAGATGCCTGGGATGGAGAACCCCTCATGAGGTCTTCCATGGCTTCAAAGTCACCCCGCTTACACTCAACGATTGGCGCACTTTAAAGTGAAAACCGCCGCTTGAAACCTGGCACCCGGACACGCCGGCTCACTTGTAGCCGTGCCGGTCCATCATCCGGTAGGCGGTGCGCTCGGACACACCCAGCGCGTCGGCCACCTTGCGCCGGTTGCCGTCGTACTTTTTCAGCAGGCGCGCCAGGTATTCGCGTTCGATGTGCTCCAGCGTGGGCTCGCCCTGCAGCACCAGCGACTCATCCTCGGCCGTGCCGGGGGCGGGCACGGCCATGGCGGGGGCCGGCGCCACGGGCGCGGGCAGGCCGCCCAAGCCCAGGTGCGCCGGGGCGATGCGCGGCGCATCGCCGACCAGGATCAGGGCGCGCTCGACCACGTTGCGCAGCTCGCGCACGTTGCCCGGCCAGTCGTAGCGCTCCAACGCCTGCCGCGCCTCGGCGCCCAGCGCCAATGGCGGCAAGCCCTTGCCGCGCCGGCGCTGGGCGATGAAATGCTCGGCCAGGGCGGCGATGTCCTCGCGCCGCTGGCGCAGCGGCGGCACCTCGATCACGAACGCCGCCAGGCGGTAGTACAGGTCGTCACGGAACAGCTGCTGGCGCGCGCGCTGGGCCAGGTCGCGGTTGGTGGCGGCGACCACGCGCGCGTCGGTGCGCAGGTCGGTGGTGGCGCCGACACGCCGAAAGCGGCCAGATTCCAGCACCCGCAGCAGCTTGGCCTGGATCGCCGGCCCGGCCTCGCCGATCTCGTCCAGGAACAGCGTGCCCTGGGCGGCGGCCTCGATCAGCCCGGTCTTGCGCCGGTCGGCGCCGGTGAAGGCGCCGCGCTCGTGGCCGAACAACTCGGATTCGAACAGCGTTTCCTGCAAGGTGGTGCAGTCCACGGCCACGAAGCGTTCGTCGCGGCGCGTGCTGGCGGCGTGCAGGGCCTGCGCCACCAGCTCCTTGCCGGAGCCGCTCTCGCCCTGGATCAGCACCGTGACGTCGCTGCCGCCCACCTCCTGGATGAGCTGGCGCAAGCGGCGCATGGCCGGGCTGTCGCCGATCATGGCGCCGGGCCCGTCGCCGCAAGCGGCCTTTTGCGCCAGCAGCTGGCGCCGCTCCAGCGCGCCGCGGATGACCAGTTCCAGCTCGTCCAGGTTCACCGGCTTGACCAGGTAGTCGGCCGCGCCCAGGCGCATGGCCTGCACCGCCTGGTTCACGTCGCCGTAGGCGGTCAGCATGACCACCGAGCGCGAATGGGCGGTCTCGCTTAAGGGGCCGAAGCCGGTGGAGTCGGGCAGGTTCACGTCCAGCAGCACCAGATCGGGCGCGAAGACGGCAATGCGCTCGCGCGCCTGCTGCCACGACGCGGCGCTGTCCACGTCGTAACCGCACTTGCCCAGCGTCTTGACCAGCAAGCGGTTGAGGACGGGGTCGTCTTCGACGACCAGCAGCGAGGAGCTCATGGCACGGGCCGAGAGGAGAGGTCTGGCCCCGGATTGTCGGGCAGCGCGGCCGGCGCGCGCCGCAGCGTCAGCGTGAAGGTGCTGCCCTGGCCGGGCGGGCTGCTGACTTCGATGCTGCCGCCAAAGCGTTCCATGGTGGCCTTGCAGATGGCCAGGCCCAAGCCAGTGCCGCGCTGGCCGTCGACGCGGCGGCTGAAAAAGGGCATGAAGATCAGGGGCAGGTCTTGCGGCGCGATGCCGCAGCCGTTGTCGCGCACCGCCAGACGCAGGCTGGCGCCGGCCTCGGCCGGCTCGGCCAGGATCTCCACCTGCCCGCCCTGGGGCATGGCGTGCAGCGCGTTGTGGATCAGGTTGACCAGCACCTGGCGCAGCTCGGCCTCGTCGCCCAGCACCTGCTCCTCGGGCGCGATGCCGCCGAGTTGCAGCGTGACGCGGCGCGCGCGAAACTCCTCGCCCAGCAGCGCCAGCACGTCGCCGAGGGCGGTCTCCAGCCGCACCGGGCGCAGCTCTTGCGACGGCGCCTGGCTCATCTGCAGCAGGCGCTGGGTGGTGAGCACGCAGCGGTCGATCTCGGTGTCGACCAGCCGCAGGTAGTCGATCAGCTCCTCGCTGGGCATGTCGCCGTCGCGCAGGCCGCGCAGGCAGGCCTGCAGGGCCAGACGGATCGAGGCCAGCGGGTTGTGGATCTCGTGCGCCACGCCGTTGGCCAGCAGGCCGATGGTGGACAGGCGCTGCTGCTGCGAGAAGCGGATGCTGCGGTCCAGCGGGCGCATCACCTCCACCGTGTAGCGCTCGCCGCCGCCGGTGGTGAAGGGCGCCGCCTCGATGTCCACCTCCACCGCGCCGCCGTCGGCGCGGCGCAGCGTCATCAGGCTGTGCACGGGCTCGGGCCGCAACCGCATCTCGGCCACCGGGCAGGTCAGCAAGGTGCTGGGGCAGGGTTCGTTCAGGCCACGGCTGACCTGGTGGCAGCACTGGCCGATGACGGCCGGCAGCTCGTGCCCGAGCAGGCGCGCGTAGGCCTGGTTGGCCAGGCGGATGCGAAAGTCCGGCCCGATCACCAGCACCGGGTCGGGTAGGGCGTCGATCAGGGTCTGCAGAAAGCGCCGCTCCTCGCGCAGCGCGCCCACGGTGTGGTCGATGCGCTCGGCCATGCGGTCGAAGCTGCGGCTGACACGGCCCAGCTCGTCCGGCGCGCGCGAATCGACGCGGGCGGCCAGTTCACCGCCGGCCAGGCGGTCGGCGGCCCGTGCCAGCTGGCCCAGCGGCCGGGCCACGCGGCGGCGCAGCGTCAGGCTCATCAAGGCCGCGAACAGCCCCAGCGACAACAGCCCGACGGCCAGCAGCAGCCAGGTCGGACCCTGGCCCAGGCCGGTGGTGGCCACGGGCGCGAAGTCGAGCAGCAGCACCCCGTTCACCGGGTGCTGGGCCGGCGCACCGTGGCAGCCGGCGCAGCGCGCCTGGTTCAGCACCGGGTAGGCGATGTGCAGGCGTTCGCCGGTCTCGCCGGGGTGCCACGTCAGGCGCGGCGTTGGCGGGGCGCAGCCGGCGGTCAGGCACAGCCCGGCCAACTGCTCGCCGGCCGAGCCGCCGACCGCCTGTGGCCGCGAGGCAAAGCGCACCGTGCCCCGTGGTTCGGCCAGGCGCGCCTGCGTCACGCCCGGCACCTGGCCCAGCGCCGACAGGATGGTCGACAGGCCGTCCAGGTCGCGCTTGAGCATGGCGTTGTGCAGACTGGCCTCGAACAGATGCGCCATGCGCTCGGCGGCGGCTTCGTGCTCGGCGCGCACCGCGCCCCGGCTGACGGCCAGCGCCAGCGCGGTCAGCAGGCCGGCCGACAACAGCAGGGCCACCATCAGCCCCAGCGTGAGCTGACGCGACAGGGACGAGGCGATCCAGGCGCGCAGGCCGCCGCCGCGGCCGGGTGGCGTGTCGACCGAGGGCGGGGTGTCGGGAGCGGTGGAGGCGGTCATGGCGGGCAGTCCTGCTGCACCAGCCGATTGTGCTGCCGCGGCCGGCCTTGCCGACAGGTCGGGCAGCACGGCGTGGGTTCGCGCTGGGCGCCGGCCGGCTGATGAAAGTCCACCCGGCAGGCCGAGCAAGACAAGCGTGTCAGGGGCACTTCGTCTGGACCTGGCGCGGCCTCGTGCTCGGTCTGCGCGCACGGGGTGGACAGCGCCTGTGGAATGGACAGCGCCTGTGGCGTGCACACGTCGTGGCACAGGCCACAGCCGGTGCAGCGGCGCATGTCGAGCACGAAGCGGTCCGGCGCGCCTGGCGCCGTGGCGCGCTCAAGCGCCAGCGCGCCGCTCGGACAGACACGCGTGCAGGCCAGGCACCAGGTGCAGCGCGCGCTGTCCAGCGCCACCGCCCACAGCGGCGCGGCGCGGGGGCTGGCGGCGCTCAGCTGGGCGGTGATCCAGGCGCGCTGGCCGGCCAAGGGCGGCAGCACGGCCGGCGCCGCGCCGACCGGTGCGGCGCGGGCGCCCAGAAAGCGGCGCCGCCCCGGCCGTGGCGCGGCGGCGTCGGCGGGTTCGGGCGCCGGCCAGGCGGTGGCGGCGATCGGGCTCAGCGCCGGCACGCGGCGGCCCGCGGCGCGCAGGCGCTCGGCCACGGCCAGCCAGTGCGCGCGCCAGCCCGGGCCGGCGCCGCCGCGCGGGCAGTGGGCGCAGTCGCCCGGCGCCAGGGCCATGGTGTCGGCCGACAGCGCCTCGGCGGCGTGCAGCAGCCAGCCCGGCGACAGGCCGTACAGGCAGGGTGTGACGCCGTGCACACCGGCCACGCCAGCCCGTTCGCAGGCCAGCAGCAGGGTGCGCGCGCCGCCCGGGCGCGTGACCACGCGCGGCGCGGGGGTCGGCAGCGCCAGCGCGTCGGTGGGGCAGGCCGCCACGCACAGGCCGCAGTCGTCGCAGGCCTCGGCGTCGAAGCCCAGGCCGTCCGGGTGCGCGCGCCAGGCCTGGCGCGGGCAGGCCGTCACGCAGGCCTGGCAGCCGGCGTGCAGCACCTGGGCGTGCACGCAGCGCTCGGCCTGGATGGCAAGCCGGCTGGCTCCCTGCGCCGGATCGGCCGCCGCCTGTGGCGCGGGCATGGCAGGCGCGGGGCCTCAGGACAAGGCGCCGCAACCCCCCGGCGGGACCGCCGCGCTCTGCGCCACCACGGGCGGCAGCACGGCCACGTCGGGCAGCGCCTGCTGACAGGCTTCGCAGGCCGACAGGGTCAGCGCGGCCAGGGCGGCGTAGAACGGCGTGTCGGCGCGTTGCACCACCCGGCCGGCGAACTGCGGCAGCCAGCTCATCAGGTGGGTCTTGAGAAAGCGCGCCGCCTCGCGCGCCTGCTCGCGCTCCAGCAGCAGGGCCACGAACTCCAGCTCGTGGGTCAGGTGGTCGTCGGCGCGCTGGCGCCAGTCGGGCACCTGCACGCCATGGCGGCGGTAGAACTCGCGCACGCTGAAGGTGGGCGCTTGCAGCATCAGGTGGTCGTCGTCGCGCCACACCGACTCGTGCGGCGAGGCGCGCAGCGTGTGGGTGAGGTAGATCGCCGCGTAGTCGGCGGCCAACTGATCGGTATCGGTGTACGGCAATTCGCCCTCGCTGTCGCAGCGGCTGCTGGCCAAGGCGCGCAGCGCGACGGCCATGGCCCGCGACTCGGGGGCGTCGGCACCGACCAGCACCAGGGTGTCGGGAAAGCCGTTGGCGTACAGCTCGGCCAGCAGCTCGGGCGCGTGTTCCTTGGCGTGCAGCCAAGCCAAGGTGCGCAAGTCCTCGGCGGCCAGGGCCGGCCAGGCGGGGCGAGAGGCGGGCACGGCGTTCATGACGAGGCCTTGGGGGTAGGCGCGGCCGGCACGGCGGGGGCGGACTCGACCTTGCCCTTGGGGTGCGCGACGAACACGATGGAGGGGTTGGTGAGTTCCGGGTTGGCCATGTGCTGGACTTGCCGCACCGGCACGTCCACGCCCTTGACCATGGCCTTGGTGTCCCAGGTGCCGGCGCGCAGCTGGTCGATGGGGCCGATGTCGAGCACGCGCATCATGCAGGCCGACACGCAGTAGGGCTTGCGGCCAGACTCCAGCTCGTCGATGCACAGGTTGCACTTCTTGACCGTGTTGTCGCTGGGGTCGAACTGCGGCGCGCCGTAGGGGCAGGCGGCCTCGCAGCGGCGGCAACCGATGCACAGCGAGCTGTCGATGTCCACCACGCCGTTGTCGGCGCGCTTCCAGATCGCGCCCGTCGGGCAGGTCGGCAGGCAGGCCGGCTCGGCGCAGTGGTTGCAGGACATGTTGACCTTGTAGGCGAACACTTCCGGAAACGTGCCGCCCTCGACGTACATGACGCGGCGAAAGCGTGGGCCGGGCGGCAGGCCGTTCTTGTCCTTGCAGGCGATCTCGCAGGCGCGGCAGCCGATGCAGTCCATGTTGTTGTGGATGAAGCCCCACTGCTGCTCGGGCTGGACCGGCTCGTAGGTGGTGGCGTCGCGCCGGTCCTGGGCGTACTTGACGCGCGCCTTGGCGTCGATGCCCAGCTTGTTGATGACTTGTTTCTCGGCCATGGCGGCGGCTCCTTACATGTCGCGGCGGAACACCGCCGAACGTGCCACGGCCAGCTCGTCCCAGCCGGGCCGGTGCGTCAGGTTCGACTTCTGGATCTGCACCATGGCGTTGTTGTAGGCAAAGGCGCCAGCCGGACTGGGGTTGTCCAGGGTCAGGAAGTCGGGGTTGCCGGCCCGGTCCACGCCGTTCTTGTCGGGGTCCATCCAGGCGCCCTCGAACAGCACCAGCACGCCGGGCAGCAGGCGCTCGGTGACGTAGGCGGGCACCACGCACTTGCCGCGCTCGTTCCACACCTCGACCGTGTCGCCGGTCTGGATGCCCAGCTTTCTCGCGTCGCTGGCGTTGATCGTCACCTCCTGCTCGTAGGTCTCGCGCAGCCAGGGGATGTTGTTGAAGATCGAGTGCGTGCGCCAGCGTGGGTGCGGGCTGATCAGGTGGAACGGGTACTGCTTGGCGATCGGGTGATTGAGCGACTCAAAGGGCTCGATCCACTTCGGGATGTACGGAATCTCGTAGCCGTACTGGGTCTTGGTCCAGTCGGTGATGCCGGCCAGCTGGGTGGAGAAGATCTCGATCTTGCCGGAGGGCGTTTCAAACGGCTTGCCCTGGGCGATCTGCGCGCGGAAGGCCACGTGCGGCTCCTTGAGCACGAACTTGTAGGTGCCGTGCTTCTTGAACTCTTCCCAGGACATCTTCACGCCCTGGTGGTGCTGCACGCTGCCTTCCCACCAGGCCTTCAGGTAGGCCTCGTCGACCGCGTCCGGGTGCTGGAAGTAGTCGCGGTCGGCGCGCGGGTTGTAGCGCTTGCCCAGGTTTTCCAGCCCGGGATCGAGCGCTTGCAGGCGGTAGCTCAGCTCGGTGAAGACCTGGAAGTCGGTCTTGCTTTCACCCAGCGGCTCGATGACCTTGGGCCGATGGATGTAGTAGTGGCCCTTGTACCAGGGCAAGGCGACGTCGTGGCGCTCGAAGTGCGTGGCGATCGGCAGCAGGTAGTCGGCCCAGATACCCGAGGGCGTGATGGTCGAATCCATGCACACCACCAACTCCAGCTTTTCGATGGCCTGGATTTCCTTGTTGATGTTGGTGAGTTGGTTGAACCAGTCGCTGCCTTGCCAGAAGATGCCCTTGATGTGGGGAATCTTGCCGTCCAGCTCGTCCTCGCGCGGCCACAGACCGATTTCCTCGCGTTTCAGGTTCGGGTAGTTCAGCACGCAGTGCGCCCAGCGGTCGGACTTGATCGAGGCCCACCACAGGTTGGCGCTCTCGTCGTACGGGTAGGCCACGCTTTCGCTGTGCCAGGCCTTGCCCACGCCCTCGGCGCAGCCGCCCAGCACGCCGATGTTGCCGGTCATGGCCTGCAGCGCCGCGGCCATGCGGTTGTACTGCTCGCCGTAGCTGGCGCGGCCGGGCGCCCAGCTGGCCTTCAGCGCGGCCGGCTTGGTCTGGGCGTACATGTCGGCCAGCTTGCGGATGTCGGCCGCCTTGACGCCGCAGATGGGCTCGGCCCACTCGGGCGTCTTGGGCGTGTTGTCGTACTTGCCGAGGATGTAGTCCTTGAAGTTCTGCTTGCCCTCGAACTCCTTGCTCATCGTGCCCGCATCCATGCCCAGCACGAACTTGTCGATGAATTTCTGGTCGTGCAGGTTGGCGGTGAAGATGTGGTGCGCCATGGCGGCCATCATGGCCGCGTCGGTGTTGGGCTTGATCGGAATCCACCAGGCGTCGTAGACGGCGGCCGAATCGGTGTACTGCGGGTCCACCAGCACGAACTTGCAGCCGCGCTGCTTGGCCATGCGCATATAGTAGAAGGTGTTGCCGCCGTGAAAGGTGTAGGCCGGGTTCCAGCCCCACATGATGATCAGCTTGCTGTGCGCGAAGGTGTCGTCCTCGTTGCCGTCCTGGATGGTGCCGAAGGTCACGCGGCTGGAGAACGTGGTGGCCTGGTAGGAGGGCACCGACCAGGAATTGGTGCGGCAGCCGAACATGCCCATGAAGCGCCCGAGCAGCCCTTCGATCTGGTCGCTCTTGTGCAGCACGCCATAGCTGGCGCCGGCGTAGCTCTGGTCCAGCAAGGCCGTCGGGCCGTAGTCCTTCTTCAACTGCACCATCTTCTGCGCGATTTCGTCCAGGGCCTGGTCCCAGCTGATGCGCTTGAACTTGTGTTCGCCGCGCGCGCCCACGCGCTTCATGGGGTAGAGCAGGCGTTCGGGCGAGTACAGGCGCGAACGGTAGCTGCGCCCGCGCAGGCAGGCGCGCAGCTGCGGCTCCTCGAAAGTGTCCTTGCCGTAGGCGCCCTGGGCCTGGTATTCGCCGTTGTCGGTCGACAGGCGCACGATCACGTCGCCCTTTTTGTGCGCCACCAGCACATGGCGCGACCCGCAGTTGTGCGCGCAGGAGGTGACCACCGTCGTCAGCTGGTCGTCGGTGAAGTAGGGCTCGTAGGCGAAGGCCTCGACTTTTTCAGGCGCCACCGTGACCCCCAGCGTCACCAGGCCGGCGGCGCCCGCGCCGGCGCCGACGACCTTGAGAAAATCGCGCCGTCGGTAGCCCAGGCCCACCTGGTCCATGGATTCACCGACACTGGGAAAGCGCGTGCCCGGCCCTTGAGACAAATCGTTTTTCATTTGGACGCTCCCTGCGCGGCGGCGGTGGTGGCTGGCTGGACGGCGGCGCTGATGAAGCGCACTTCGCTCTCGGTCGGCCGGCCCTTGGCCCAATCGGGCACCTCGGTCGGCATGCCGGGCCAGGCGTGGCGCGGGTAGGGGTAGTGCGTGCGGTACCAGGCGCGACCACCGTGGCAGCCAAAGCACACGTCGCCGTTGGTCTTGCCGGCTTCGTCGATGGCCTGGGCGTTGAGGTAGTTGACCTGGTGCCGCGTGGTGCGGATGGCGGCGTGGCACAGCATGCAGTTGTTCTGGAAACTGTCCTTGGACTGCGCCCAGGGGCTGGGCAGGCCCATGACCTCCCAGTTCATCTTACCGTGGCATTTCAGGCAGCTGGTCTCGGGGTTGATCATCTTGCGCAGCGTCAGCTCGGCGTTCTGGTTGCTGGCCGAGGTGCCGGGCGCCTCGTCGCGCGGGTCGTTGCCCTGGTGGCAGGTGGTGCAGCGCATGTTCATCAGCTGCTTGGCCATGGCGGTGTCGAGATGGCGGCGGTGAAAAGTGTCCTGCTCGCCCTGGTAGGTGGAGGTGACCTGGTACCAGGCCTTGGCGGTGGCGGCCTCGACGCCGGCCGGCGAACTCTTGCGCACCGAGGGCTTCAGCACTTCGGCGTGGCAGCTCAGGCATTGCGCGTCGGTGGCCTTGTCGATGGCCGGCTTGAAGTGGATCGGGTCCCACTTGGCGGCGTGGTAATCGGTGGGCTGGGCCGGTGCGGCGGTTGGCGACGCGGACGCGCCAGCCATGGGTTGCGCGACAGCGGGCGCGGGGGGCTGCGGATCCGAGCAGCCGGCGAACCAGAGGGCGGCCATCAGAACGATCGACCACGACAAAATGGGCCTCAAGCTGGGCGCTTTCATGACCTTGCTCCGACCAAGGGAAGGGGGCGAGAAAAATGCCGGGCTGGCGCGCGGGCCAGCCCGGCCCTAAAGCCGCCGCCCAGCCGGGCGGCGGCGTGTCGGCGGCTGGATTACTTCTTGTCGCCGCTCATGCCCGACATGCCAGACATGCCAGACATGCCTTGCTGACCCGACATGCCGCTCATGCCTTGCTGGCCGGACATGCCGGACATCCCGGACATGCCCTGTTGACCCGACATACCGGACATGCCGGACATGCCTTGCTGGGCCGGCTTCTTCTTGGCCGGGGCCTTGTTGCCGCTCATGCCCGACATGCCGCTCATGCCCTTCTGGCCGCTCATGCCGGACATGCCTTGCTGGCCCGACATACCGCTCATGCCCTGTTGACCGGACATGCCCGACATGCCACTCATGCCCTGCTGGCCGGACATGCCGCTCATGCCTTGCTGACCCGACATGCCGGACATGCCTTGCTGCTGAGCCAGCGCCGGAAGGGCCGCGACCAGTGCCGCTGCGACCACCGACAGACCGAGAACGTGACGAACTGCTTTCATGGAACTCTCCTTTGTTACCGATAAAAAAGGTCTATTGCGCAAGATTCGGGGCCGAAGAGCCCCCTGCCTGTCGGCAGCATCGCCGCTGTCGCCGCGGACGGCGGCAAGCGCGATCGGGTGGCGCGCCCCACTCGCCAGGGCGAGACAGGTCGCGTGGAAAACGGAAGCCGGCCATGGCCAGGTTCAGCGCGCGGCCGAGGCGGGCGCGGCCAGGGTGGCCGGCTGGGCCGCGCCGTACAGGCCGCGTGGGTCGTAGGGGGCGGGCATGCCGGGATGGCGCATCGGCACCCACCAGGCGCCGGCGGAGACGATGGCGCGCAGCTTGCCCGGCGGCACGCCTTCCACGCCGCGCAGCGCCTGGGCGGCCTGCGCGTCGGTCGTGGTGAACTGGGCCACGCGTGGCGCGCCGTCCGGCCGGCGGTCGGGATGAAGGCCGGCGATGGGGGCCGAGGTCTGGGCCCAGCTGGCGGCGCCCACCAGGGCGAGCAGCAAGGCAATCAAGGGTGTCGAGGTCACGGCGAGTCGATGGCAGTGGCGAAATGCCTGTCATCAAGCAAAAGGCTTGCCAGCCGACTCGATTTTTCTAAGTGACTATCAACAAAAGGTTTTTTTCTAGGCGACGGGGTGAGTCGACCCAGCTCTGCCAGAGTGGCAGGCCGGCGCCGCAGTCGGCCTGCCAAAACGTCATGTCAAAGTGGCGAGGCGCCAGCCCGCAGGTGCTTCACGCCTCGATTTTTGGGCTAAAACCGGCCTTGGTCGGCGCCCATGCATCCTGAGTAGCTATTAAAAAATGAGTACTCTCAGCGCCGAAAACGCTGCCGGGTGAAGGCCAGGGCGACCCAGAAGCCGACGATGGCGTAGGCCGCCAGCACCGCCAGGTGGCGCCCCGCGTTGGCCGGCCATTGGTCCAGGAACAGCGGCCGCACCAGGTCCACCACCGCCGACAGCGGCAGCCAGTTGGCGATGGCGTGCGCGAACGGCGGCAATTGCTCGCGCGGGAAGAACACGCCCGACAAGAACATCATCGGCGACAGCAGCACCGCGAAGTAGTAGGTGAAGAAGTCGTAGCCCTTGGCCTTGGCGTTGAACACCAGCGCCATGCTGGCGGCGGTGATGCCGGCCAGCAGCAGGATGGGCAGCACCAGCAGCAGCTTGGGGCTGTGGCTGATTTGCAGCGCCAGCATCACGCCCAGGATGGCGGTGGCCGAGAACAGCGCCTTGAAGCCGGCCCACAGCATCTCGGCCAGCACCACGTCGTCCAGTTGCACCGGCGCGTTCAGGATGCCGTCCCAGGTCTTTTGCACGTGCATGCGCGAGAAGGCCGAGTACAGCGCCTCGAAGCTGGCCACGTTCATGGCGCTCATGCAGATCGAGCCGCTGGCCAGGAACAGGATGTAGGGCACCTCCTGGCCGTGCGTGGGCACGCGCCCGATCATCGAGCCCAGCCCATAGCCAAAGGCCACCAGCCACAGCAGCGGCTCGCCGATGTTGGCCAACAGGCTGGGCAGGGCCAGCTTGCGCCACACCAGCAGGTTGCGCCGAAACACCGGCCACCAGCGCATCGACAGGCGCGGCGGCGCCCAGACTGACGTGTCATTCATGGCGGGGATCCCTCGTGCCGGCCACCCGCGAGCGCCGCCCGGACGCCGAAGGCCGCGAAGCAGGCCATGCGAGAGGCCGCCGCGCACGGCCGCTCCGAAGCGGCCGGCCTGCCCCCCAGTGGGGGGAGGCGCCGTAGGCGCATCGGGGGGCGTCCATCATCCTTCTTCCCTGATCTGGCGGCCGGTGAGCTTGAGGAACAGGTCCTCCAGATTCGCCGGCCGGTGCAGCGTGCGCAGCTGCGGGTGCGCCTCCAGCGCCTGCAGCAGCTGGCGTGCGCGGTGGGTGTAGAAAAACACCGTCTCGCCGCTGACCTCGGTGCGCTCGGCCAGCGCGGTCAGGGGCGACTCGGCCAGCGCCAGCGCGCCCTGGCCGTACACCTCGACCACCTCGGGCTCCAGGTGCTCGGCGATCAGCGCGCGCGGGCGGCCCTCGGCGATCTTGCGGCCGTGGTCGATGACCACCAGGCGGTGGCACAGGCGCTCGGCCTCGTCCATGAAGTGCGTGGTCAGCAGGATCGACTTGCCCTGCTGCAGCAGGCGCTGCAGGCGCTCCCACATCAGGTGGCGCGCCTGCGGGTCCAGGCCGGTGGTGGGTTCGTCCAGCAGCAGCAGGTCGGGGTCGTTGACCAGCGCCCGCGCCAGGCTCAGGCGCCGCCGCATGCCCCCCGACAGCTCGCTGGGCCGGACGTCGGCCTTGTGCGTCAACGCCGCGAACTCCAGCAGCGGCGCCACGCGCGACTCGATCACGGCGCGCGGCAGGCCGAAGTAGCGGCCGAACACGCGCAGGTTCTCGGCGCAACTGAAATCGGGGTCGAGCGAATCGAACTGGCTGACCACGCCCAGCCGCGCCTTGATGGCCAGCGCGTCGGCCGGCATCGCCTGCGCGCCGCCGCCCTGCCGCGCGAAGTAGCGGATCTGCCCGTCGTCGGGCGCGCTCAGCCCCAGGCACAGGCGCAGCGTGGTGGTTTTGCCGGCGCCATTCGGGCCGATCAGGCCCAGGCATTCGCCCGGGCCGATGTGCAGCGACAGGCCATCGACCACCCATTGCGCACCGTAGCGCTTGCGCAACGCGCGCGCCTCCAGCAGCGGCGGTGTGGCGGGGTCGGTGGGCACGGCGGACATGCGGGCATTGTGCCCGCCAGCGCAGCGAGTAGACTGCGGCCTCCAAGCCTTGGGCAGCTTGCTCGGGCGCGATACGGCGACATGTCCACCCTGTACCACCCCGAGCGCATCGTGGCCCTGGCGTTCCTGTTCGCCATCGGCGTGGGCACGGCGCTGCTGATGCTGCCCGTGGCGCAGGCCGAGGGGCAAGCGGCGCCCTGGCTGACGGCCTTGTTCACCGCCGTGTCAGCGGTCTGCGTGACCGGGCTGGCGGTGGTGGACACCGGCACCTACTGGTCCGGCTTCGGGCAATGGGTGCTGGTCGGGCTGTTCCAGGTCGGCGGCTTCGGCATGATGACCGCCGCCACCCTGCTGGGCACCATGGTCAACCGCTCGCTGCAACTGCGCATGCGCCTGGTGACCCAGGTCGAGAGCCACGTCATCGGCCTGGGCGACGTGACCAGCGTGGCCAAGCTGGTGTTCATCGTCACCGTGGCCATGGAGCTGCTCACCGCCGCCGCGCTGGCCACGCGCCTGCACCTGGGCTACGGCCTGCCCTGGAACGAGGCCGCCTGGAGCGGGCTGTTCCATTCGATCTCGGCCTTCAACAACGCCGGTTTCTCCATCCACGGCGACAGCCTGATGCGCTACGCCACCGACGTCTGGATGCTGGCCCCGGTGATGGCCGCCATCGTCATCGGCGGGCTGGGCTTTCCGGTGCTGCACGATCTGCGCGTGCGCTGGCACGACCCGCGCCACTGGACCTTGCACACCAAGCTGACCCTGATGGGCACGGCCATGCTGCTGGCCGGCGGCTTCGTGATATTGCTGTGGTTCGAGTGGAGCAACGCCAAGACCCTGGGCGCCCTGGCCTGGCCCGACAAGATGCTGGCGGCCGCCTTCTCCTCGGTGTCGGCGCGCACGGCCGGCTTCAACGTGATCGACATCGGCGCGCTGACGCACGAAAGCCTGGCGCTGCATTACCTGCTGATGTTCGTCGGCGGCGGCAGCGCCGGCACCGCGGGGGGCGTGAAGGTGGGCACTTTCCTGGTGCTGCTGCTGCTGGTCTGGTCGGAGGTGCGCGGGCGCAGCGACACCCAGGCCTTCGGACGCCGCATCTCGCAGGCCGCGCAACGCCAAGCCATCACGGTGCTGATGCTGGGCGGCATGGTGGTGGTGGCCGGCAACCTGGTGCTGCTGCACAGCTCGCCGCTGCCGGTGAACCAGATCATCTTCGAGGTGGTGTCGGCCTTCGCCACCGTCGGCCTGTCCACCGGCATCACCGCCGAGTTGCCGCCGATTGGCCAGTTGACGCTGATCGTGCTGATGTACGCCGGCCGCGTCGGCACCATCACCCTGGCCACGTCGCTGGCCACCGGCGCGCGGCGCACCGCTTTCCGTTATCCCGAGGAGCATCCCATTGTCGGCTAAACACACCCTGGCCAAGCTCTTCACCGAGCAGTTCTCCTTCGCGGCCAGCGACAGCATCGTGGTCATCGGCCTGGGCCGTTTCGGCGGCGCCGTGGCCGAATCGCTGATCGACCTGGGCCACGACGTCATGGGCATCGACGCCGAGGAAGGCCCGGTGCAGGCCTGGTCGCACCGGCTGACCCACGCGGTGCAGGCCGATTGCACCAACGCGCAGGTGCTGCGCCAACTGGGTGTGGCCGATTTCGCGCACGCCGTGGTCGGCATCGGCGACGACCTGGCGGCCAGCCTGATGGCGGTGCTGGCGCTGGTCGAGCTGAAGGTCAAGGACATCTGGGTCAAGGCCACCGCACCCGAGCACGGCCACATCGCCGAGCGCATCGGCGCCCACCACGTGATCTACCCCGAGGCCGACATGGGCCGGCGCGTGGCGCGCCTGATCACCGGCCGCATGATGGACTACATCGAGATCGACGAAGGCTTTGCCGTGGCCAAGGTGCTGGCGCCCGAGGCCGCCGGCCGCGACGGCCTGGCGCGCCCCGACATCCGCGACCGCTTCGGCGTCACCCTGGTCGGCCTCAAGCGCCCGTCGCAGGCGTTCGAGCACGCCACGCCGGAAACCCGCGTGCGCACCGGCGACGTGGTGGTGGTGGCCGGGCCGGCGCGCCTGGTCGAGAAGTTCGCCGGCGACGTGCGCAAGTAAGGCCTGTTCACGCTGTATTCCCGAGGGGCGCTTGCACCCATGGGCCGCCCGCCCTATACTAATAAGCATACATATTAATTTGCGAGCGGAGACAAGCCATGAACCCGATCGATGCCCTGAACCAGCTCGGCCACGCCGACTCCCTGGGCCGCCTGGAAGACCTGCCGACCGATTACGTCAAGGCCATCAACGACCTGTCTGTCGCCCCGCTGTGGCCGCAGCTGCGCGGCCTGCTGCCGCGCGACAAGCCTGCGCGCAGCACCCAGCCCTTCATGTGGCGCTACCAGGAGGTGCGCCCGCACCTGCTGCGCGCCGGCGAGCTGACCCCCATCGAGAAGGCCGAGCGCCGCGTGCTGGTGCTGTGCAACCCCGGCCAGGGGCTCGACAAGCTGGTCGCCACGCCCACCATCTACGTCGGCCTGCAGCTCATCCTGCCGGGTGAGGTGGCGCCCAACCACCGCCACACGCCCACGGCGGTGCGTTTTGTCATCGAGGGCAGCGGCGGCTACACCACCGTCAACGGCGAAAAATGCCCCATGCACAAGGGCGATCTGATCCTGACGCCGGCGCTCAACTGGCACGAGCACGGGCACGAGGGCTCCGGCCCCGTGGTGTGGCTTGACGCGCTCGATCTGCCCATGGTCTACGCCATGGAGGCGTCCTACGCCATCGAAGGCCCGTCGCAGACCGTGAGCGGCGCGCTCGACGCCTCGCAAAACAAGTACCGCCGCGCCGGTCTGGTGCCTTATGCGTCGCTGGGCGCCGCGCAGCGGCCCAAGTACCCGCAAATCCGCTTTCCGTGGGCCGATGTGCGCGAGTCGCTGGGGCAGCTGGCCACCGTCACGCCCAAGGATCAGGCCGTGCAACTGGCCTACATCAACCCCGAAACCGGCCAGCCCTGCCTGCCCACGCTGGGCTTTTCGGCCCAGTTGCTGCGCGCCGGCCAGGACTTTGCGCCGCGCAAGCGCTCGGCCTCCAGCGTCATCCACGTGATCGAAGGGCGGGGCGAATCGGTCATCGACGGCGTCACGCTCCAATGGTCAGAAGGTGACACACTGGCGATCCCGACGCACGCCGAGGTCACGCACCGCGCCCAGGGGCAGGACGCCTACCTGTTCCACGTGGACGATGCGCCGATGCAGCGCGCGTTGGGTTTTTACGAAGATTTTTAAGCCAAATCCCGCCGACCCCGGCGCCCACACATCCCAATTAGCTATTTAATTTGTAGCAAAAAACCTCCACACCATGAGCAACTACGTCTTCCCGCCTGCCCCTCAAGCCGCCGTCGCCGTACGCGGCTCCGACCAGCTGTACGCCGTCAGCCGCATCTTCTGCGTCGGCCGCAACTACGCCGCCCATGCGCGCGAGATGGGGTTCGACCCCGACCGCGAACCGCCGTTCTACTTCAACAAGACCCCCATCGACCTGATCGCCACCGGCGCCACCATCCCGTTCCCGCTGGGCACCCAGAACTACCACTACGAGATGGAGCTGGTGGTGGCCATCGGCAAGCCGGCCTTCCGCGTCACGCCCGAGCAGGCCAAGGCCTGCGTGTGGGGCTACGCCTGCGGGCTGGACATGACCCGGCGCGACCTGCAGATCAAGTCGCGCGAGATGGGCCGGCCCTGGGATTTCGGCAAGGACTTTGAAAACGCCGCCGTCATCAGCCCCCTGGTGCCCGCCAGCGAGACCGGTGAACTCGGCAGCGGCAACATCCAGCTCAGCGTCAACGGCGCCCTCAAGCAGAACGCCGACCTGAAGGATTTGATCTGGAGCGTGCCCGAGGTGATCGCCAACCTGTCCGAGTACTACCACCTGCAGCCCGGCGACCTGATCTACACCGGCACCCCCGAAGGCGTGGGCCCGGTGCAGCCGGGCGACAAGATCACCGGCAAGATCGACAAGCTGGGCGAGATCGCCCTGACGCTCGGCCAGCCCGAATAAGCGCCCCGCGCAGTCTTGCGCCCCGTTCGCGCCGAGCCCCTTCAGACAGGCCCAGCGCGAACGGACCTGAACCGAATCCCGCACCCCGCTGCGCCCCTCCGGCGCGGCGCGGGTCGGTGCGTCCTGACCCCACCCGTAGGAGACCAGCCATGAGCACACCCCAACACATGATCGTCATCGGCGGCGGCATCGGCGGCATGGCCGCGGCCCAGGCCCTGGCCAAGCTCGGCGTGCGCATCACGCTGCTGGAACAGGCGGCCCAGATCGGCGAGATCGGTGCCGGCATCCAGCTGGGCCCCAACGCCTTTGCCGCGCTCGACGCCCTGGGCGTGGGCGAGAACGCGCGCCGCCGCGCGGTGTTCACCGACGAGCTGATCATGATGGACGCCGTCGACGCCAGCGTGGTCGGCCGCTTTGCGGTGGGCGAAGCGTTTCGCCAGCGTTTTGGCAACCCCTACGCGGTGATCCACCGCGCCGACATCCACACCTCCATCCTGGAGGGCGTGCAGGCCTCTGACCTGATCGAGTTCCACACCTCCACCCGCATCGAGAAGATCGAGCAGGACGGCCAGCGCGTCACCGTCACCGACCAGAACGGCAAGACCACCACCGCCGACGCCGTGATCGCAGCCGACGGCGTGCGCTCGGTCGCCCGGCAAACCTATTTTGGCGACGCGCCGCGCGTGTCCGGCCACGTGGTCTACCGCGCCGTGGTGCCGGCGGCCGACATGCCCCAGGACCTGCGCGTCAACGCGCCCGTGGTCTGGGCCGGCCCCAACTGCCACCTGGTGCACTACCCGCTGCGCGGCAGCACCGAATACAACCTGGTCGTCACCTTCCACAGCCGCGACCAGGAGGAGTGGAGCGTGACCGACGGCAGCAAGGAAGAGGTGCTGAGCTACTTCCAGGGCATCCACGCCCGCCCGCGCCAGTTGCTGGAGTGCCCCAAGAGCTGGCGCCGCTGGGCCACCGCCGACCGCAACCCCATCCCGCAGTGGACCCACGGCCGCGTCACCCTGCTGGGCGACGCCGCCCACGCCATGCTGCAGTACCTGGCCCAGGGCGCGTGCATGGCCATCGAGGACGCGGTGACCCTGGGCGAGGCCATGAAGGCCTGCGACATGGACATTGAAAAGGCCTTCCAGCTCTACGAAGAAAGCCGCATCCCCCGCGCCGCCCGCGTCGTGCTGTCGGCCCGCGAGATGGGCCGCCTGTACCACGCCCAGGGCGTGGAGCGCGCGGTGCGCAACCAGCTGTGGGAAGGCCGCACGTCCGAGCGCTTTTACGACGCGCTGGAATGGCTGTATGGCTGGCGCGCCGAGAACGCGCTGGCCCGGCCACGCCAGGCGGACGCGCTGATCGTGCCGGCCTGAGGGGGCGCCGGCCTCAGTGCCGCGCCGCGTACTTGGCGCGCCGCTCGGCCATCTCGCGGTCGGCCTTGGCCAGGTCGACGGCGTGGATGTGCGAGCGGGCCCAGGGGTAGGCCAGCGATTCCTCCAGCGTCAGGTGGTCCAGGCACAGCTGGCTGAACATCTGCACCATCTCCTGCACCAGCGGGGGCTCGATCCAGTGGTTGCCGTGCACCACGGCCGACAGGTGCGGGCCGATCTCCAGCCAGTTCTGCTCGATCCAGCCGTGGTCCTGCCGCAGGCGCTCGGTCACTTGCACCACCTGCACGTCGCCGCTGGTCAGCAAGGTCGGGAAGATGTGCTTCTCTTCGTCCTGGTGGTGCTGGCGCGCCACGGTGTCGAACCAGTGGATGGTGCGCGCCAACTGTTGGGTGTCTTGCGGCGTCAGCTGGTCCCGCACCAAGGCATCGACCACGCGGTTCAGGTGTTCCAGCTCCTGCGCCAACTGCTGGTGCGTTTCGTCCAGAAACTGAAACAGCTCGCCGGTCAGCGGCGCGCCGGGGCGGAGGGTGTCGGCGGAGAGGGGCATGGCGGACTCCTTCTAAGAAAATTCATTATGTTGCGCCGCAGCAGCCAAAAGGCGATGGTGCACGCCGTGCGCGGCGGCTTCCTGATGCAAGTCAAGTTTTGGGCGTTTTCTGCCCTCCGCCGGCGTCCATGAATCCTGGTCAGCTATTATTTTGATAGTTATCCCGGTGCTGAGACAATGGCGGCAGTTCCGCCCGTTGGCCGCTTTCAAACCGCATGAACACCCCTCTCGCCGAACGCCTTGCCGTGCTGGCCCAGCACGCGCTGCCCAAGCAGGCGCTCACCCAGCTGGCCGGGCGCTTTGCCAGCGCCGAACTGGGCGGGCTGACGCAAAGCGCCATCCGCCGCTTCGTGGCGCGCTACGGCGTGGACATGGCCGAGGCCGCCAACCCCGACCCCGCCAGCTACGCCAGCTTCAACGATTTCTTCACCCGCCCGCTGCGCGAAGGCGCCCGCCCGCTGGCCGAGGCCGACTACCTGTGCCCGGTGGACGGCGCCATCAGTCAGTTTGGCGCCATCCGGCAGAACCAGATCTTCCAGGCCAAAGGGCACAGCTACAGCACCAGCGCCCTGCTGGCCGGCGACGAGCGCCTGGCCGCCGAGTTCGACAACGGCCAATTCGCCACCCTGTACCTGAGCCCGCGCGACTACCACCGCATCCACATGCCCTGCGCCGGCCGGTTGCAGCGCATGGTGTACGTGCCGGGCGAGCTGTTCAGCGTCAACCCCGTCACCGCGCGCGGCGTGCCCGGCCTGTTTGCCCGCAACGAGCGCGTGGTGTGCCTGTTCGACACCGCGCGCGGCCCGCTGGTGCTGGTGCTGGTGGGGGCCACCATCGTCGGCAGCATGGCCACCGTGTGGCACGGGGTGGTCAACCCGCCCCGGCCGGGAGAAATTCAACGCGTGGACTACGCCAGCGACAGCGCCCCGGCATTGGCGCGCGGCGCCGAGATGGGGCGCTTTCTGCTCGGCTCCACCGTGGTGCTGCTGTGGCCCCACGGCACGCTCCGGTTCAACCCCGACTGGGCCCCCGGCGGCGCCATCCGCATGGGGCAAGCCCTGGGCAAGGCGTTGGGCTGAGGCCGCCCCAGCGGCGCCCGCCCCGACGCCGGTTGCGGGCAAAATCAGGGCTCGGCCGGCGTCCAAATTGCCACGTACGCTATTGTTTATATAGCGTTTTCTTTTTTCACCGCCTTCAGAAAGCTCGTCCATGACCACCCTCGGTACCCCTTTGTCGCCCTCTGCCACCCGCGTCATGCTGCTGGGCAGCGGCGAGCTGGGCAAGGAAGTGCTGATCGCCCTGCAACGCCTGGGCGTCGAGACCATCGCCGTCGACCGCTACGACCACGCCCCCGGCCACCAGGTGGCGCACCACGCCCGCACCATCGCCATGAGCGATCCGCAGGCCCTGCGCGCCCTGATCGAGGCCGAAAAGCCGATGCTGGTGGTGCCCGAGATCGAGGCCATCGCCACCCCCGAGCTGCAGGCGCTGGAGGCCGAAGGCATCGTCCGCGTCATCCCCACCGCCCGCGCCGCCCGCCTGACCATGGACCGCGAAGGCATCCGCCGCCTGGCCGCCGAAACCCTGGGCCTGCCCACCAGCCCCTACCAGTTCTGCGACTCGCTGGCTGAGCTGCAGGCTGCGATTGATGGTGGCATTGGCTACCCCTGCATCGTCAAGCCGGTGATGAGCAGCAGCGGCAAGGGCCAGAGCAAGATCGACTCACCCGCTGACGTGCAAAAGGCGTGGGACTACGCCATGGCCGGCGGCCGCGTCAGCCACAGCCGCGTCATCGTCGAAGGCTTCATCGACTTTGACTACGAAATCACCCAGCTCACCGTGCTCGCCATGGGTACCGACGGCCAGGTCCACACCCATTTTTGCGACCCCATCGGCCACGTGCAAGTCGCCGGCGACTACGTCGAAAGCTGGCAACCCCACCCCATGACCGCCGCCGCCCTGGCCGAGTCACGCCGCATCGCCAAGGCCGTTACCGACGACCTGGGTGTGGGCCACGACGGCCAGCCTTCAGGCCTGGGTATCTTTGGCGTCGAGCTCTTCGTCAAGGGCGACAAAGTCTGGTTCAGCGAGGTCAGCCCCCGCCCGCACGACACCGGCATGGTGACGATGATCACCCAGTGGCAAAGCGAGTTCGAGCTGCACGCCCGCGCCATCCTCGGCCTGCCCGTCAACACTGCCCTCAAATCCACCGGCGCCAGCGCCGTCATTTACGGCGGCGTGGATGCGAAAGGCATCGTCTTCGAAGGCGTCGCCGAAGCCCTGCAGGACCCCCAGACCGACCTGCGCCTGTTCGGCAAACCCGAGAGCTTCGCCAAGCGGCGGATCGGGGTGGCGTTGGCGTGGGATGGGGATGTGGAGCAGGCCCGCCAGCGCGCCAATGCGGCAGCGGCCAAGGTGAAGCCG
>JAIUOM010000250.1 GCA_020161215.1 Pseudomonadota bacterium
GGGTCGCGAATACAACATCGAGGGCAACCCGACGCAGAACCTGATGGGGTTCATCCGCGCCACCCGGCCGCAACAATGCACCTTCGTGCCGGACAGCGAAGAGCAGTTCACCAGCGACCACGGCTGGGATCTGGCCGACGCCGGTGTGCGCGAGCGCCTGCGCCCCCTGGTGGCCGAGGCCCGCGCGCTGGGCGTGCGCGTCAGTTTGTTCATGGACCCGATACCGGCGCTGATGGCGCACGCCCGCGCGCTGGGCGCCGACCGGGTCGAGCTGTACACCGAACCCTACGCCGCGGCCTGGGCCAGCGGCGATCCGGCCGCGCGCCGCGCCGAGCTGGCGCGCTACGCCGCCGCCGCCCAAGCCGCGCTGGCCGTGGGCTTGGGCGTGAACGCCGGGCACGACCTGAACCGCCACAACCTGACGCCTTTTCTGCGCGCCGTTCCGGGCGTGGCCGAGGTGTCGATCGGCCACGCGCTGATCGCCGATGCGTTGGAGCTGGGCTACGTCGCCACCGTGGCGGCGTACCTTGACTGCCTCCGCGCGGCTTGAAAGGGCACCGACCTCGTGATTCAAGGCATCGGCACCGACATCTGCGACATCCGCCGCATCCGCGCCAGCTTCGAGCGCCACGGCGAGCGCTTCGCGCAAAAAATTCTGTCGGACGCGGAGCTGGCCGCCTGGCGCCGCCGCAGCGGCCGGTGGCCCGAGCGTGGCCTGCGCTACCTGGCCACGCGCTTTTCGGCCAAGGAGGCGTTCAGCAAGGCGATTGGCCTGGGCATGCGCATGCCCATGCACTGGCGCCTGTGCGAGATCGCCAACCGGCCCAGCGGCGAGCCCTGCATCGTGCTGCATGGCGGGCTGAAAGACTGGTTCGACGCCAAGGGCTGGGTGGCGCACATCAGCCTCACCGACGAAAGCGACTACGCCGCCAGCTTCTGCGTGGTCGAACGCCTGGATTCTTGATAAAAATAGGCCTTGGTCGGCGTGGAATAATCCTGAGTAGCTATTAAAATAATAGTATAAATTGCGCACAACCGAGGTTCCCATGTCCCAGCACGCCCCACTTCTGATCGACATCGCCGGCACCACGCTCACCGACGACGACCGCCGGCGACTGGCGCATCCGCTGGTCGGCGGGCTGATTCTGTTTGCCCGCAACTGGGTCGATCGGGCCCAGCTCGGCGCGCTCACCGGGCAGATCAAACGTCTGCGGCCCGACCTGCTGATCTGCGTGGACCATGAAGGGGGGCGGGTGCAGCGCTTTCGCACCGATGGGTTTACCCATTTGCCCCCCATGCGCGTGCTGGGCCAGCTCTGGATGCAGGACGCCCTTCGCGCCCAGGACACGGCCAGCGCCTGCGGCCACGTGCTGGCGGCCGAATTGCGCGCCTGCGGCGTGGACTTCAGCTTCACGCCCGTGCTGGATCTGGATTGGGGCCCGTCCAGCGTTATTGGCGATCGGGCCTTGCACGCTGATGCGCGCGTGGTCAGCGTGCTGGCCAAGAGCCTCACGCACGGCATGCTGCAAGCCGGCATGGCACACTGCGGCAAGCATTTTCCCGGGCACGGCTTCGTGGCCGCCGATTCGCACACCGACCTGCCGCGCGACGCTCGCTCGCTCAAGGCCATCCTGCAGGACGACGCCGCGCCCTACGGCTGGCTGTCCTGCACGCTCAGCGCCGTCATGCCCGCGCACGTGGTCTACACCAAGGTCGACCGCCGTCCGGCCGGCTATTCGGCGCGCTGGCTGCAGGCCATCCTGCGCGGTCGCCTGGGCTTTGGCGGCGCCATCGTCACCGACGACCTCAGCATGGCCGCCGCGCGCCAGCTCGAGGGCCGTACCCTGACCCCCACCGAGGCCGTGCTGGCCGCCTTGGGCGCCGGTTGCGACCTGGCCCTGTTGTGCAACCAGTCGCTGCACTGGCAGGGCGGGGCGATCGACGACACCATCGAGGGGCTGGCCAAGGCCCAGATCACCGGCCAATGGCAGCCCAGCGAAGCCAGCGAAGCGCGGCGCCAGGCCCTGCTGCCACGCCAGCCATCGCCCGACTGGGACAGTCTGATGCGCGACGCCGACTACCTGCGCGCGCTGGCCCGGGTGCCTTGATTCACCTCGATCGACTTGAACTTTTGCCTTTGCCACTCATCTGAGGCAGGATGCTTCACATGTCCTACCGACAGCTTCCGCCGCCCGCTGGCGGCCCCACAGGCAACCCGCTGGAGCGCTTTGTCGCCACCCTGATGCGCTGGATGGTCTGGGGCACCCTGGCCCTGATGGCCCTGGTGTTTGCCCTGAGCCTGCTGATCTGGCTGGTGGTGATGACCGTGTTCAGCCTGGTGGCCAGTGTGTTCACCGGCCGGCCGGCCGCCGTCACCGTGCTGTGGCGCCGCTGGCGCGAGATGACGCGCCAGCGCTGGCCGCAGCGCCCCGATGCCGGCACCACCACGCCGCGCGCCGACGCCGCCGATGCCACGGGTGCCTCCATGCCAGCGCTGGCGCGTCATCT
>JAIUOM010000073.1 GCA_020161215.1 Pseudomonadota bacterium
GGAGTACGCCGCCAAGGACGGGGTTCACTTGCAAATCAAAGGCTACGAGGCGTCGGCCGATCGTTTCGTCAACGATCTGTTCGCCTGGGCCGGTGCGCCGGCCGTGCCGCTGCCTCCCGAGCGGGCCTGATGCGCCCGGCGACCAGGGGTTTCGGCGCGGGGTCGCCGTGGCGGCGCTGAGCGTCGGCGGCCCGGTGCGCGCGGATCTGCTGCTGGTGCGGCGCGGCTTGGCGGACAGCCGCAGCCAAGCGCAGCGCTTGATCGCCGCGGGCGCGCGCTGGCTGGGCCCGACGGGCTGGCGCCGCGTGGACAAGGCCGACGACCTGCCCGGACACGCTGAGATTGAGCTGCTCGATGCCGCCGAGGCGCGTTACGTCTCGCGCGGCGGTCTCAAGCTGGAGGGTGCGCTGCGCGCGGCAGGCCTGGACGTCACCGGCTGGCGCTGCCTGGACGTCGGCCAGTCGACCGGCGGGTTCAGCGATTGTTTGCTGCAGCACGGTGCCACGCGCGTGGTCGGGGTGGATGTCGGCCATGGTCAATTGCACCCGCGCTTGCGTGCCGATCCGCGTCTGCGAGCCTTTGAAGGCGTCAACGCGCGTGCCCTGGCGGCCGCCGATCTGGCGCCCGAGGCGGACGCGTTCGATCTGGCGACGGGCGATCTGTCCTTCATCTCGCTCACCCTGGTGCTCGGCGCGCTGGTGCCGCTGATCCGGCCGCACGGCCATCTGCTGATGCTGGTCAAGCCGCAGTTCGAGCTGCAGCCGGGCCAGATTGGCAAGGGCGGTATCGTGCGCGATGCCGAGCTGTTTGCCCAGGTCGAGCAGCGCATTCGGGCGGCGTGCACCGGCCTGGCCCTGGAGGTGCTCGGTTGGCACGACAGCCCCATCGCCGGGGGCGACGGCAACCGGGAGTTTTTTGTCCACGCGCGGCGCGCACCTGTTTCGCCCGGCGCGCCGTCATGACCGCATCGTTACCATGAACCCTGCTTCCCTCAGCCTGGAATTTTTTCCGCCCAAGACCGCCGAAGGCGCCGACAAGCTGCGCGCCGTGCGGCGCAAGCTGTACGCGCTGGCGCCTGAGTTTTGCTCCGTCACCTTCGGCGCCGGCGGCTCGACGCAGGACGGCACGCTGAGCACCGTGAACGAGATCGTCGCCGAAGGCATGAGCGGCGTGCCGCACCTGTCTTGCATCGGACAGACCCAGGCGTCGATCCGCGAGCGGCTGGCCACCTACCGCGCGGCCGGCGTCACCCGGCTGGTGGCCTTGCGCGGCGACCTGCCCAGCGGCTACGGGCTGGGTGGCGAATTCCGCTACGCCAGCGATCTGGTGGCCTTCATCCGCGCCGAGACGGGCGAGCATTTTCAAATCGCGGTGGCCGCCTACCCCGAGATGCATCCGCAGGCCCGCTCCCCGCAAGCCGATCTGGAGGCTTTCGCGGCCAAGGTCCGCGCCGGCGCCAACCTGGGCATCACCCAGTATTTTTTCAACGCCGACGGTTACTTCCGGCACGTGGATGAGCTGCGCCGGCGCGGCGTCGACGTGCCGGTGGTGCCGGGCATCATGCCCATCACCAATTCCACGCAGCTGTTGCGCTTTTCCGACGCCTGTGGGGCCGAAGTGCCGCGCTGGATTCGCGCGCGTCTGGAAGCCTTCGGTGACGATGTCGCGGCCATCCGCGATTTTGGTGCCGACGTGGTGGCCGCCCTGTGCCAGCGGCTGCGTGAGGGTGGGGCGCCCAGCCTGCATTTCTACACGCTGAACCAATCGGTCGCCACACTGGAGGTGTGCCGTCGCCTGGGACACGCCAGCGCCACATGAGCGTTAATTTTTCATATTTTGAAATACCCATCCGATATACGGTAGTCGCGCGGCCCGAGAGAACCCGATAAAATCCGTCGCATGCAACGGGACACCTCTCCCGGCGCCTGCCCGCGTGGCGCGCCGGTTTCGGGAAGTGCACACCGGGTGCCAGCATGCCGACCATGGTTGATCGGTGTGTTGTGGCTGGCCGCCGGGCCGCTCATGGCCCAGACGGTGACTCAGACCTTGCGTCTGAATGCTTCCACTCCTTCACTGGCCGAGCCTTGTTCTTCCGCCAAGGCCGTGCACGATTTGCGCTGCCCGAATTACACCGGGTTCACGGTGCGGCTGGGCGCTGCATCGGCGGATACCGACGCCTCGGGGGCGTCCTCGCCCTCGCTGGGCCTGCGCCTGGGGCGCGACCTGCAGCGCGGCATGGCCTCCTGGTACGGCGCGGGCTTTCATGGCCGCCGCACCGCCAGCGGCGAAAAATTTGACATGCACGAGTTGACCGCCGCCCATCCCTCGCTGCCCTTTGGCACGCAGGTGCTGGTGCACAGCCCGCGCACGGGCCGGGACGTGGTGGTGCGCATCAACGACCGCGGACCGTACGCCCGCGGCCGGGTGATCGACCTCAGCCAGGCTGCGGCGACGATGCTCGGCATCAAGGCGCGTGGGCACGACACGGTGGTGCTGCGCGAGGTGCTGGACACCCCCGCAGGCGTTGACGCGGCGGAAAACCAGGTGCAATAGGCGGTGTCGGCGCAGCCGCCGGCGGCCAGCATCTCCACCACGCCGTCGCCGGCCAAGTCCCGCCCTTGCGTCGTCGACTGCCCCGAAGCGTCGGTTTCGCGCCCTGCGGGCAGCCGCCGTGAGGGCGCTCCCTACCTCTCGTCGTAGCTCACCGTCAACTGGTCGCTTGTCGGCCTGGCCTGGCAGCTCAGCACAAAGCCCTGGGCCATCTCTTCGCCTTCCAGCGTGAAGTTCTTGTCCATGCTCACGGCACCATGAAGCACCTTGGCGCGGCAGGTGCAGCACACGCCTGCCTTGCAGGAGTAGGGCAGGTCCAGCCCGGCGTTCAACGCCACGTCCAGCACATGCTGATCGCGGTGCATGCTCATCTCGTGCGACTTGCCGTCGATCACCACCGTCAGCGCCACCTGGCCGGTGGGGGCCTCAGGGTCGGGCTGGGTGATGGCGGCGCGGCGCACCTCGGGGCTCATCTCTTCCAGACGGGGCGAGGTGAAGCGCTCGGTGTACACCCGCTCGCGCGGCACACCGGCGTCAAGCAGGGCGGCCTCGGTGGCTTCGATCATGGCTTCGGGGCCGCAGATGAAGACCTCGTCCATGCTCTTGGGCGGCAGCAGGGTGGCCATCAGCTGGCGCACCTTGTCGCCATCGATGCGGCCTTCGAGCATGGGCACTTCCTGGGCCTGGCGCGAGAGCACGTGGATCAGGGTCAGGCGGTTCTTGTACTTGTCTTTCAGGTCCTGCAGCGCCTCGTTGAACATCACGCTGGCCATGCGGCGGTTGCCGTAGACCAGGGTGAACTTGGCGGAATCGCTTTCCTCCATCGTGGTGGCGATGATGGACAGGATGGGCGTGATGCCCGAGCCGGCGGCAAAGCCCACGCGGTGCAGCGCGCGCGGCTTTTTGATGGTGAAACGCCCGTCGGGCGGCATCACGGCCAGCGTGTCGCCGGCTTTCAGCTGCTGGGCTGCCCAGTTGGAGAACAGGCCGCCGTCCATGGGGCGGATGCCGACCTCAAGCTGGCGCGCGCGGGCGTAGCGGCTGCGGGTGGAGCAGATCGAGTAGTTGCGCCGCACGTCCTGGCCGTCGATGGTGGCGCGCAGGGTGAGGAACTGGCCCGGTTCGAAGTGAAAGCGCTCGGCCAGGTCCTGCGGCACGTCGAAGGTGATGGCCACCGAACCAGCGGCCTCAGGGTTGACGCGGGCGACGGTGAGCTCGTGGAAGCGGGGGACGGTCATATGTTTTTGAAGTGGTCAAACGGCTCCATGCAATCCAGGCAGCGGTACAGCGCCTTGCATGCGGTGGAGCCGAAGTGCGAGGTTTCGGTGGTGTTGTGCGAGCCGCAAAGTGGGCACGCCACGTCCAATTTTGGGCTTTTTTGCCCAGATGTCGGCGTGGATAAATCGTTTTTAGCTATTGATTTTGGAGCAAATCTAATCGCCGAAGTGACTGCGCCGTCGGCCGTCTGAGTGCTGCAGTGCGGCGGCGCAATGCCGTAGGCACGCAGCTTCTCGCGCGCCTCGTCGTTCATCCAGTCGGTGGTCCAGGCGGGGGCCAGCTGCGTGACCACGCGGCCGTCAAAGCCCTCGCGCTTCAACAGCGCGACGATGTCGTCGTGGATCATCTCCATCGCCGGGCAGCCGCTGTAGGTGGGGGTGATGACGACTTCCACCCGCCCGTCTGCGGCGCGGCACACGTTGCGCAGGATGCCCATCTCGCGCAGCGTGACCACCGGAATCTCCGGATCGGTCAGCTCGTCCAGCGCTGTCCAGAGTCTGGAAAGCTCACTTTCTGATAGCGCATCGCGCTTGATGGACGCCGACATCACGGTCAATCAGCTAAAAAAGTGCTTACCACTGTGCGCCGGGGTGCACGCGCGCCAGCGATTGCATCTCGGCCAGCACATAGCCCAGATGCTCCGAGTGCACGCCCGACTTGCCTTGCGGTACGTAGCCTTTGACGGCCGCGGGGCGCTTCAGGCCGGCGTCGGCAATGGCGCTGTCCACCTCGGCGTCCCAGGCGGCGCGCAGGCTGGGCACGTCGGCACCGCTGGCGTTGTCCAAGGCGGCCGATTCGGCTGCGCAGGCGGACCAGAATTCTTCGGTGAAGGGCAGCAGATAGTCCAACGCGGCCTGCGTGCGGCGCGCGGATTCGTCGGTGCCGTCGCCCAGGCGCACCAGCCAGTCGCGCGAATGGCGCAGGTGGTAGCGCGTTTCCTTGATGCTCTTGGCGGCGATGGCGGCCAGTTGCGTGTCGGTGGATTGCTCCAGCCGCTCCCACACCAGCACCATCAGCGCGCTGTAAAGATAGTTGCGCACGATGGTGGTGGCCCAGTCGCGCTCGCCGCCAGCCGCTGGCACCAGGCCGGGGCTGTGGGGCAGCTCCAGCAAGGTGTAGTTGGCAAAGTCGGGCACGTCGCGGAAGTAGGCCAACGTGTCCTCAGTCACCGGCCCGGCGGGCCAGGCGGCGCCGCGTGGGCGACTGCTCGTCGGGCCGGGCGTGTTCAGGCGTTCTGCGGCGTGCTGGTAGAGCAGGCGGGCCTGGCCGATCAGGTCGAGGCTGTTGTTGGCCATGGCCAAGTCCTCTTCCAGGATCGGCGCGTGGCCGCACCATTCGGCGTTGCGCTGGCCCAGCACCAGGGCGTTGTCGGCCAGGTGCAGCAGGTAGGGCACGGGCGCGTGGATGGTGACTCGCATCGAGGGTTGGGGCGCGGCGGGGCGCGCCTGCACAGCGGCGTCCATTTACATGTGCCCCACTTCTTCAGGGATTTCGTAAAAGGTGGGGTGGCGGTAGATCTTGTCGCTGGCGGGGTCGAACAGCTGGTCCTTGTCGTCCGGGTCGCTGGCGGCGATCAGGTGCGAGGGCATGACCCAGATGCTCACGCCTTCCTGGCGGCGGGTGTAGACGTCGCGTGCCATCTGCAGCGCGTGCGCGGCGTCGCTGGCGTGCAGGCTGCCGCAGTGCTTGTGCTCCAGGCCTTGCTTGCTGCGGACAAAGACTTCCCACAGGGGCCAGTCTTTCAGGGCGGGTTGGGCATTGCTCATGGGGTGGTCTCCTCGGGGTCGTTCGGGGTCAGGCGGCGGACTTCAGCGCGCGCTGCTTTTGCTTGTCGGCGTGGGCCACGGCGGCATCGCGCACCCAGGCGCCGTCGTCGTGGGCCTTGACGCGGGTGGCCAGGCGTTCGCGGTTCATGGGGCCGTGGCCGTTGACCACCTGCCAGAACTCGTCCCAGTCGATGGCGCCGTAGTCGTAGTGGCCGCGGGCCTCGTTCCACTTCAGGTCGGGGTCGGGCAGGCTGACGCCCAGCACCTCGGCCTGGGGCACGGTGGCGTCAACGAACTTCTGGCGCAGATCGTCGTTGCTGATGCGCTTGATGCCCCAGCGTGTGCCCTGCGCGCTATTGGGGCTGTCGGCGTCGGGCGGGCCGAACATGGCCAGACACTTCCACCAGTAGCGGTTGACGGCGTCCTGCACCATCTCGCGCTGGGCCTGGCTGCCTTTCATCATCACCAGCAGGGCTTCGTAGCCTTGGCGCTGGTGGAAGGATTCTTCCTTGCACACGCGCACCATGGCTCGGGCGTAGGGGCCGTAGCTGCAGCGGCACAGGGGGATCTGGTTCATGATCGCGGCGCCGTCCACCAGCCAGCCGATCACGCCCATGTCGGCCCAGCTGAGGGTGGGGTAGTTGAAGATGGAGCTGTACTTGGCCTTGCCCGAGTGCAGGCCGTCCAGCATCTGGTCGCGGCTGGTGCCCAGGGTTTCGGCTGCGCTGTACAGGTACAGGCCGTGGCCGCCCTCGTCCTGCACCTTGGCGATCAAAATGGCCTTGCGCTTCAGGCTGGGGGCGCGGCTGATCCAGTTGCCCTCGGGCAGCATGCCGACGATCTCGGAATGCGCGTGCTGGCTGATCTGGCGCACCAGGGTCTTGCGGTAGGCCTCGGGCATCCAGTCGCGCGGCTCGATGCGGCCGTCGGCGTCGATGCGCTCGTCAAAGCGCTTTTGCAGCTCGGCCTCGGCGGCGCTTTGCGGCTTGGGCACGGTCTTCAAGGCGGCTTGCTTGTCGCCCTCGTCGGGGACGGAAAACGATTGGGTGTACATGCGGTGTATCTCCTGAAAGCGCGCTCGGCGCGCATCGCCAGCATTCAACTTGCCAGTGTAGACAAATTAACCGACCGATCGGTTGGTCAATAGGGTATGCCCTGATCGGAGTTGGTCATTGCCCTGGAACTGATGCAAGTCAATATGATACATAAAATCAAAGTCAAATAAAATATTCGTAATATTATCGTTCCACGTCGCAGCGACGACGCACGTCTTTTCACCCCTTTTTCACCCCTAGCAGGAGACACCATGAGCAGTCACAAGGAACGTTTCGCCGACAAGATGGACATGCCGCCGCCGACGCAGCAGCCGAACGTCTACCCGCTGTCCTGGACCAACAAGACGCGCAAGCTGCAAGAGGTGTGGGAAGCCTCGCTGCGCGAGAACTGGGACCCGGAAAAACTGCCCTGGGACACGCTGGACCTGGACAGCTACACCTGGGAAGAGCGCGAATCCATCGCCTACTGGTGGACGCTGCTGTCGGTGTTCGACGCCTCGGCGCCGCCGGTGTTTGCCGAGGCGCTGATCAAGACCTACGAAGTGCACGAGGAAGACCCGGTGCGCAAATGCTTCTTCTCGGTCACCCGTGACGAGCAAAACCACGAGATCATGTGCGGCCTGGCCATCACCAAGCTGCTGGGCCACTCCGACCCGCTGACCTACCAGCCCAAGACCGAGCTGGGCAAGCGCCTGCAAAAGAACGCGCACTGGCTGTACTTCAATGGCGGGCGCTACTGGACGGGCTACAAGCAGGCCGTGCCCAAGTACGACCTGGCGGTGCTGTTCAGCTCCTTCCTGATGGGCGAAATCGCCGCCGCCACCATCTTCAAGCAGATGTACGAGAACTCGCGCGAGGCGGTGTTCAAGGAAGGTTTCCGCAACATCGGCCGCGACGAAGGCCGCCACATGGCGATCTGCATGGCGGTGATGGAGCGCGACTACCCGGGCCTGAAGGACGACACCAAGGCCATCGTCACCAAGCAGATCCGCGCCGGCTACCTGTTTCTGTCGGCCGTGCTGTTCGAACCGCCGATGGAGTTCTGGGACCTGCCGGCCGACTTCATCGCCAACCAGCGCGAAGCCGAGGAAGTGGCGCGCGGCGCCGGCTTCGGCATCCCCAGCTACGAGATGAAGAAGGAAAACTGGCGCAACGCCATGATCAACCTGAAGGGCGTGCTGGACCGTTACAACATCCCGTTCCCGGCGATCCCCGAGGTGGGCATCAGCGGCCAGGAGATCTCCGACATCGAGATGGAAGACATCATTCCGGTGTTCTGAGCTCGGTTTTGGCGCCGGCCCGCGTGGCTTGTCCGCGTGGGCCTTTTTTGTGCAAAATCAGGCCTTGGCCGGCGCCCAATCATCCTAACCAGCTATATAAAAAGTAGCATCAATCCAGGAAGCCCCATGACCCGCATCACCCTGCAACCCTCCGGCAAGTCGGTCGAAGGCCTGAGCGGCGACACCGTGCTGATGTCGCTGGAAAAAGCCGGCTACGCCCTGCCCAACAACTGCCGCGCCGGCGCTTGCGGCGAATGCAAGGTCAAGGTGCTGTCGGGCCAATTCGACCAGGGCATCGTGCTGGACATGGCCTTGTCGCAAGAAGAGCGCCGCCAGGGCTTCGGCCTGATGTGCATGGCCAAACCAATTTCCGACGAGCTGGTGATCGAATGGGGCACCGCCGACGCCCGCCCCAAGCTGTTTCCGCCGCGCGAGGGGGCGCTGTTCGTGGTCACCGACAAGCGCCCCGCGGCCGCGCGCGTGGTCGAGCTGCACCTGCGCCCGGTGGGCCAGCCGATCCGCTACTGGCCGGGCCAGTACGTCACGCTGGGCGATCCGCGCCAGGGTTTTCCGGCGCGGGCCTATTCCATCAGCAACGCCCCGCGCCCCGATGGCGAGCTGGTGCTGCAGGTGGCGCGCGCCGACGGTGGCGTCACCAGCCAGTGGGTGCACGAGCAATTGCAAGTGGGTGAAAGCGTCAAGCTGAACGGCCCCTACGGCACCTTCATCGGCGATCCGGCGGTGGACACGCCGATCCTGTGCCTGGCCGCCGGCACCGGGCTGGCGCCGATCCTGTCGCTGACCGAGGCGGCCCTGCGCCGGGGCTTTCGCAAGCCGGTCATGCTGCTGCTGTCGGCGCGCAGCCAGGCCGACGCCTACGCCCAGGGCATGCTGGCCTGGTGGCGCACCCGGCACCGCAATTTCGACTACAAGATCACCCTCACGCGCGAGGAGCAGCCCGGCTTTTTGCACGGCCGCGTCGATGCCGTGCTGCCCGGCGTGCTGAGCGATCTGTCCAAGCACACCGTGTTTGCCGCCGGCAGCCCCGAATTCACCGCCAGTTGCGTGCAGACCTGCCAGCGCCTGGGGGCCGCGCCCGAACGCATCTACACCGAGGGCTTCTTCGCCATCCAGCAACCCGTGGTCGCCGACGCCGACCACCTGCTTGCCACGCCGTGAACCCAACCGCGCCCCCGGCCCAGGTGGTGCGCCAGCGCATCGAGGCGTTTGGCGAGCAAAGCCGCCTGCGCGCCGGCTCGCTCGTCATCACCGTGTTCGGCGACGCCATCGTGCCGCGCGGCGGCCGGCTGTGGGTGGGCAGCCTGATCCGCCTGCTGGCGCCGCTGGGCATCAACGAGCGGCTGACGCGCACCACGGTGTTTCGCCTGGCCAAGGACGAATGGCTGCGCATCGAGGCGCACGGCCGGCGCGCCGACTACCTGCTGACCCCGGCCGGCCAGCGCCGCTTCGAGGAAGCCGCGCGCGCCATCTACGCCGCCCAGCCGCGCGCCTGGGACGGCCGCTGGCGCCTGATGCTGCTGGTCGGCGACATGCCCGCCAAGGCGCGCGATGCGCTCCGCAGGGCGCTGTTCTGGCAGGGTTTTGGCCACGTCGGGCCGGATTGCTTCGTGCACCCCAGCGCCGATCTGGAGGAAACCCTGCACGCCCTGGCCACCGAGGGCCTGGCGGATGCGCCGCGCCTGCTGATGCCGCTGCTGGCCAGCGACGCGCGCCACGGCCTGAGCGCCAACGACGCCGATCTGGTGCGCCGGGCCTGGGATTTGCGCGCCCTGGCCGAGGCCTACGCCGAGTTTGGCGCGCTGTACCAGCCCATTCTTCACGCGCTGAGCGCCGGGGCCGGGCCCGGCATCGACGACGAAAGCGCCTTTTTGCTGCGCGTGCTGCTGGTCCACGACTGGCGCCGCCTGCTGCTGCGCGACCCGGCGCTGCCCGACATCTTGCTGCCGGCCGACTGGCCGGGCCAGCGCGCGCGCCGGCTCACGCGCGATCTGTACCGCCTGCTGCGCGCGCCTTCCGAGCACCATCTGGACGCCCAGCTGCAGCGGGCCGACGGCCGCGGCTTGCCGGCGCCAGGCGGGCTGGACGAGCGTTTTCGTGACGCCGTGGCGGTGGGCGCGCCTCAGCCGCCGCTGTCCAGCGTGTAACCCTGGCCGCGTCCGCGGCCCAGCGCGTGCAGCAGCTGGGGCAGCGCCAGACCCAAGGCCTCGGCCAACGGGTGCGGCGGGTTGACGACGAACAGGCCGCTGGCCGTCAGCCCCGGGCGCTGGGGCTCGTCGCCCGCGCGGGCCGCCGGCGCGGTGCCGATCGACAGCGTGGCCTGCAGCCAGCCGCGTCCGGCCTGCTGGGCCAGGGTTTTCAGCCGGCGCGGCAGGCTGTGTGCCTCTGGCCGCGCGATGATGGGGTACCAGATCAGGTACACGCCGGTTGAAAATCGCTTCAAACTGTCCTGGATGGCGGCGCCCACCTTGCCATAGTCGCTCTTGATTTCATAGCTGGGGTCGATCAGCACCAGGGCCCGGCGCGAGCCGCCCTCGGCCGCCGGGGGCGGCAGCAGTCCCTTCAGGCCCTCGAAGCCGTCCTGCCGCGCCACCGCCACGCGCCGGCCGGCTTCCAGTTGCGCGATGTGGGTGTGCAGGGACGGGGCGTCGGTCGGGTGCAGCTCGAACAGCTTCAGGCGGTCGTGCACCGCCGTGCGCTCCGGCTCGGTCATCAGCGCGTGCATCAGAAAGGGCGAACCGGGGTACAGGCGCCAGTCGCTGGGCGCGACGCCGGGGTTGAAGCTGGCCACCAGGGCCAGGTAGTCCGCCAGCGCGGGCGCCGGCCCGGCCACGGCACCGGGCGCGGCCAGGCGGGCAATGCCCTCCAGCGCTTCGCCAGACACGCGCGCCGCGCCGTCGTCCAGCCGGTACAGACCGGTGCCGGCGTGGGTGTCGATCAGGGTCAGTGGCGCGGGTTTGCGCATCAGATGGCGCAAAGTGGCCAGCAGGATGAGGTGCTTGAGCACGTCGGCGTGGTTGCCGGCGTGGAAGGCGTGGCGGTAGCTGAACATGCGCGCATGGTACCCGCCCGGCGGCCCCGACGGCGATCTGCCTGCGGCGGCGCATATCCCCCTGAAACAGGGGGGTGCCGGAGCGGGTCGGTGGCCGGACAATTGGTAACACTTTGAGGTACCAGTCAATCATGCTTCCCGTGGACTTGGTCGTTCCCCCGTGCTCGGATGAGGTGCTGAGCGCGCTGGTGGAGAAGTGGGTGCGCGAGGCCGATGGCGGCGACCCCTTCGCTCGGGCCATGGCCGAAGCCCTGCAGCGCGAAGCCGAGTCGCGCGTCGGGCGGCCGGCCGGCGTGCCGGTGCGCCGCCACCATGGGCCGATTTGACGACGCGTCCCGCGTCTCAGGCCGGCCAGACCCACAGCAGCCCCGCCGTCATCACCACGTAGCGCGCGAACTTGCCCAGCGCCATGTAGGCCGCGCAGGGCCCGGGCGGCAGATGCAGCCAGCCGGCCACGGCGCACAGCGGATCGCCGACCAGCGGCAGGAAAGACAGCACGCAGGCCTTGGGCCCCAGGCGCTCCAGCCAGGCCAGCGCGCGCAAGTGGGTGCCGGAGTGCCGGTAGCGGTCCACCACGTGGTGCGCCGCGCGGCCCATCCACCAGCTGATCATGCCGCCCAGGGTGTTGCCGGCGGTGGCCGCCAGCACGGCGGGCCAGAACAGGGCCGGATTCAGTCGCACCAGCCCGAACACCGCCGGCTCCGAGCCCAGGGGCAGCAGGGTCGCCGACAGCGTGGCGACCACGAACACGGTGGACAGACCGAATTCAGGCAGGGCCAGCGCCTGCAGCAGGGAGGACAAGCACGCTTGCATCGCGCCGCAGAGTGTAGGGGCCCCGGACGCAGGCCGCCGCATCCGGAAAAACTGCTGAAAAAGTAAGCAGGTAAAATTCTGGCCCCTGCGGTTCAGATTGGCGCGTTGCGCGCCCGCCGCGTTCCCTCCCCGCCATGCTGCTCGGCCCCCATCTTCTGCCCAACCGGCTGTTTGTCGCCCCCATGGCCGGGGTGACGGATCGGCCGTTCCGCCAGCTGTGCCGGGCCTTCGGCGCCGGCTACGCGGTGAGCGAGATGGTGACCTCGCGCCGGGACCTGTGGCACACGCCGAAGACCGCGCGGCGTGCCGACCATAGGGGCGAGCCAGGCCCGATCGCGGTGCAGATCGCCGGCACCGACCCGGCCATGATGGCCGACGCGGCGCGCCACAACATCGACGGTGGCGCCCAGATCATCGACATCAACATGGGCTGCCCGGCCAAGAAGGTGTGCAACGTCTGGGCCGGCTCGGCCCTGATGCAGAACGAAGCGCTGGCGCTGGCCATCGTCGAGGCCGTGGTCGCCGCCTGCGCGCCGCGCGGCGTGCCGGTGACCTTGAAGATGCGCACCGGCTGGTGCGCGCGCGAAAAGAACGCGCTGGCGCTGGCGGTTGCCGCCGAACAAGCCGGCGTCCAGATGGTCACGGTGCACGGCCGCACGCGCGAGCAGGGTTACCGAGGCGAAGCCGAATACGACACCATCGCCGCCGTGAAGGCGCGCCTGCGCATCCCGGTGGTGGCCAACGGCGACATCGACAGCCCGGCCAAGGCGCGCGAGGTGCTGCGCCGCACCAGCGCCGACGCGCTGATGATCGGCCGGGCCGCGCAGGGTCGACCCTGGATCTTCCGTGAGATCGCGCACGAGTTGGCCACCGGCCAGCCGCTGGCCGCGCCGCTCACGCTGGAGGTGCGCCGCGCGCTGCTGGGGCATCTGGAGGACCACTACGGCCTGTACGGCGAGCACACCGGCGTGCGCTCGGCGCGCAAGCACATTGGCTGGTACCTGCGCGGCCTGCCCGGGGCAGAGGCGTTTCGCGCCCGCATGAACGGCATCGACGCGGCCGCCGCCCAGTGGCAGGCCGTGGCGGATTTCTTTACAGCGCTGGCCGCGAGCCATGAGCGCCTGCCCATGTCGCAGGCGCCCGCGTCCAGGCAAGGGGTGGAGGAGGCCCCTGTGATCCCATGACCAGCAAACCCATCGAGGAAAGCATCCGCGACAACCTGCAGATCTATTTTCGGGACTTGTCCGGCATCGAGCCGGCGGGCCTGTACGACATGGTGATGCGGGCGGTCGAGAAGCCGCTGCTGCAAGAGGTCATGCAGCAGGCCGAGCACAACCAGTCGCGCGCCGCCGAATGGCTGGGCCTGAACCGCAACACCTTGCGCAAGAAGCTGCTTGAGCACAAGCTGCTGGAGCGCTGAGCCGAAGCCCTCGCGCTTTCCTTCTTTCTTTTTTCATTCCACACCGCCCATGTCCGTCAAGACCGCCCTGATTTCCGTTTCCGACAAGACCGGCGTGACCGAGTTCGCCACCGCGCTGGCGGCGCTCGGTTTTCGCCTGGTGTCCACCGGCGGCACCGCCCGGCTGTTGCAGGAGGCCGGCCTGACGGTCACCGAGGTGGCCGAGGTGACGCACTTTCCCGAAATGCTGGACGGTCGCGTCAAGACCCTGCATCCCATGGTGCACGGCGGCCTGCTGGCGCGGCGCGAGCTGCCCGAGCACATGGCGGCGCTGGCCGAGCACGGCATCGGCACCATCGACCTGCTCGTGGTCAACCTCTATCCCTTCGAGGCCACCGTGGCCCAGCCCGGCTGCACGCTGGCGGACGCCATCGAGAACATCGACATCGGTGGCCCGGCCATGGTGCGCAGCGCGGCCAAGAACTGGCGGCACGTGGCGGTGCTGACCGACGTGGCCCAGTACCCACCGGTGCTCAAGGAGCTGCGCGCGGGGGAGTTGTCGGACAAGACGCGCCTGGGCCTGTCGGTGGCCGCCTTCAACCGCATCAGCAACTACGACGCGGCCATCAGCGATTACCTGTCTGCTATTGATTTGGAAGCTGTCGAGGATGATTCCACGCCGACCTTGAAGCTTTTTTCCGACCAAAGCAATGGCCGCTTCGTGAAGCTGCAGGATCTGCGCTACGGTGAGAACCCGCACCAGCAGGCCGCCTTCTACCGCGACCTGTACCCGGCGCCCGGCTCGCTGGTGACGGCCGAGCAACTGCAGGGCAAGGAGCTGTCGTACAACAACATCGCCGACGCCGACGCCGCCTGGGAATGCGTCAAGCAGTGGGACGAGCCGGCCTGCGTCATCGTCAAGCACGCCAACCCCTGCGGCGTGGCGCTGGGGGCGAACTCCTTGCAGGCCTACCAGAAGGCGTTCCAGACCGATCCGATCAGCGCCTTTGGCGGCATCATCGCCTTCAACGGCGTGCTGGACGGCGCGGCGGCCGAGGCGGTGTCCAAGCAGTTCGTCGAGGTGCTGATGGCGCCCGGCTACACGCCCGAGGCCCTGGCCGTGTTCAAGGCCAAGCAGAACGTGCGCGTGCTGCGCATTCCGCTGGACGAGGTGCGGCGCGACGGCGCCAGCGCCTGGGCACGCGGACAGAACGCCATGGACGTCAAGCGCGTCGGTTCCGGTCTGCTCATCCAGACCGCCGATTTCCACGAACTGAAGCTGGCCGACCTGAAGGTGGTGACGCGCAAGTCCCCCACGCCGGAGCAACTGCAGGATTTGCTGTTCGCCTGGAAGGTGGCCCAGTTCGTCAAGAGCAACGCCATCGTGTTCTGCAAGGACGGCATGACCATGGGTGTGGGTGCCGGCCAGATGAGCCGCCTGGATTCGGCGCGCATCGCCAGCATCAAGGCGCAGCACGCCGAGCTGTCGCTGGCCGGCACGGCGGTGGCCAGCGACGCCTTCTTTCCGTTCCGCGACGGCCTGGACGTGGTGGTGGACGCGGGGGCCAGCTGCGTCATCCAGCCCGGCGGCTCGATGCGCGACCAGGAAGTGATCGACGCCGCCGACGAGCGCGGCGTGGCCATGGTGTTCTCGGGCGTGCGGCATTTCCGGCACTGAGCCGGTTGCGTGCCACCCATGAAAAAAGCGCCCATTGCGGGCGCTTTTTTCATGGGTGGTGGTCGGGCGCCGTCAGGGGCAGCGCGCCGGGTACAGCGTGCAGTTGACACCGCGGGCGTCGTAGCGGTATTCGCTGTTGCGGGCGTCCGGCTTGAACTGCCGGGCCGAATCCTTGGGTACCAGGGTGGACAGATCCACCGGAGGCATGGGCGGCAGAGGCGCGGCCTTGGCCGGTTGCGTGCCTTGCGCGGGGGCGGCCGCTTCCGGGGCCTTGGGCGCCATCGGGGGGGCGGTGCTGGTTGGGCTGTTGGTGGCCACCAGGTACCTGCCCATGGCGGTGGCGGACGGCGTGGCCGCGCGCTGAGCGGCCAGTTCGGCGTTGAGCCGGTCCGTCATGCCCTGGCGGTTCGTGCTGGCGCGCGGCTCGGCGGGGCTCGCCTGGGCCGTCGACCCGACTGGTGGGGTGTCGGATGTGGAACGCACCCGCGGCGCCGGCAGCGCATGGCCGCCGCCCGCGGGCTCGGCATGGTGGTGCGACCCGCCCCCCTTGAAGCGCGCGCTCTTGGCTTGCACGCCGAGGGACAAACCCGCCAGCGCGGCCAGCAGGATGAGGGTGTGTCGGTTCATCATGGCCTGGTTCCTCCGTGAACGCCAAGCATAGCAAGCGCTATCCGGCGGCCAGTGTCCTGAACACCTCACGCGCGGCGCCCACCGTCTGGGCGATGTCGTCGGGGCCGTGCGCGGCGCTGACGAAGCCCGCCTCGTACAGCGCGGGGGCGATGTACACGCCGCGCTCCAGCAGCCCATGAAACAAGGTGTTGAAGCGGGCACTGTCGCTCTTCATCACCTGGCTGTAGTTGCGCGGCAACTCGGGCAGCAGAAAAAAGCCGAACATGCCGCCTTCGCAGTCGGAGGAGAAGGCCACGCCTTCGGCGTCGGCGGCGCCCTGCAGGCCATCGACCAGCTGGCGCGTCTTGCTCGACAGGGCGTCGAAGAAGCCGGGCCGGCTGATCTCGCGCAGCGTCGCCAGCCCACAGGCCGTGGCCACCGGGTTGCCGGACAAGGTGCCGGCCTGGTACACGGGCCCCAGCGGCGCCAGTTGCTCCATCACCGCGCGCTTGCCGCCAAAGGCCGCCAGCGGCATGCCGCCACCGATCACCTTGCCCAGCACCGTGAGGTCGGGCTCGAAGCCCGGGATCAGCTTGGCGTACACGCTTTGCGCGCCCCCCAGGGCCACGCGGCAGCCGGTCATGACCTCGTCGTAGATCAAGAGCGCGCCATGCTGGGTGCACAGCTCGCGCGCGCGGCGCGTGAACTCGGTGCTGGCGCGCACGAAGTTCATGTTGCCGGCGATAGGCTCCAGGATCACGCAGGCGACGTCGGCGCCATGCTGGGCGAAGGCCTCCTCGAGTTGGGCGACATGGTTGTATTCGAGCACCAGGGTGTGCTGCACGACCTCGGGCGGCACGCCGGCGCTGGTGGGGTTGCCGAAGGTGGCCAGGCCCGAACCGGCCTTGACCAGCAGCGCGTCGGCGTGGCCGTGGTAGCAGCCTTCGAACTTGATGATCTTGTCGCGCCCCGTGGCCCCGCGCGCCAGGCGAATGGCGGACATGCCGGCTTCGGTGCCCGAGCTGACCAGGCGCACCATCTCCAGCGAGGGGTACAGCGCGATGATGGCCTCGGCCAGTTCGATCTCGCGCTCGGTCGGCGCGCCGAAGGAGAACCCCTCGTTCGCGGCCTGGTGCACGGCCTCCAGCACGGCCGGATGCCCGTGGCCCAGGATCATGGGACCCCAGGAGCCGATGTAGTCGATGTAGCGCTGGTGGTTCGCGTCCCAGAAGTACGGCCCTTCGGCGCGTTGCACGAAGCGTGGCGTGCCCCCCACGGCGCGAAAGGCGCGCACGGGCGAGTTGACGCCACCGGGAATGACCTGGCGCGCGCGCGCCATCAGGGTGTCGTTGAGGTCAGTGCTTGGTTTCATTCGGGGAAGGGTGCAGGTCGTGAAGGGTGGCGGGCTCGGTGGCGTCGTCCCCGGCGGGAGGGTCGTCCCCGGCGGGCGAATCGTCCTGGGCGGATTCGGCCCAGAACAGCCGGTCGGCGACCGCCCGGCCCATGCCGGGACGAAAACCGTGGTCCAGCGCCTGGTCCAGGTACTGCAGGGCCTCGGTCGCCGCCTCGTTGAGATCGGAGCCGCAGGCCAGCAGAGCCGCCAAGGCGGCCGACAGGATATCTCCCGCGCCCAGGAAAGCGGCGTCGATGCGCTCAAAATTTTGATGCAGCAACTCGCCCCGGGGCGAGGCCAGCACGTTGCCGATGCGGTCCCCCGGCAGGGGCAGGCCGGTCACCAGCACGTAGGACACCCCCAGCTCCGAGGCGACCCGCGCCAGGTCCGTGACGCTGGTTTGCCGGCGCGATGCCGACTCGGGCAGCAGCCAGTGCCGCAGCGTGGCGTTGTTGCCGACCAACACCGCGGTCTGTGGCAGCAGCAGTTCCCGGAAGGCGTCCAGGTAGTCGTCGATGGCCTGTTCGTCCCACCAGGACAGATCCGGCAGGTAGGCGATGACCGGGGCGTCGGGGTAGTCGGAGGAGAAGGCCGCGATGGCCGCCAGGGCCTCGGCGCTGCCGGCAAAGCCCACCTTGATGGTCTGCACCGGCACATCCTCGGCCACCAGGCGTGCCTGCTCGGCCACGGTGGCGTGGTCCAGTGCGGTGTGGCCCAGTGCCTCGCGTGTGTCGCGCAACAGCACGCCAGTGGTGATGGGCAGGGCGTGGGCGCCGATCGAGGCGATCACCAGGGCATCGCTCACCACGCCACCGCCGCCCACCGGGTCCGCCGCGTTGAAACTCAGCACGCAGGGAAGGCCTTCATTTTCGCCGCCGGACGCCAAAGTGTCGTTATCTTGCGACGCGCCGGTCGCGCTGGGAACAGTCATGCGGTGTAAATCTGGTTGTTTCGTGTGCAGAAGGGTCTCGAGCACCCGGCGCCCCTCGATACAATCCATTGCATTCTAGGCGCCCGCGACTTAAGCTGTAATGGAAACAAAGACTTGGATGTGCTTGATCTGTGGTTGGATTTACGACGAATCCGACGGTGCCCCCGATCATGGCATTGCCCCAGGAACAGCATGGGAGCAGGTGCCTATGAACTGGACTTGTCCCGAATGCGGAGCGAGGAAGGAAGACTTCGAAATGGTGCAAATCTGAAGCGCTTTTGGGAGCTACCCGGTCGTTGACGGGGTGGTATTGGACCGGTTCAACAGGAGGGTCGTGTGGTTTCCACGGGATCGAAGAGGGTGTTGGTCATTGACGACAGCAACACCATTCGGCGCAGTGCCGAGATTTTTCTGAAGCAGGGCGGACACGAGGTCTTGCTGGCGGAGGACGGCTTCGATGCGCTGGCCAAGATCAACGACATTCAGCCTGACCTGATTTTCTGCGACATCCTGATGCCGCGTCTGGATGGTTATCAGACCTGCGCGATCATCAAACGCAACGAGAAATTCGCGGCCACGCCCGTGGTCATGCTGTCGTCCAAGGATGGCGTGTTCGACAAAGCGCGGGGTCGCATGGTCGGATCGCAGGATTACCTGACCAAACCTTTTACCAAGGACCAACTGCTGCAAGCCGTGGAGCAGTTTGGCACCCACAACCAAGGAGCCCAGTGATGTCGATCCGCAATGTGCTGATCGTGGACGATTCCAAGACGGAGTTGATGTATCTGAGCGAGATACTCAAAAAAGCCGGCTTTGCCGTCACCACGGCCGAAAATGCCGAAGAGGCGCAGCGCCGGCTGGAGCAGGCCAAGCCCGATCTGATCCTGATGGACGTGGTGATGCCGGGTCAGAATGGTTTTCAGCTCACGCGCACCATTTCTCGCGACCCGCGTTTCGCGGACGTGCCGATCATTATGTGCACCAGCAAGAATCAGGAAACCGATCGTGTCTGGGGCATGCGCCAAGGCGCGCGCGACTACATCACCAAACCGGTCGATCAGGCGGAGCTGCTGACCAAGATCAAGGCCCTGGGCTGATTTCCGCATGGCGAGCAAGCAAGCTCTTCGGGACTTCCAGAGCCGTCTGGCGCAGCGTCTGCAGTCGGCTCGCGAGTCCGGTGCCGCGGCGTCCTGGCTGGCGGTGGAACTGGGCGGCGAGCGCTTTCTGTTTCCGCTCAGCCACGCTGGGGAGATTTTTTCCATCACCGACATCCAGGCCGTGCCCTACGTTCGGCCGTGGTTCATGGGCGTGGCCAACCTGCGCGGCGGCCTGTCGGGAGTGGTCGACATGGCCTTTTTTCTCCGGGGCGAAAGCCACCAGCGCAGCGACAACGAGCTGGCGCAGTGCCGGCTGGTGGCCCTCAATCCGCTGCTGGACACCAATTGCGCGATGCTGGTTGATCGGTTGGTCGGTTTGCGCACCGTCGAGGCGTTTGCGTCATCGGCCCCCGCGGCGCAGGAAGCGCCCGCGTATTTCGGTCACGTTCACACCGACCTGGAAGGGCGGGCGTGGCAGGAACTCAATCTTCAGGCGCTGTCCCGGCACCCGGATTTTCTGAACATCAGCACGTAGTTTGTTTCTCAAGGTCTCCAACATGGCACTCACCGATCTGTTCAAGAAGCAACCCCAGGTCCCGCCTCCGGACGCCGACGGGGATGCGCCGTCCGTGCCTGGGGGCGACAGTCCCGGTCCGGCACCCGCCTCCGACTTCGAGCCGGTGGCGCATGTGTCGCCCGACAGCACCGTGATGGCATCGCCCATCGACGAGCTGGGGTCGCCGGGGTCGGACGACCGCTTCCCGGTTCCGATGCTGGGCAGAAGAACCGCGGAGGGCCATCAGCGCGTGCTGTCGATTCTGCTGGCGGTGGCGCTGGTGGCGCTGGCCGGTGCGGTGTACTGGACGGTGTCGCAGACCGACAAGGTGGCCTTGCAGGTGGCGGCCACCGGTCAGTCGCTGATGCAGTCGCAACGCCTGGCCAAATCGGTGTCGCAGGCCCTGGTGGGTAGCGCCGAGGCGTTCCCCGAAGTGAAGGACAGCTCGTCCGCGTTGGCTTCCAACATGCACGCGCTGGCCGGCGCCGGCGAGGTGTCGCAGGGCCAGGCGGACGTGGCCCCCCTGGGCGAGGCGTTCAGCGCCGAAGTGGGCAAGATCGTTCCGCTCGTTGATCGGGCCGCCAGGAACGCCACCACGGTGCTGGGCCAGCAAAAGACGCTGACCCAGGTGGGCGCGGCCCTGCGTTCGGTGAGCCGCCAATCGTCGGATCTGCTGGAAGTGGCCGAAACCATCTCGTCCCTGAAGCTTCAGCAAAACGCGCCGGCGCCTGAAATCTCGGCCGCCGGCCAGCTCGTGATGCTGACCCAGCGCATCGGTAAGTCGGCCAACGAGTTCTTGACCATGGACGGCGTCAGCCCGGAGGCGGTGTTCCTGCTGGGCAAGGATTTGAACTCGTTCAAGGAGATCGCCCAGGGCCTGCTGGACGGCAGCCAGGAGCTGCGCATCGCGCCCGTGCGCGACGAGCAAACGCGCGAGCGCCTGGACGCGCTGCTCAAACTGTACGAGGAAACGCGCACACAGGCCGGGGGCATCCTGGGCAACCTGCAAGGCCTGGTGTCGGCGCGCGAGGCGCAGACCGCCATCGTGGCCGACAGCGAGCCGCTGCGTAAAGATTTGGAAGCCCTGCAGACCCGTCTGTCTTCCGAGACCGGCCTCAGCCTGACCAACTTGCTGTTGCTGCTGGCGCCGGCCGTGGTGGCCTTGCTGTCGGCGGTGGGCCTGGCCTACGTGCAACTGCGCGAAAGCCGCCATCGTCACGCCATGGCCGAACAACAGCGCCAGACCGCGGAGCACCAGCAACAGGAAGGCAAGCGGGTCAACGACGCCAACCAGGCGGCCATTTTGCGCCTGATGAACGAACTGCAGACCGTTGCCGAAGGCGATCTGACGCAAGAAGCCACGGTGA